>JAGXOS010000064.1 GCA_023659775.1 Methanomicrobia archaeon LH_S14 | reverse complement strand
TATTATTATAGTGAAAGCAAGAATGAGAAAAGTGTAGGGAAGGGTAACAAGTGGGAAGAATAGAGAGAGCACCAGATTGGATACTGAAATACAAGGAAAGAATAGAAAAAGGGGCGATAACGGTAGAGGATATTCTGGAAGCAGAAAACAGGATAAGGGCGGAGCCGATAAAGATTTCTTCGGTGACAAGAGCGATAAGCACAATGGGTTATCCAATTACAGGTTTGCGAAGAGGGAAAAAGGCAGAAACGGAGGTGAAAGAAGAGAAAAAGGATGTTGAAGTGGGGGCAGAACCAGGAAGGATAGAGCGAGGACCAAGTTGGTTGCAGAACTATCGTGAAGGGATAGAGAAAAAAACGATAACGGTAGAGGGCATTCTGGAAGCCGAGAGCAGGATAAGGGCGAAGCCGATAAAGATGGCAACGGTGGCGAGAGCGATAAATACAGCCGGCTATCCACTTACGGGTTTGCAGAAAGGGAGAAAGGTAGAAGCAGAAGTGAAAAAGGAGAAGCCAGTCGAAAAGAGGGAAGTGGCAGAAAGAATAGAGAGAGGACCAGGCTGGCTACAGAAATATCGTGAAAGGATAGAGAAAGGGACGATAACGGCAGAGGATATTCTGGAAGCCGAGAACAGGATAAGGAAGGTGCCAATAAAGCGGATAACAGTAACGAGAGCGATAAATGCAATGGGGTATCCACTTACAGGTTTGCGAAGAGGGAGAAAGGAAGAAGCGGAAGTGAAAAAAGAGAAACCCGTCGAAAAGAGGGAAGAGGCAGAAATAATAGAGAGAGGGCCAGGCTGGTTGCGGAAATACCGCGAAAGGATAGAGAAAAAAACGATAACAGTAGAGGATATTCTGGAAGCGGAGAACAAGATAAGGGCGGAGCCGATAAAGATATCATCAGTAACGAGAGCGATAAATACTATGGGCTATCCACTTACGGGTTTGCGAAGAGGGGAAAAGGAAGAGGTAAAAAAAGTGGAAAAGCCCAAAAAAGCAGGCATGGCTGAAGTTTATGCTTCCAGCATTGGCAAACTATCGGAAGCGACGGAGAGTAGATTTAATGCGATTAAGAAGAGCTGGGAGAAAGATTTGGATAAATCCTTGCCTAATGACTATTTCGTAAATATACTCCTTGCGTTAGCAAAGCTCGTTGAGCATGGGAAAACACTTGCACCCGCGAAATAAAGAATAAAATGAGGATAATGGTGGCGGAGTATGCAGTGGGTGGAAGCAGGGAGGAAGGTGCATCTTTGTTAAGAGAAGGAAAAGCAATGCTTACAACGTTAAGAAGGAGCTTTGAGAGATTGGGGAATGAAGTTGTCTATCCGGTGGCAGAAGCTGATTTTGAAGCTGCGGTGGACAAGCTCTCGAAGAAAAGCGATGCTGGCATCGTTATTGCTCCTGATGATAGGTTATGCGAACTTACAGAGCTCGTAGAATCGAATACTATTAATTTGGGCTGTCCTTCAGAGTGCGTAGAAATATGCGCTGATAAGATGCAAACAACAAAAATTTTGGGTGATAAGGGAATACCCGTGCCGAGGATTGTACCCGAGGATGGGATGAGAGAAGGTGAAGCACAAAAGAAGGTATATGTAAAGAAGCCGAGATATGGATGTGCATCGGAAAACGTTTTTATACTGAATGGAAAAGAAAATCACGAGGATGTATTTTTTTATGGCGATGATCAGGATTATATCGTAACAGAATTTATAAAAGGGGAGGATATAAGCAGTAGCGTAGTAGTTGGGGGTTCTTCTGTGTTACCGCTGACGGTAAACAAGCAATTTGTAAGGATGGAGCGTGAGAGGCTAAGATATGAAGGAGGATTAGTTCCGTATTTTGTAGGTCGAGAAGCTGAGAAGGAGATAATGAGCATAAGTAAGAGGGTTGTAACCATGTTGCACTGCAAAGGGTATGTGGGGATAGATTTTGTATTTGGAGAAGATGGCAAGGCATACGTTGTGGATGTAAACCCAAGACCTACAACCTCTGTGGTGGGTATAGCAAAGGTGTTAAATTATGAGCTGGCGGAACTGATGTTGAGAGCGAAATTTGGAACCTTGCCGCTGGAAGAGGAAGTAAAAACCGAAGGACGTTTTATTTTAAAACTAAAACTTTCTTAGGAAGAAAGTTTTATCAAAGAAAAACTAAAGGGGTTTAGATGAACAAGAGGAGAAAAATTGTGGGAATAGCAAAGGATACGTTGGATTTTATCCTGGAAGTGAGCAAATCTAATTATCCGCGGGAATTCATTGGCATGCTGTGCGCCGATGAGGGTGTCATAACCGATGTTTTTTTCCTCCCCGGCACGGTTTCGTCCGATGAAAATGCAATTATACGACTTGATATGATGCCAATGGGTCTTGGCTACACGGGGTCTATTCATAGTCATCCACATCCCGCAGCTATGATGCCATCAGAGCAGGATTTGTTGATGTTTTCCAAAACAGGAAATTGTCATATCATAACTTTTTATCCTTATTCGGCGGATAGTTGGAGATGTTACAATTCAAAAGGAGAAGAGAGAGAGTTAGAAATAGTGGAGAATGATTTAGAAGCAGGAAGATAACATGGTAAGGGTTTTAGCAA
Source organism: Methanomicrobia archaeon LH_S14 (assembly GCA_023659775.1). GTDB lineage: Archaea > Halobacteriota > Syntropharchaeia > Alkanophagales > Methanospirareceae > JAGXOS01. The sequence continues at coordinate 5,901 of JAGXOS010000064.1, read as the reverse complement.
CCGGAACATTTGAAATACTCCATCCAGGGCATTTACTCTATCTGGAGGAAGCGAAGAAGCTGGGTGATGAGCTTTTTGTCATTGTTGCGAGGGATGTAAATGTGAAAAAGAGAAAGAGAACGCTGATTATACCGGAGGAGCAGAGATTGAAGATGGTTTCAGCTTTGAAAGTTGTGGACAAAGCGATATTGGGTAGCGAAAAAAATATGTATGAACCTTTATATAGTATAAAACCTGACATAATAACAATAGGATATGACCAGGATTTCGATGAGGGGAAGTTGGAGCAGGAGCTCAGGAAGAGAGGCTTCAACTCGAAGGTCATTCGCATAAAGAAGCACAATTCAAATGCTTTTTGTAAGGCTGAAGAAATAATAAAACATATAGTGGAATTGATGAGGGGATAAAAATGGAAGAAGAGCGTGGATTGACCCGAATAGGAGTGTCTTTACCGTCGATTCTGTTGAATAAGTTTGACGGAATAATAAGAGGGAGAGGGTATTCATCGAGGTCGGAAGGGATAAGAGATGCAATCAGAGCCTATATAGTGGAATACGAATGGATGGAGCGAGAAGCAGGTGAGGAGATAGGAACCATAACCTATCTCTATGACCACAGCCAAAGGGGATTAGGTGATGAGCTAACAGATGTGCAGCACCATTTTTTGGATACGATAAGAACATCAACGCACATTCATCTCGATGAAGAAAATTGTTTTGAGGTAGTAGTGATGAAAGGTGAGGCGAAGAAGATAAAGGAATTGGCGGAGAATATAATGAGCTTGAGGGGTGTAAAACACGTGAAACTGACAACAACGCATGGGGGAATATAAATAATGGAAATAATGGACCAATTAAAGAAGGGAACGACCACCGTTGGTTTAATATACGATGGCGGCGTAGTGCTTGCGAGTGAGAAGCGCGCAACGATGGGTTCTTTTATCGCTTCTAAAACAGCGAAGAAGATTTATCAGGTGGATGAGGGAATGGGTATGACCACAGCGGGAATAGTGGGAGATGCACAGACATTGGTTCGGCTAATATCAGTGGAGGCGAGGCTGTATAAGATAAGAAGGCAAGAGCCAATGACTGTAAAAGCGATGACAACGCTGTTATCCAATGTGTTGAGCGGTCAGAGATTCTATCCGTATCTTGTGCAACTCCTGGTAGGTGGTATAGATAGGAACGGGGCACATATATTTTCAATAGACCCTTTTGGAGGCAATACCGATGAGAGAGAGATTGCAGCCACCGGCTCAGGTTCGCCTATTGCATACGGTGTGCTTGAGGACAGGTATTCAAAGGATATGTCGCAGGAAGAAGGGATAGCGCTTGCAATACAGGCACTGCATTCCGCGATGAAAAGAGACAGTGCCTCTGGTGAGGAGATGGAAGTGATACTGATAACGAAGGAAAAGTATGAGGAAATAGGTGAAGAAAAGATAAAAAAAATAAGGAATTCACTCAGTTGAAATTTTGTTTTTGACGTTTGTTGAAAGGAGTAGGAGCAAAAAGCAGAGCACCTGTCTAAGCTAAGTAAGGATTGGATTAATAGAAGGATTGGGAACGGACAATGCCAGCAGAAGAAACGCTTTTAGAGTTGAAGAGGCGAATAATGGAGTTATTACCAGGTGATGTGAGCATTACCGGGGTGGAGTTTGAAGGACCTGAGCTCGTTATATACACGGAGGACACGCAGAAATTCGCTGACGATGGTGCCTTAGTAAGAACATTAGCGAGAGAGTTGAAGAAGAGGATTTCGGTTAGACCAAGTGGTAACATACTGATGGAGCCGGAAAAGGCGTCTAAAGTCATTTATGATGTTATACCGGAGGAAGGGGGGATAAAAGACATTTATTTCGACATGGACAAAGCAGAGGTGATAATAGAAGCGGAAAAACCGGGGTTGGTAATAGGCACTCATGGAGCGACACTTAGAGAAGTCGCAAAGGTGATAGGGTGGCGACTTAACGTTATCAGAGCACCGCCCATACAATCATCAATAATAAAAAGCATAAGGAAGTATTTAAGGGAGGAGAGCGAATTCCGGAAGGACTTTGTGAAAAAAGTAGGAAGGAGAATATACAGAGATAAGCTAATGGAGGATGAATGGCTGCGTATAACGACATTAGGGGGCTGTAGAGAGGTAGGGAGAAATGCACTCATGCTTTCTACGCCGGAAACAAGGGTTTTAATAGATTGTGGAGTAAGTGTGGGTTCAGAGGGGACGCCTTATCTATACGTTCCTGAAGTGTCACCGATAAAGGATATAGATGCGGTAGTAATAACGCACGCGCATCTTGACCACTCTGGCTTGGTGCCTCTTTTGTTCCAATATGAATATGACGGACCCATATACACGACACAGCCAACGAGAGACCTTATGGCTCTTTTGCTACTTGATTATATAGAGGTATCAGCAAGAGAGGAAAAGAAGATACCGTATAAATCATCTTTAATAAGAGACGCGCTGCGACATACGATTCCGTTGAAGTATGGTGACGTAACAGACATATCGCCGGATATGAAACTCACATTTTACAATGCGGGGCACATACTGGGCTCTTCGATTGCGTATTTCCATGCGGGTAAGGGGCTTTATGACATCGCATTTACCGGGGACATAAAGTATGAGCGATCTTTTCTCTTCGACCCGGCCTTCAATGATTTTCCAAGGCTTGAAGCGTTGGTCATAGAATCTACATATGGCGGGATGAATGACATGCAGCCGTCGAGGCGCGAGGCGGAGAAGAACTTAAAGGAGGAGATAGAGCGAACGATAAAGAAGGGAGGTAAAGTAATAATACCTGCTTTTGCGGTTGGTCGTTCGCAAGAGGTAATGATAGCATTGGAGGGTATGCAACTGGAGGTGCCGGTGCATTTAGATGGTATGATATGGGAAGCGACCGCGGTCCATACTGCATATCCTGAGTATCTCAACAGGAATCTAAAGAATTCGATATTTCAGGGCGAGAATCCTTTCTTATCCGATATCTTTGTGCAGGTGAACGATGCAGAAAAGAGGAAGGGGGTGATAGAGGATAAGGAACCATCCATCATACTCTCCACCTCGGGTATGCTAAACGGCGGTCCAGTGCTTGAATACCTGAAAGGGCTTTCAAGAGATGAAAAGAACACACTTATTTTTGTGGGATACCAGGCGGAAGGGACGCTTGGAAGAAGGATACAGAAAGGTTGGAATGAGATACAGCTTTCATCCGAGGGCAAGATGGAGAATATAAAAATAGGGATGGAAATAAAGACAATAGATGGTTTTTCCGGGCATTCAGACCGCAATCAACTGCTTGAATACGTGAAGCGGATACGACCACTGCCATCCAAGGTGATATGCATGCATGGGGAGAATAACAAATGTATGGCATTAGCAAGTGGAATACACAAGAAATTTAATATAGAGACGGTAGCACCAATGAATTTGGAGACTTTGAGATTGGTATAAAAAATGCAAAAATCAAAATAAAAGAGGCTATAATCTTAATCTTATACAAAAGGGAGAGAGAAAAAAATGACAAGCATAAGGGAGAGAATGGAAAGGATGAGCATAGGGAAGAGGATAAGGATGGAAAGGATAGTGGACAGGAAGAGTGGGAGAAGTGTTATTGTCCCTATGGACCATGGCGTGACCTCAGGTCCGATATACGGGTTGACGGATATGAAGAGAGCGGTGAACGCAGTAGCAGAGGGAGGTGCAAACGCGGTTCTCTTGCATAAGGGCATTGTGATAGCGGGACATCGTGGATATGGCAAGGATATAGGACTCATAATTCATCTATCTGCGAGCACTTCGTTAGGACCTGACCCTTTAAATAAAGTTACAGTCGCAACGGTGGAAGAGGCGCTAAGATTAGGAGCAGATGCGGTATCAATGCACGTAAATGTGGGCGCGGAGAACGAGGCAGATATGCTTGCAGAGTTAGGAGAGACTGCAATGGTGTGTGAGGAGTGGGGCATGCCCTTTTTGGCGATGATGTATCCGCGTGGTGAAAAGGTGAAGAGTGAGCATGATGTGGAAATGGTGAAGCATGTGGCGCGTATAGGTGCTGAACTTGGTGCTGATGTGATAAAAACAAATTATACGGGTGATCCTGACACATTTAAGGATGTGATAAGCAGTTGTCCGGTGCCAGTGATAATAGCAGGTGGTCCAAAGGCGAATACGGATGCGGAAGTGTTGAAGATGGTAGAAGATGCGGTTGCCGCTGGTACCTCTGGTGTATCAATAGGTAGAAATGTGTTTCAGCATAAGAACCCGACGGATATGACAGTAGCAATAAGCAAAGTAGTGCATGAGGGCGTTTCGGCGGAAGAGGCGATGGGGATGCTGAAGTGAGGGGAATAGGCAATAGGCAATAGCCAAGAGGGGTAATTATGGACTGAAATCCTAAATCCTAAATCCTAAATCCTAAACAAATCCAAATGACCAAAATAAGAAATGCAAAAGGTGTAATAAAAAGGGTGGTGGAATGAAAGGAAAAGAAAAAGAGATATGGATAAAAGCAGATGCCGATGTGGGAACGTGGGAAGAAAGAAAATCAAGGATTACAAGGGGCCTGGAATCCGGAGTTGATGGGGTGCTTGTGGAAGAAGAGGATATAGCAAAGGTGAAGGAATTAGGTCGAATAACGATAGCTATGTTTGCGGCAGAGTCGGAGTTGGAAGGAGGAGGAGAAGCGGATATTGCTGTTTATGGAAAAGGAAGTGAAGGAGACGGAACAAAGCCGATTCCAGAGGAAATAAGTGAATCAAGTGTTTTAAATGCGTTGAAGAGGACTTTTGGTAGTAAAATCAATGCAGGATATGTAGAGATAAGAGGAAAAGAGTATGAGCGATTCGCAGTGAATATTGCGGATTACTGTAATTACGTGATTGTAATAGGAAAGGATTGGAAGATAATACCACTGGAGAATATAATAGCGGAGTTGCAAAAGAAGGAAGCGAAGGTAATAGCAGGTGTGCAGACTGCGGAGGAGGCGAGGACCGCATTTGAAACGCTGGAATATGGTGCTGACGGCGTTCTCCTCGATACTGACGACCCTTCAGAGATAAAAAGAGTGGTGGAGATAAGAGAAGAGAGCATGATGAGTAAAATACCTCTTTCCACCGCGAGGATAACAAACGTGAAAGAACTTGAAATGGGTGATAGGGTATGCGTGGACACCTGCTCATTGATGACGCTGGGAGAGGGGATGCTGGTGGGTTCGCAGTCTTTTGCGTTGTTCCTCGTGCATTCGGAATCCGAGGAGAGCCCTTACGTAGCTGCGAGACCGTTCAGGGTGAATGCGGGCGGCGTGTATGCTTACATACTGGTGGGCGAGAAGACGAGATATTTGTCGGAGTTGACGTCAGGAGATGACGTGTTGATTGTAAATGCAGAAGGAAGTGCGAGAAAAGCGGTGGTAGGCAGGGTGAAGATAGAGAAACGACCGCTTATGCTCGTGGAAGCGGAAGTGGAAACAGGTACCGGGGAAAAGAGGAAGTGCAGTATTATACTTCAGAATGCAGAAACGATAAAGTTGGTGGGCAAGGCAAAAAAGAAGCCGATTCCGGTGGTTGATTTGAAAGCGGGTGATGAGGTTCTGGTTCATGTAACGGAGGCGGCTCGGCATTTCGGAATTGCCGTGGAGGAGATGGTGATAGAGAAGTAAATAGGAAATCCAAATATCCAATACTACCAGATCCCAAGTAAATCCCAATTACTGAATCCCAAAAAGGAGAAAAAGCCCATTAGATAGTTTGTTTGAGAAAGAGAAGGGAGGAGGTGCAAAAGGATGATATGCGAAGTATTGCGGATATACCGAAGTTATCTGAAATTTTGCTTAAGATAGATAGTATAGTTCCATTCTCCATGGAAGTCATCGCGTTTAATGTTGACTGCTTCCAG
>JAGXOS010000063.1 GCA_023659775.1 Methanomicrobia archaeon LH_S14 | reverse complement strand
TATTTAACCGCCGTGCTATACCGCTTATTCGGTGATAGCGAGTGGATTAGCAGGCAGTTATGCGCGAGGATATTTCATCGAAAAATTCTACCATCATATTTTCAGTAGCGATGTTTTTATTCAACAAATAATCAAAGAACTTGGTCTTCTTGAGAAGTTGGAGTGGCGCACCGCGAGCATAGGATACTATATAGATGATAAAATCCACCGGCTGAACACTCCTCTTGAAATATTGAGGTTCGAACAACTCTCTTTTTTCGACAAGGTTCTTTTAGCGAAGGCGGTTTTAAGTGCACGCCAGCTAAAGGACCCTTTTGTTTTTGACGATGTCCCGGCAACGAGATGGGTGATTGAAAAAACAAACAGGTCAGTTTATGAAAACTTCTTTGAACCCCTGTTTAAGGGGAAGTTTGGAGAATATAAAAACATCTCAGCCGCATGGCTCTTGAGCAGGATAAAACTGAGGTCGAACAGGACACTTAAAGGAGAGAGAATTGGGTATCTGAGAGGCGGATTTCAGCAACTCGTAGATAAAATGGCGGAAAAAATTGAATCCCGGGGGTGTGAAGTGAGAAGAGGATGCGAGGTCAAGAGACTCGTGATAGGGAATAACAAAGTGGAAGGTGTGGAAACAACCGAAGGATTTCTCGCTTCTGACAATGTTATAATAACAACGCCATCCTTGAGCAAAGCTCTTTCAATAGACAGGATAAGGTATCAATGCACGATTTGTGCACTCTTTGGAATGGAAAGAAGTTTGATGGAAGACGTCTACTGGTTGAATATAAAGGCGGATGTGCCCTTTGGTGCGATTATCGAGCATACAAACCTCATTCCACGTGCAGACTATGGAGAGAACTTATTCTATGTGGTTTCATATTTGCAGGAAAGTGACCAAATATGGAAAAAGAGCGATAAAGAAATCGTTGATTTGTATCTCGAAGGGATAGCAAAGTTGTTTCCCAATTTTCACCGCGAAGATGTGAAGTGGTGGGAATTGGCGAGGGGGAGGTTTACAGCACCGGTATATGAGCTCGGGTATAAAAATAAAATTCTTCCCTATTCTTCTCACATCGAAGGGTTATACCTTGCAGGGATGTTTTCTTCACCAAACTATCCGGAGAGAAGCATGAATGGTTCGATCAGAGCTGGCTTTGAATGCGCACGCGAGGTAACGAAAATGGTCGGCATTTCTTGTTACTAAAGTCATCCCATGGCACTTCACGATAGAAGCTATCATAATATCTCGGAAGTCCTGCATTTTGCCTTCATTTTCAAGAATTGCAGTAATTTCTCCCGCCACTTCTGAAGCTTCCAATGTGAAATCAAAAACGTCCAACCTGTCTAATAACTTAAATACCTCTCTTACGTTCTTTGTTTTCTTAGTTGATTTATGTGCACCAAAAAATAATTCAAACGCATTTATTGTGGTGGTCGCATTACGTCCCTCAGCATCCAACGATTCCATCATTTTATTTCCCATTTCTATTCCCTCCTCCTTTCTAATCCTTACTTTATTAAGGGTATTCTTGTGGTTATAAAAAGGAACTATGACCAGGGTCTCACTCATACTACCAGCATACAACGAAGCAGATAAGGTGGAGCATGCAGTAAAGAGAACAGCAGAGGAACTGATAAAAATCGTTCCTTCTTTTGAAATCATTATTGCAGAAGATGGGACCACGGACGGGACTGATGCGATTGCTGCCGAGCTGGCACATAAATATGCCTTTGTGAGGCATCTGCACAGCGATAAACGTTTGGGAAAGGGAAACGCACTGAAAAAAGCATGTGAAGAGGCAAAAGGTTCTACTATTGCCTACTTTGACGTTGACCTCTCAACAGATATGAAGCACCTGGAGGAACTTATCCGTTCAATAGAAAAGGACGGTTTTGATTTTGCAATCGGCTCACGTTTGCTACCTGAAAGCGAAGTGAAGCGGAGGCTGAAAAGGGAGATAGCGAGCAGAGTTTTTAACCTCCTCGTAAGAATACTCCTCCGCTCTAAGCTCCATGACCATCAGTGTGGTTTTAAATCTTTTAAGAGGTCTTCGTTGTTTAGTATCATGGACGAAGTCAAAGACCAGCACTGGTTCTGGGATACCGAACTGCTTGTTCGAGCGCAGAGAAGAGGCTACAAGGTCAAAGAATTCCCGGTCAAATGGTATCAGGGCACCACTACAAGGGTTGATTTTTTTAAAGACGTTGTAACAATGGGCTCAAAAATTATCTCCCTTTGGTGGGACTTGAGAAGGAGACAATAAAATAGAATGAAATTATACTTCATATACAATGGGAACAGAAAAAAGGGCTTTAATCAGCGCGGGAATAACCATCTCTATTCTTGCCATTTTATTCCTCAAAGTTGACCTCGGTCTCCTGTTGGAAAGTTTACAAACGATAAACTATGGGTATTTAGCGTTGGCTTTTATCGGCTATTTGGGTTTGAATTTCGCACTTGCTTTCAGACTTTTTTGGCTGCTGAACAAGCTGGGCTATCACCACTACTCGTACTGGAACATTTTGCTGTTTCATTTCACCTCAATGATTCTTGGAGATGTAACCCCGGGGAAGGTGGGGTATTTTGGACTTTTGCTCCTGCTTAAAGACGTCAAAACGGAAGACACCCTGAGCGTACTCACAATAGGGCAAATCATGGATTTTATTATGAAAATAGCAGGCACCGTAGCCTTTGCTGTAATCCTCTCGGGTATTCTACTTGAATTTCAAGCCGTGCTTCTTGCGGGTATAACCATGATGGTTGCATTAACTGCGATTGCAAGCCTGCTCATCTGGTCAGAGAAAAGTGTGAAACTGCTGAGCTTTTTCGCTTTCGCCCCCCTGAAAAAGGTAACAAATATCGTTGAAGACGTTCAAGCATCCACATCCCGGTTGAAGTCCGAATTAATAAAAGCACTGCTTATAAGCATAGCAGGATGGGTGTTTGTGGGTGCGCAGTGGTATTTCATATTTCTGGCGCTCTCGACAAATATAAAAATTTCTTTTTTATTCTTTTTCCTTTTGCAGGCGGTAGTCAGCACGCTTGCTTTTATACCGGTGAGTCTTGGAGGAATAGGACTACAAGAATCTGCCATCGTGGCAATACTGGGGATTCCGGGAGTAGGAGTAGGATACACTCTCGCATTTACATTCGGCATACTGGTAAGGGGGATGAGCGTACTCGTTGATGCGGGATTTGGAACGTTCAATCTCCGTAAAATATCATTAAGAGGTATTTTGGAGGATAGGAAATGGCGTTCACGGAATTAACGGCGGTTTTTGTCTGGTGGTTATCGTTATTTTTACTGGGCATGCTCACATACCCAATAACCAGGAAGGTGCTGCGGAATTTCGGTAACCTCAGCTACCTGTTCTCAAAGATTTTCGCACTCCTTCTGCTCACTTACCTGACATGGCTTCTTTCTCACCTGTTCTCTTATTCCTCCGCAACGATAATTCTGGCTTTAGCGATAATGTTATTTTGCTCTATTTTAGCAGTTCTGAATGCTGAATCGAGACAAACTTTTTCGGAGTTTAAAAGGTCTGTAGTTGAAGGAGAATTAATATTTGTCTCAATATTCGCTTTTTTTCTGCTCATAAGGGCTTTTCGTCCCGAGATAGGTGGTTTGGACATCGGGATGGTAGGTGAGAAATGGATGGACCTGGCTTTTTTAAATGCCGTAGGGAGAAGCGATTGGTTTCCTCCAATAGACCCCTGGTTCTCCTCCCGGGTTATTGACTGCTACTATTATTTCAGTTATCTCGTGACGAGCATCATGATAAAAATAACTTCCATTCGTGCTTCAATAGCCTATAACCTGGCTGTAGCAACTTATGCCGCATTGCTCGGCAGTGCGGTCTTTGGTATAGCGGCAAACCTATGCAGAAAGAAAACAGGTGGGCTGATAGCGGTTATTTTCGTCCTCTTCATCGGTAATTCAGGTGTTTTAGCACCCTTATGGATGGAGACATCAAGGGGCGTAAGCATTTTTCACGCTATAACGACACCAAACGTTTCCTATTTCTGGCTCCCGTCTCGTGTTGTTCCCGATGGCATCACCGAATTCCCGTTCTTTACCTTTATTCTTGGTGATTTGCACCCACATCTGGTTGCGATGCCTTTTCAAATGCTCGTCCTCGCGTTATTGCTGGAGATGTACACCGAAAAGAAATTCATTGAAAATAAGCTCATGCTTGTATTCCTGCCCTTATCGCTGGGATTTCTCATTCCTTTGAACTCCTGGGACTACATTATCTACGCAATGCTCATGCTTGGCATAATCCTAATGCCGCTCAGGAGAGAAATAGGAATCCAGAAATCTTTAATCTACACTTGTACTTTGATACTCTCAAGTTTGGTTCTTTACGTCCCTTACTTCTTAGAATTTCATCCAAAAGCAATAGAAGGAATAGAGCTTGTTACAGGGTGTAGAACGCCAATTTACTCGCTGGTAGCGATGTTCGGTTTTTTCTTTTTCTTGCTGTTTTCATGGCTGCTTTTTTCAATCAAAAATTTTGGCAAGGGTTCTTTTAAAGCCCTTATATGGCTTGCATGGTCGAGGAGCAGAGCCCCACAGAAAGAATATTTCTGCTTTGTCTATTTACTTATATTCTTTGGTGTTGCCGCCATTTTGATCCCCGAGGTTGTTTTTTTCAAATCGGGTCTTTATAGCAGTGCAATTGACAGAGGAAACATGATATTTAAATTTTATCTTCAAGCATGGCTGCTATTAGGAGTTGCCTCGGCATTTATTTTTTGTCAGATAAAGGAGAGAATGGGGAAAAAGAGTTTGAGGGTATTTTTTTTTGTTTTGTTTGCGGTGCTTTTGATAACCAGTGCTCTTTATCCCGTGCTTGCGGTTAATTATTGGACAGGAGGCTTCAGCGCAAGCACAAGACCCACATTGGATGGATTAGCATATATGAACGAGCAGGAGGATTATAAGGGTGAATATCAGGCAATTGAATGGTTGAATGCAAATGTCAGGGATGCGGTAATCCTGGAGGCAGTAGAGGATGAAGAACATCGAACAGATTACTGCAGACCCGGGCGGATTTCAGCTTCAACAGGTCTGCAAACGGTTATCGGATGGCCCTGGCACGAATTTTTGTGGCGCCGAGACGAGGAAGTGTGGAGAAGAGCGGATGACGTAAAAGAAATATATTCAACTGATAATGTTTCTTTGGCGGGGTCGCTTTTAAACAAGTATAATGTCAGCTATGTCTATGTGGGAAGGCTGGAGAGGGTGCTTTATGGAGAGGAGGGGCTTGCTAAGTTTGAATCAGATTATTTTGAGGAAGTGTTCTGCAACGAGGGGGTTGAGATATATAAGAAAAGGGTTATCAAAAGAACTTGATAGCAGGAATAAATCCAAAGTACTTAAAAGACTAAGGGCGAACCATGCTAATTCATGCATACATACAATGGTGGCACGAAATACTTCTGTTGTGGCTTCTTGTAGTGGCAATTGGCTTCTGCGCATTTCCATTAATAAGTAGAATAGCACCCAATTTAAGAGACAGGGGCTATGCCATGTCGAAGGTAGCAGGTTTAGCACTGCTTACATTCTTCACCTGGATCTTTTCGCACGTGCTCGGCTACGGCATCACGGCAATAATCCTGGCTTTTTCTACGATAGCGTTGCTCTCTATTGCAACATTGAAAAAGAAGCAGGAAATAAGCATTAGAAAAGCGGAGCATGCGCAGCATTTTTGGTCAAACGTTTCTAAAAAGTTTGTTGAAGTAGATCTGGTATTCACGATTGCTTTTCTCTTCTTTATCGCCTTACAGATGTATCATCCCTTTATTGAAGGTGGACCGACAACGACACTATACACCGGTGAGAGATTCATGGGCTCCGCATTCCTGAATGCGATAAATAGGGCGACGTCACTTCCTCCACCTGACCCCTGGCTTTCGGGATACAAATTGCAACACTACTACTATTTCGGCTACCTGATGGGCTCTATACTTACAAAACTCGCTGCTATACCAACCAATATAACGTTCAACTTACTTACGCCTCTCTGTGCGGCACTTACCGCTTCAATCACCTACGGACTTGGATGTAATCTAACGTGTAAGCGGAAATATGGATTGCTGGCAGCTACGCTTGTCGTTTTTATAGGGAATCTCCATCTTTTCAAGATGCTCCTTGAGCAGCTCGCGACATCGCCAGATATCGTCTTGCAATACATCGCAACTAAATGGGATTATTATTATTGGAGTCCGACAAGAGCGCTTTTTGACACGAACCAGGCGATAACGGAATTTCCGTTTTTCAGCTTTATGTGGGGTGATTTTCACCCGCATATGATTGGCTTGGCTTTCCAGGTTCTGATAATCTCTCTTCTCTACGCGTTTATCTCTAATCCACGGTCAATCTTTGGCAATGATAAATCAACAGCTTTTTTCAGCGTGCTTGTTTTTGGCATCTCGCTTGGATTTTTGTATGCGAACAGTGCATGGGACTATCCGGGCTACGCCGCATTAGCCATTTTAGTTATAGGTGCAAATCAGCTTAAAAGAGGTGCTTCTCTCGCACGCTCGATTTTATCCGCAGGTTTGCCTGTCGCAGCCAGTATGTTTTTATATCTCCCTTACATTTTGGCTTTTAAAGCCATCGGAGCTAAAGGCATCGGCATAGTCACGTATCCTTCACCGGTAGCGGGATTTCTCCTCGTTCATGGCTTGCCACTCCTCGCAATAGCATTTTTCGCGCTCTCGCAGAAGTGGGCGGATTTGGCACTAAAAAAAGTATTTTTAGTGTTGCTTTCCTCGATAATACTGATTCCGCTATTGCTCATCCTCTCGATAATATACCCTGTCCTTATTTTCATCCTCCCGACTATCTTCTTCTCGCTCCTGTTCATTTTTCGTGAGATAAGGAAAAACACCGTTCCCCGTGAAGTTTTTTTTGCCTTCTGCTTGATTCTCGGTGGTGCAAGCATATTGTTTTTCAGCGAGATTTTTTATGTCATGGACTATCTTGCCTGGGGCGAATTCCAGCGAATGAACACGGTGTTCAAATTCTACAATCAGGTATGGGTAATGTGGATGATTTCGGCGGCTTTTTGCATCTACTACATGCTGAAAAATCAGAAGGAAAAGCTTAGAAAAGTTTTTAGTGTATTCATGGTCATCCTTATTCTTGCATCCGGAGTCTATCCCGTTCTTGGAACATACACGTGGCTGAAAGGATTTGAAACGAGCCCAACACTGGATGGAATGGCATATCTAAAATATTCACGCATTCGAATAGACGGTGCATCAATTGAGCCTGCGGGGGATTATTTAGCGATATGTTGGATTTCGAAGAGCATAAGAGGCAGTCCCGTAATTCTGGAGGCGGTGCCATCTAATGCTCCGTGGGATCAGCAGTTTGACTATACCTACTACAGCCGTGTTTCAAGTCTCACGGGTTTGCCCACGGTCGTGGGCTGGGTATTTCATGAGCACTCCTGGGGCTATAAGACGGATATAACCGAACCCAGAATAAATGACGTGAACATCATTTACAGCACAGAAGACGTGGAACTCGCAATGAAAAAGCTCAAAGTTTATGATGTGAAATATGTTTTTGTTGGCTCTCTTGAACACATGCAGTATCCGGAAAGAGGTTTGCAGAAGTTTGAAGCCGAAAATTTTTTCAAAAAGGTGTATGATGAAAAAGGTGTTCAGGTTTATGAAGTGCTCTAACCTTTGGCGCGAGATTTGTAATGCAAGGGAAAGTACAAAGCTCCGTAGCAGGCATCATCGCTGCTTTTCTCTTAACTTTTGAGTTTATGCATTTCTCCCTGGCGAGACTGGCAACCGGGGAAATATTCATCCTCCTTTTTTCTTTATTGATGTTTTACTTCGCCTTCGATTATTTCTCTAAAAGAGAAGAGGAGCATCCACTTCTCTTTTCCTCAGTATTATCTTCTTCGGGCTTTGCTTCGCTGTGAAATGGCCCGCCATTTTCGGTTTAGTAGCAATTTTGATTCTTTTATCGGTCAGCAATTTAAGAAATAAAAAGCCGATTTTCGGCGATTATAAAATAGTTTTAGCTGGGCTATTTGTTTCCGCTACTATTTATATTGCAACCTATATCCCTTACATGCTTTCGGATGGGGGGGCATGGACTTGTGGATGTTTTCAAGCTCCAGCTACACATGTTTGGATACCATGCAGTGATTGCAGCGACACATCCTTTCTCCTCGCCCTGGTGGTCCTGGCCCCTTATGCATAAACCGCTTTGGATGTATTCCAACACTTTGGACGGAACAATGGTTTCGACAATTGTTTTGATTGGTAATCCGGCGATATGGTGGTGCAGTATTCCTGCTTTGATTTTAATTGCGGCAAGGTTTGCGGCAGATAAGATGAGGAGAACAGGAGATGAGCATAGCTTTGTTTCCCTATTCATTCTCATTCCTTTTCTACTGCAATGGATTCCTTTTCTTCCTCTTCTATCCCGTAATATCGGGTTACCCCGTAGCGTATGAGTATAAAGAGAGTTTGAGATAATCTTTTTTCTCGGATTTGCGCTTTATTCTGATATCAAACCAC
>JAGXOS010000062.1 GCA_023659775.1 Methanomicrobia archaeon LH_S14 | reverse complement strand
ATGAGTAATTATCAAAATTAAAATGGTCAAATAAATCAACATATTCTATTGCAAATGAATTGCGTTTGAGAGGGCATAAAATATCTGAAGATACCGTTGGTCGTTTATTAAAACAGGAAGAGTATAGCCTGCAATCGAATATGAGAATATAAGTTCTTTTTCATATAAAAAAGGTGGCATATATACGATAACCGATGCAAGCAGGATGGAGTTCGCGTCAAGAAGAGACGAATGGATATATAAAAGGGATATGGAAAAGGCATCGGAATATATTGACGAAGCAAGTTCACACCTCGATAAAGCGAGTAATCCTCCTTCAGAATTCTTTGGCGCTGCTTTTATGGAGATAATAAAAGCGAGGGATTCTTTTGAGAAAGCGGAGAAAATATATGAGAAGCACGAGGATAAAGAACTGGAGAAGGTGAAAGGGATTGAATCTAAAATAGATGATACTTATAAAGATTTGATGCTTAAGATAATCAAAAAGGTTGCAATTTATCTTCTTATTCTTTCCTTCTTTACTGCTATAATATGGAAGGATTTCAAGAGATGGGGTGAGGAACTTGACGACACGAGGTTGGGCGAGGAGCTTATTGTTTAAATACCTAAAACACAAGTAAAATATATGGATGAAGCGGTTTCCGAGGGAAAGGTAGAGGAAGTTGTGATTTTATCAGTTGGAACGGTCAAGAGGTTCTTAGAAGAGGGTGAGAGGCTTTTGGAAAATGGCGACGTTGTCCAGGCATGCGAGAAGATTTACAAGGCTGCTGAGGATGCCGTTAAGGTTCTTGTGAAGGTGCATGCGCAAGATATTCAGAAAGAGGTCGAGCGTAAGGGCAGGTGGACTGTTTCATTACTGGATAAAGCAGTCAGGAGTCTGGAAATGAAATTAGGTGAGGATGTGAGTCATGGCTGGGCTGAAGCTTGGATCCTGCATGTTGAGGGTTTTCACGAGGAAAGACTGGATGCGGAAACTGTAAAGTGGAGACTAAAACACGTCAGGAGGCTTGTAGAACTCACCAACAACCTTTCTTTGTAGCTTGATCATAAAGCATAAAGTAGAAAAGGTGGAGTAGGTATTCGCTTCGATTACAATTTAATTTAGGAAGAACCTCTATAGATAGATAATATAATAACAAAGTAAGGTAAAGGGGCAATATAAAGGAATGAAAAGCGCAATGGACGGATTTCAAAAGATGGGGTGAGGAGTTAGATGACACGAGGTTGGGTGAGGAACTTGTTGTTTAAGAGTGCAATTGGAGTTGTTGTACTCTTTGCTCTTTTAATTTGTGCCCAAGCTGTAAGTGCGTCAGATATTGAAGTAAGTCCTTCTCATAAAGATGTTAGCTTCTCATTCGGGCAGTCAATAGATAATACGGCGTCACCATCTTTTACCATTACTAATAACGAAAACTCCACAGTTAGCGGCGATATAATTATTCCCTCTACTCCTCCTCATATAACCATCACAGGTCCTTCTTCTTTTACCTGCGGTGCTAAGCCAACCACCATCGTACAGTTTACCATCGTGGCATCACCGTCACCATCTGGTGAAGATGAAACGCACACTTTTACGATGGATATAGGGGGAAAGCCTGTCACTATCACCGTAACGATAATCTACTACGCAAAGATTGAAGTATCTCGTTCTCCAATAGATTTTGGAAGGGTTCATCGAACCGATAACCCTTCGGAAATGGCTACGATCAGCGAGGCATATGGATATAAAACTGTCGATATAGGGTCAAGAATAACTGGAAACAGTTGGCTTAGGCCAACTTTAACCGGTCATACCGTCAAAAAAGGCTCACCTGTCACTATCACATTTCAACTTAATCCCGGACAACATCCAGATCATAACGAATATTCATGGACCTTTTCCCTATCAACCACCACAAGCCATACCGAAATAAGTCCAAGCTCGATAATACATATCGAAGCATACATATTAATGCCGCCGAAGCTTGGCAAACTTTACGATGAAGAACTGGAAATAAAGTTCGATAAGCCAAAGGGCACTGTTCGCAGATATGATAGATATATTGATGTACGAGTGAGAAATGAAGGTGATGAGACAATGGATTTCAATAGTTGGTTCACAGAATACCCAAGAGAGATAGAAATTGAGATAGTTAATCCTTCTGGATCGGTTTCTGGAAAGAGCAGTGAAAACATTAGACTTCATATTGTTGCACCTTACGATGCACCTGAAGGAACGTATTACGGAAGGTTGTATATAGATGCCGGAGAAGCAGGGCAAGGATATGTGGACATAACCATAAAAATAATATGGCCAGTTGACTTCACCATCTCCTCATCTTCTCCTTATTTCACACCATCTCCCCTTTCCATTGATTTCCGCTCTTTAGAGCTGAAAGAGCGGGGATATGAAAAGAAAAGCGCGGATATAACCCTGACAGAGTTCTATGGATATAAACCGGTGCGGAATTTACGCTTCTCCACGAGCGGTGAATACGGGAACTGGCTAAAAGCAGAGCTGGAGTTCTTAGAAATACCGCCGGGTGAGTCAGGAAATATTACGCTCAAAATCGAACCCGGATTGGAAGCAGTGCCAAAGAACTACTCGTGGAAGTATTATATAAGTGCTTACGAGATAAGCGCAAAGCGAATTGATGTAAAGGCGAAGATTGTGCCGATGAATATCCCGGAGATGATAGAATATTTGAACTCATTTAGAGAGAGCCCTCTACATAATAGTTACCCATCATCAGAAGTTATAATATCAAACGGCGTAGGAATGCTGGAAGTTGTAGAGGAAAGCGAAATAGGTGCAGAGGACTGGAAAAAAATACCCGTTTTGATGAAGGGAACGCTCTCTCTGCTCTCATCGCTGAACGATGGTGTTATATCCAGTGAAGAGGAAAACTATGGAAAAGCAGTGGAGAACTTATTGAGTGCCTCGGTATCAACATCCACAATAGGCTCGAATTCTGAGCTGAACAATTGGGACATATCTGGATATGCGAAGGATATTTCAACGGGTGCGGACAGGACAACAGAGGAGGTGTTGATTGACGGGGCGAAAAAGCTTGAATTGCGAGGCTGGAACATAAAGAAAGCAGTGGAGCACGCAATGGCACTGGATGATATAAGCGGATTAAAAGAGGAAGAAAACGTGCTTGAATCCGCTCTTTCATATCAATATGCCGCTACTATATATGGCCTGCTCAAGGATAAGGAAAAGAGAATAGAATGCAACTATGAAGAATCCCGGCTCATGGATAAGCATGATGAACTGGTGAGTGATGCAACAGACCGTCGTATCAAAGCGGAGAAAAACATAATGAATGCCGAGGAGAACGACCTTATTAGAATCTGGAATACCTATCTTCTTTTGAATCCTTATAACTACGATACTTTTTCTGCGAGCTATGGATCGGCGGAGAAATACCTGGAAGATGCATTAAAGAACTACAAGGTCGCAGGTGAGTCACTTATGGCTGAGGATACAGAAAAGAAGTTAAATGAGGTGAAAAGCGAGTGGCGTTATATATTATCTCTGTTCTTCCTTGCGTGCATTCTGTATGGCGCAGCTTTCATCTATACGATAAACCGGATCATTATGGGCACGGTGGCGTATATGAGAGACACGTATGAGCGAGAGGTGGGGGATATTGTAGTTACGTAGTAACAATACAATAGCGGAGCTTTTGTACGCATTACTAATAAACTCTACCATACCTCCTCGAGCCGCCTTGTTATCTCATCTATAAACTCTTCTGTATATACAACCTGCTTTGCAGGCGGTTCAGCCAGTTTTGCCAAGTCACCAGTCATTATACCCTCTTCTATTGTCCTTATGACTGCTGCTTCTAATTTGTCGGCGAAGGTTACAAGCTCAGGTGTGCCGTCCAGTTCTCCACGCTTTCGCAACGCACCACTCCATGCAAATATGAGTGCGACGGGATTGGTTGAGGTGGGCTCGCCCCTGAGGTATCTCTGATAGTGCTTCTGCACCGTGCCGTGAGCTGACTCATACTCGAAGTAGCCGTGGGGAGATACTAAGACCGAGGTCATCATAGCTAAACTCCCGAAAACTGAGGCAAGCATATCTGACATCACATCGCCATCATAGTTCTTCAGCGCCCAGAGCATGCCTCCGTCCGACCTGATTATCCTTGCTACGGCATCGTCTATCAGCGTATAGAAGTATGTTATCCCCGCATCCTCAAACTTACCCCTGTACTTCTCTTCATAGACGCGCTCGAATATCTCCCTAAAGTTATTGTCGTATGTCTTGGATATGGTGTCCTTTGTAGAGAACCATAAGTCCACGCGCTGGTCGAGAGCGTAAGAGAAGCAGGCGTCGGCAAAGCTACTTATTGAGCCGTCAAGATTGTGGATTCCCTGTATTATCCCAGGTCTAATGAAGTCATGTATTGTGTGCTTAACTTCCTCACCGTTCTCGGGCGTGAACACCATCTCTGCCCTTCCCGGACCGCTAATCCGGTGCTCGACATTCTTATACACATCGCCGTAGGCATGCCTGCCCAATATTATTGGTCTTTTCCAGTTTCTTACCGCGGGTTTTATATTCCGCACCATTATAGGTTTCCTGAAAATAGTACCATCCAGAATGGCTCTTATTGTGCCGTTTGGGCTCTTCCACTGCTGTTTCAAGTTGTACTCCTTGACTCTTGCTGCGTTTGGTGTTATCGTGGCGCACTTAACACCCACTCTATACTTCTTTATCGCCTCTGCCGCATCTATGGTTATCCGGTCATCGGTCTCGTCCCTGTGCACAAGAGCAAGGTCATAATACTCGGTTTTGAGGTCAATATAAGGGAGGAGAAGTTTCTCCTTCACCATGCTCCACATTACCCTTGTCATCTCGTCTCCGTCTATCTCCACTAAGGGAATCCGCATCTGGATCTTATCAGTCATTTTTTCTCTTCACCTTTTCTATTTTTCCAACCTCTACCTTTACCCAGGGCAGTTTACCCCCGGTCTTCAATATCTCGGCATCAAGTTCTGAAAGGGAGTGTGTAAGTGCAATCTCACTATCTTTTGTCAGATTTCTGAGCTTAATATCGCTCCGCAATTTCTCTATAACAACCTCTATATCATCCCCCATATCTATAAAATGGTAGTCCGCGGGTTCCTTAAATGTTAGAGGCACTATTCCAAAGTTTATCAAGTTGGCTAAATGGATGCGAGCGAAAGACTTAACAATTACTGCCTTAACCCCCAGGTACTTGGGTGCAAGAGCAGCATGTTCTCTGCTCGAGCCCTGCCCGTAGTTTTCACCACCTATTATGAATCCACCACCCTTATCCAAAGCCCTGTGGGGGAAAACGGGGTCAACCGCCTTAAAAACATGCTTCGATATCTCCGGTATGTTGCTCCGCAACGGAAGGATTTTCGCTCCCGCAGGCATGATGTGGTCTGTTGTGACATTATCCCCAACCTTAATGAGCACTTCTCCCTCCAGAGTATCAGGTAGCCGAGAGAAATCAGGCAGTGGCTTGATGTTTGGTCCCCTTATGATCTCCACTTTGACAGATTCCTCGGGTGGAAGTGGACGTATGAACATGTTATCATTGATTATAAACCGCTGAGGCATCTCTATCCGTGGATAATCGCCGAGATCCCCTGGATCGGTGAGAACGCCCTTAATTGCAGTAGCTGCTGCGACTTCAGGGCTCACGAGGAATATCTGTGCATCCTTTGTTCCGCTCCTGCCCTCAAAGTTTCTGTTAAATGTTCGTATAGATATACCATGAGAAGGCGGTGCGGCTCCCATGCCTATGCATGGACCGCAGGCATTTTCAAGTATCCGTGCACCTGACGCTACAAGATACCGCATCTCACCGCTCTCAATGAGGTGTTCCACCACCTGTCTCGAACCAGGATTTATAGTGAGATGCAGATTATCTGCAATGGTATGCCCTTTCAGTATGCTTGCCACCATTTTAAGATCGCGTAGAGAAGAGTTTGTACAGGAGCCAATCGCCACCTGTTGCACCTCCATCCCTGCAATCTCACTTACCGGCTTGACATTTCCCGGACTGTGCGGAAGGGCTGCCAACGGCTCTAATTCGCTTAGATTGATCTCCATGATTTCATCGTATTCTGCATCAGCCTCAAGTAGAATCCAGTGGTCTCCACGTTCCTGTGCTTCCATGAAAGCCCTTGTCACTTCGTCACTCGGAAATATACTCGTCGTTGCTCCTGTTTCCGTGCCCATATTAGTTATTGTTGCTCGCTCTGGAACGCTAAGGGTCTTAACCCCGGGGCCAAAGTACTCCAGCACTTTCCCCCTGCCGCCTTTGACATCTATCCTGCGAAGGACTTCCAGTATGACATCCTTGGCTGAGACCCACTCAGGAAGTTTTCCTGTGAGTTTTATACCCACAATCTGTGGATACCTTATTCTGTACGGCATACCTGCCATGGCAACTGCTACATCCAGGCCGCCAGCGCCTATGGCAAACGAACCTATACCACCTGCAGTAGGTGTATGGCTATCTGAGCCAATCAATATCTTGCCAGGGCGAGCAAACCTTTCCAGATGGAGTTGATGACAGATACCATTACCCGGGCGGGAGAAATACAAACCGTATTTCTTAGCTACGGATTGAAGGTATCGGTGGTCATCAGGGTTTTTGAAGTCTGTTTGCAGCGTGTTGTGGTCAACATAACTAATGCTCAGTTCTGTTCTCACCCGTGGTATGCCTATTGCCTCGAACTGTAGATAAGCCATTGTACCCGTTGCATCCTGGGTAAGCGTCTGGTCAATCTTCAAAGCAACCTCTTCCCCAGGAGCCGGTTTGCCCACTACAATATGCTCGTTAATTATCTTTTCTGCAACTGTTCCGGACATATTAATCACCTCATAATTTAAATCAATCGTATATACTAATTTTTCGATATTTTTCGATATTGTTTGTCTTTCTCTTTATAATTTATGAATCCCAAACTCCAAATCTCAAAAATCAAACAATATCCAATATCAAAATCTAAATGTTCAAAGCAAACTTGGTAAAGGTTTCTTTGGTATGAAAATACATTATTTTCATGCTCATGGGTGTCCTCGTGGGGTCATGAAAGTTTCTAAAGAAAGGTTTGTTTTGAATTTGGTACTTGGAATTTATTTGAGATTTGGTGCTTGAGATTTGGGATTTTTCCACTCTTTATTGAGCATGATTGTTTATGGTTGTACCGACATAATCATCCTTGCCTGCTGGGGATATTGTGCAATGAACCTCATTTCGTCCTCCGTTACAGGCTTCTGCGTGTGAACGTTCGCATACCTCACAAGCTCTAATATTTCCCGGGCTTCTGCATCATCGCGAAATTTCAGCTTATATTTACCTGCTACGTTCTTGAACCCTTTTATTCCCGAATATTCGCCCGTTGTTATAAGCCTGCCGGTCTCAATCTGCTCAATCTGCCCTCTGCCGACTTCGGTGTAGTCATACAGTTCATAATTTCTGCTGTCCTTCAGCGTTCCATCAGCGTGTATTCCGGATTCATGTGCAAAGGCGTTATCGCCTACCGCAGGCTGGTTGACTGGAATAGGGACTCTGAAAGAGAGAGAAGCGTAGTTGCATATCTTCCATGCGTGGCTTAAATTAATATCCTGTAAAGTGTATTTGTTTTCAAACCCACTCGCTTTTTTTAACGCAAGTATTGTTGCGACAAGGTCTGCGTTGCCGGCTCGCTCGCCCAGTCCGTTTATCGTGGTGTTGATGTATGCGTCAACACCCGCGTCTATCGCTCCTTTTGCTCCTGTAACTGAGCATGCAACCGCCATCCCCAAATCATTGTGACAATGCAGTTCGATGGGAATACACACCGCTTCTGCGAGTGCTTTTACTCGCTCGTAAATGGTAAACGGGTCGTCGTATCCGAGGGTGTCGCAGTATCTTATCCGGTCTGCGCCTTGCTGTTTTGCAGCTTCGGCAAATTCTATCAGCCGTTCGAGTTCTGTCCTCGAAGCGTCTTCTGCATTGACTCCAATATTCTCCACACCGTGTTCCCTCGCTACGTCAACTGCCTCGCACATCTCTCTTATTATGTCCTCCCAGCCGAATTTGCCTCTGAATTTGCCTTTTATCATCTGAGCAGAAGTGGATATGCTCAAATTAACGTGCTTCAGCTTCGGCACCAGTCGAAAAGCTTCTTCTACATCTCCCCTTATTGCTCTCAACCACCCGCAGAGTCGTATGCGTTTCAGAGCCCCTATCTCTGCTAACGCCAGATTGGCATTCAAATAGTCCGTCTCGTGCCTCGTTACCGGAAAACCAAACTCGCTCTGGAAGACCCCCATTTCATCCAGGTAAAGGTTCAGCAACGTCTTCTCCAACTTCGCTAAGTCCAATCTCGATGTCTGCACTCCGTCCCTGTTCGTGACGTCAATTATGTATATCGTGTTCTTCGTCATTTTTGATACATCCCCTCCTTTTTCGCAACCGCTGATAATATTTATAAAGGTAGGTTAAATAAAATACTGGTGTTTCAGATGATCACACCGGATGAGATAAAAGGCGCTCTTAAGCAGGATTCTCTGGATAGAATTATATACTGAGCGAACTGCCTCTATCTTTTTATCCTTTGTTCATGATATTTAAAAGCAGGTGTTATAAATGCGAATCTCTGAACTTCCCGAGATAGGCACGAAGTATGAGATAGAAAGTCCAAAAGGGGATAAAGTAGCGGTCATATTTTTGACGACCGGTGAGATAGAGCTCTATGTCTTAGAAGGTGTTTAGAAAGTCTATTTACGATCTAAAAGCTTGATTATTTCGCGCCAGCCGTCTTATCATGATATTAACCATCGCTGCATAAATCATCGTTTCACT
>JAGXOS010000061.1 GCA_023659775.1 Methanomicrobia archaeon LH_S14 | reverse complement strand
GCAGCGATGGTTAATATCATGATAAGACGGCTGGCGCGAAATAATCAAGCTTTTATATCGTAAATAGACTTTCTAAACACCCTCTTAGAGTTTTTAATTTTATATTAGTATATGAGGTGAGTGAAAAATGGAAAAATATGAGAAAAGAGATGTGGTGTTGATAATAGTGCTGTTGGCTTTGGGACTATTTTTCGCAGGTCTTGCAGGTTACTTTATGGAAAGGTCACCAGGACATAGCGCATTCATGCTCGTGAGTCTTACAGCATCGGCAATAAGTATAGTGGGTGCATTGCTCCTTGTGCTGAAGTTTCTCATCGTTGCACCGATAATCAGAGAGATAGCGAGGAATTCAGAAAAGACGAACAGGATAATACTTGTTTCTTCGGCTGCTACTTCTGCAAAAAGCCTGGAGAAATTCCTTGACGACTTTAATAGAGTAAGTAAGGCATTAAAAGAGATGGAAGTGTGAACAAATGGGCTTCACAAAAGTCAAATTGAAATCTGCAATGTTTTAAATATTGATTTTTCTTTCTTAACAATAGTGAAGATAAGATGAAAAAAGGCGATAAAGAAATGAAGGTATGGGGTTTGATTGTGATTTTAATGATTGTAGTGAGTTGTGTTAGTTGGGCGGCGGGGTCTGAAGAAGCAGGCACATATAAAATAAGTGCTTATATTGAGCAAGACAGGTTGTTATTCAACACAACAGAACCAAATGAAGTGGCGAACAAATCTATTTGTAGCGTATTTGGTGAGGGAGGGATATTGCATGATACTCACTTCTTCCGCTGCATCTTCAACAAAAAGTCTTGAAAATTCCTCGATAGCTTTAATAATGTAAATAAGGCTTTGAAGGAAACAAAGGTTGGAGAAAGATGGAATTTGCGGTGCTTTATACAGGATAATAACCACTTTACGGATATGCCCGCAATGGGCAATTTAAGGAGGTGTATAAAAAGCAATCGAAAGTTTTATATATTTCCACCTCTCTTAAAAAGTAGTGAAGATAAGATGAGAAAATGCGATAAATGGAGAGGGATAGTGGGGATATGGGGTCTGATTGTGATTCTGGCGATTCTGGGTGGGTTTGCGATGGGATTTGGAGGGGAGGTGAAGGGATAAGATATTATGAAGCTTAAATCGAGGGTTTGGATGTATGGGGTAGTTTTGGTTTTAGTGGTGATTCTTATTTTAGGTGTGTGGCACTTTCAAGGATTATTATCAAGAGAAGAGAAAGGTACAGTTCCTTTAACAAACAGAATTCTATAAAGGAAATTTTTCTGTTTCTGATGCCCCTATTTTAAACAGGACCGTTGAACTTGCTTTTACTCTTGAGACCATGGATGATGCTCCTAATATGACTATTAAAATATTTTTACCCGATGAAATCGAGCTACTAGAGGGAAACTTGGTGTGGAATGGTGACCTCAAGAAAGATGAGAAAATCGAGCACAAGATTTCTATAAAGGTTGTTAAAGAGGGTGAAAAAAGGATACGAGCATAGGTTGAAAATGAAAAGTTTAGCGGCTTCAATCGGGCTTTCTTCTGTTATATAGATTCTGAGATAAATTCTGGGAACTTAAGTAAAAAATCGACCAAAATGCCAGAAGTAAAACAAAAGGTGGAAGAAACATGAGAATAAATTCGAAACTCAACCACCGGTAATCGTCACAATAGCCTTTGTAATTGCAAATTTAACATGCCACTTTGTGAGATGTTCAATAGGCGGAAAAAGAGGGAAAAGCCTCTTTCCTATTTTCTCCGCCAAAAAGAATTTTTATCTCTTTTCTCTTCTCGCTCCTCTTTATCAAAATCACGTAGTAATTCCTTCTGCTTTTTACTCAGTTTTGATGGCGTTACAACCTTCACTTTCATCAGCATGTTTCCTCTGCCATAGCCCTTTAAGTCAGGCATTCCTTTGTTCTTCAACCTGAAAACCGTGCCAGAATGCGTGCCGGCAGGCATTTTCATTCTTGCAATGCCTCCCTCTATCGTCCTTATCTCTATCTCATCACCAAACACCGCTTGAGCAAAGCGAACCGGGACTTCACAAAACAGGTTGCTTCCTTCCCTTCTGAAGAATTCATGCTCCCTTACGTGCACTACCACATACAAATCGCCTGGCGGTCCTCCCCTTTCCCCTGCTCCACCTTCACCTGCAATTCTTAGTCTGCTTCCGGCATCCACACCCGGCGGCATTCTCACTGATATTCGCTTGTTCACTCTGATTTTCCCGCTTCCCCCGCAATTCTCACAGGGCTTCTCTACTACTTTCCCACTTCCTCCGCATCGAGGGCACGTAGTGATAGAAATGAATTGAGCAAAGCCCTGCCTTTGCACATTTCTTATTTGACCGGTTCCTCCGCAGGTGGAGCAGGTTTTTAATCCTCCTGAACTCGCGCCCGTTCCCCCACACGAAGGACAGTTCTCTTCCTTAGAAACGTTTAATTCCTTCTCCAGCCCCTTCGCTGCTTCCTCGAGGTCCATCTCAAGGTCATATCTGATGTCGCTTCCTCTCTCTGCTCTGGCCCCGTATCTCTCCTCCGCTCTTGTGTATCCCCCTCTTCCGAAGAGGTCCTCAAATATAGCCCCGCCTCTGGTTCTACCGAATCCAAAATTACCTCCAAAAAAGTCTCTGAAAAAATCACCAAATATGTCCTCTACATCGCGGTACCTAGTGAAATGTGACCAGTCAAATCCTCCTGGACCGAAGTCAACACCCGCATGCCCAAATCTGTCATAATTCGTGCGCTTCTGAGGGTCGGACAACACCTCATAAGCCTCAGATACCTCTTTAAACTTCTCCTCTGCTTCCTTCGGATTATCCTTATTAAGGTCAGGATGATATTTTTTCGCTAATCTCCGATAAGTACGCTTTATTTCCTCCTTTGATGCCTCTCTATTCACACCCAAAATTTCGTAGTAATCTCTCTTCGTAGCCAATTTCGCTTCGCCCTCCGCTGTTTAAAGAACTTGTCTTTTATGGTATAAAGTTTTTAGCACGGCACATTTTCTTCACTTATTCACTGCTTCTCTCCATAGGAAATGGAGGTATCTTCCATCCCTCGTGATGCTCAGTAGTTCCGAAAGGGTTTGGTTCTGAATAAAAATTATCGCGTAAAAACAGCTCTTTTGGTGAAATAGCCGAAAAAAAAAACGGATTTTTACCGTACAAAATTTTACCATTCAGAAATAGAGATGATTGAAACTACCAATGTTTTATATAGCATCAAAAATAATTTTATTTCATTTGTTCATTGAACAGGTGAAGAGGTGAGGATGGCGATGAAGGTGCGGGTGGAAGTGACGAATGATGGTGGGTTAAAGACCTCAATGGAGAGCGAAGGTGACTTAAGCGAAGCGCTTAAGCCCATTATGATAAGAAATATAATAGCGTTTTTAGAAAGACAATTTTCATCGTCTTCCGTTAATATCCCTTGTGATTGCGACGGCGAAGACCTAACGATAAAAGAAAGATTGGCTTCTTTTTTGCGATATGACGAAAGGGCACCAAAGGATTGGTTCACTTCTTCACAGATAAGGAGAATCTACGAAGAAGCTTATGAGGAGGAAGTGAGACTTAGCACGATATCAACATATTTAGCGAATTTGCATTCTGAGGGCATTTTGATGAGAAAAGGGAGCAGAGCAATGCGACAATACCGGTTGTTTCCCACGGAAAGCATGAAAGTAGCAAGCGCCGTGGATGTAGTGTAATGACATTTTTAGTGAACACCTGCTAAAATCCCTTTTATCTGCTCTTTAAACTCCTCTAAGTACCCCTCATTTTTTACAACCTTATCCGCTTTTTTCATCGCTTCTTCCATGCCCCATCCGAGCTCTCTTTTCTCTCGGTTCTTAAATTCCTCGACACTTAATACGTCATCGCCTCTACCACGGGATTTTATCCGTTTATATCTAAGTTGAAGTGGTGCATCAACTCTTACAAGCACGAAATCATCGCCAAATTCTTTTTTGAACGTTTCTACTTCTGCGATGCCCCTTATTCCATCTACCACGATGACCGTTCTTTCCGCCTTTTTTCCCTCTACGTCCTTTATAAGCGGGATGCATCGTTTTGCAATCGCATCCATTCCTTCGCGCTCTCTAAGCTCATTTGCAACTCTGCCTGCATTTTCATCATTTAACGGAAGACTTCGCTTTCTCAGCTCCTCTCTTATCACTTCCCCCATCGTTATGACTGGAATGCCCATCTCCTTTGCTACCGATGCCGCTTCGGTCTTCCCCGCAGCCGGTGCACCGACAAAAGCTAATACTAATACCTGTATCTCTCGCGTAGCCACTTCTCTGCCGCTCCTCTCGCAAGTATTCGCTCAATTGCAGTATAAAATATGTTTACGACACAGAGTAGTTCCCCTTTACACACCTTACCATCGTATAATGGGTGGAAAATTACCTCATCAAGAACCCTCTTTTCCTCAACAGGCATCGGCTTTCCTGCGGTTGTGAGCGAAGAAACAATACCAAGTGCGTGTCGCATTATGGGGCAAGGCAAGACTATTGACTTCGGTGGCACCTCTATTTCTCCTATCTTTATGTTCACGAGTTCGTTTTTCCTCACTTCTTTATCCTCCTTTGCGATGACCATTTCCCATTCGCCATGCGGACCGACGGTAAAGCCGTAGCTGAACGCTTCTGTTACCAGCCTCTCTGTCTCCCCACCTATTTTATCCTTCCAGTAAACGAGTTCTATTTCTGCCATGTTCTTGGATTTGCATTTTTTCAATAAAAAGAATGGTTTTTGTAACTCTCTAATCGTTTATCCCAATACGCATCCATGATTTCTGATTCCGCGGAATCCTCGAATATGAGTTCGTTTTGCTCTGATTTGGTTATGGTTCCAATGTAATTCCAGGTAACACTCTGCCATTCGTTTTCGGTCAACTCCCTGCCAATTGCTTCTTCGATAACCACTCGCTTCAAAACGAGTTTTTTATCCCCCCTTATCCTTATCAGCATTCCGAAGTGTATGAAATTTGCATTGTTAACCTCGTTATCGTTGCAAACAGCTTTTGCAATAAGCAAGTTCGCAGGCACTGCCTCAATAAAAACGCTTACCATATCACTTCTTCACCATCTTCCCTTGTTCGGATCCTCACATCATTCAGATATGCAGCATGGTATGCAAATACTACGAGTTCTTTCAATTTTCTAAAAAGTTTTAGTGTTAATCTCGTGGTTTTTTAAAAGTAATCACCCACTCGCTCTACTGCTCTTGCGATGAGTTCAGCGCATTTATTGAGGTCTTTCAGGCTTAATAACTCCACGGGTGAATGAATGTATCTTGTAGGGACACCTATTACACCGGTAGGTATACCGCTTCTTGTAAGTAGTATTGCAGTGGCGTCGGTCGTGCCGCCTTCTGATACACTGAGCTGGTATTCTATATCATAGTGAGACGCAGTCTCCTTGAGCCATTTCAATACAGAGGGCGGCGTTATTATGCCACGGCCTGAGGCGTCGGAAACGGTAATTACAGGACCTTTTTCTATCTCTACCGTCGTGTCTTTCTTCTCTATCCCCGGATGCCCCCCTGCTATATCGGTATCTATTGCGAGCGCCACATCGGGGTTGAGTTCGAAAGCTGAGGTTCGTGCTCCTTTCAACCCTACTTCCTCCTGCACCGTGCCTACTGCATATACCTCGAATTCGGTATTTGTCCTTTTAAGTGCTTCTATCATTATCGCAACGCCGGAACGATTGTCAAAAGCTTTACAGGTGACTCTTTCGTTCTTGAGGTCTACAAAGTGCCTATCTATTGTGACCGGAGTTCCGATAGAGATGCCGGCTTGCTCCACTTCTTCTTTGCTGCGCGCACCAACATCTATGAACATATCTTCGGATTTTACCACCTTTTCCTTCTCTTCCTTCTTCATTTTATGCGGTGGTTTCGAGCCTATAACGCCGAACACAGTGCTGCCATCGGAGTGCAAAATCACACGCTGATTGAGCAGCGTCTGGTCAAACCAGCCACCCATGGTTGAGAATCTTATAAAACCTTCGTCTTCTACATGCTTCACCATAAGTCCTATCTCATCGAGGTGCGCAGCAATCATAACCGAAGGTTTTTTGCCGTGCTTCGTAGCTATCAGATTCCCCAACCTGTCTGTCTTTATTTCATCCACATATTGCTTTACCTCTGCTTCTACGATTTCCCTTATTTCGTCTTCGTAGCCGGGAACACCATGTGCCTCGGCTAACTTTTTCAACAATTCTTTCATTTTTTCTCTTCTGTGTTAATCTTGTGGTTCCATGCAAACACTTAAAAACTTTTAGTCCCGCCTCCCGGATTTGAACCGGGGACATCACGGTGTCCGCGCGCGGTATGCGACCTTTGGGAGGTGGTCAAAAATTCACACTACAGCCGCGCACTCTTCCAAACTGAGTTAAGGCGGGATTTTGTTTTCGTTAGATAGATATTATCAATTAACTATAAAGATATAAATAATTCAACTTCCACCTTTTCTCCTTCTTCTATTATTTCCCGCCCTTTCTCCACGAATATATATCCATCGGCTTTTGATAGGGTTGTGATTGCACCGGAGCCAGAGAGGATAGGATAAGCAAAGAAGTTTTCTTCTTCCGGTGGTTTCATTTTCACGAGATTCACAAGCACATATTCATTTCGTCCGGGTTCAGAGAAGATTCTAAGCGCTGCCTTCACTTTTATTCGCTTTGTCTTTCTTCTTTCACCTTCTTCGTAATCGCGCAACATTGTGCGTAGCAAAGGTGCAACGAAAAGGTTGAAGGTAATCAATGCAGAAGTCGGATTGCCAGGTAATCCGAACACAGGCTTTCCCTGGATCATTCCTAAAATGAACGGTTTTCCTGGTTTTATGTCAACCCCGTGCACGATAATCTCACCAAACTCTTCTATCGCCGTGGGCAGCAGGTCGCCAACGCCAGCAGAGGTCCCTCCCGAGACTATTATAACGTCAACGCTTTTTGCAAGCGATTCCTTCATCTTCGCTGATATCTCTTCCAGGCTGTCCCTGGCTATTCCGAGGAATAAAGGAACGCAGCCGGTATCTCTAACGGAGTCATTGAGTGTCTGTGCATTAACGTCATATATTTTCCCGGGGACGAGGTGGTCTCCAGGCGCTACTAATTCGTTGCCGGTGGATACAATTGCGACTGACGGCTTTTTACGAACAAAAACTTCCTTTATTCCACATGCTGCCAGAACACCCGTCTCACGTGGTGTTAGCGTGGTTCCATTCCTCACTATCTTCTCGCCTCGCTTTATATCCGAGCCCAAAAGCATGATGTTTTCAGCGGGAGCTACGGGTTTGTATATCTTCACCTTTTTTATCTTTTTCCCTTTTTCTCCGCCTTCCACCGCCATCGCAACATCCACATACTCAAAAGCATTTTCGACTTTTACAACCGCATTCGCTCCTTTTGGAATCGGTGCACCAGTAGATATGCCCACGCAATAGCCCTTTTCTACGTATTGATGCGAATGCGAAGGGAACTCACCTGCCTGGATATAGCCTTTAATAATCAACGAAGAAGGTTTATCCTCGGCGGAGTAAAACGTATCTGAAGCTACAACTGCATAGCCATCCATAGTAGAGCGATCAAAAGGTGGAATATTGAGCGGTGAAAAAATACCGGTAGAAGCAATTCTACCGAGTGCTTCGCCTATTATCACTTTCTCCGTCTCAGCGACATTTTTTTTTGCAAGTTTCGCACTGAGGTCGGCGATTACCCTTTCTACTACTTCTTTCTCGGTTATTTCTAAGAATTGCTTCCCCATACAAACTTTCTTTAAACCTTTTCTTAGAAAGAAAAGATTATTTTTTTGTTGTTTCTTCTTCGGATTTGGTATTGAAGCTTCTCTCGAATCGATACCCGAAAGCCTCGAGCATTTCTACTGGGAACGGGATAACGACAGTGGTAGCTTTTTCCTCTGTTGCCTCTTTTATTGTTTGTAGCGTTCGAATGAACAAGCCACCTTTTTCTTTTTGCAGGACGTTTGCAGCTTCTGCAATCTTCTTCGCCGCCTGGAACTCGCCATCCGCGGTGATAATTCGAGCTCTTTTATCTCTTTCTGCTTCTGCCTGCGCAGCCATAGCACGTTGCATCTCCTTTGGCAGCTCAACATCTTTTATCTCTACTGCGGATACTTTTATCCCCCAGGGGTCCGTCGCTTCGTCAATTATGACTTGCAATCGTTTGTTTAGCTTGTCGCGTTCAGAGAGCAATTCATCCAGCTCCGCCTGCCCTATCACGCCTCTTATCGTGGTCAGAGCGATTTGAGAAGTGGCATAATCGTATCTTTCTACTGCGGTTACTGCCTTCTCCGGGTCAAGTACGCGGTAATAAACGACCGCATTCACTCTTGTGGTGACGTTATCGCGGGTTATGACTTCTTGTGGTGGGACGTCAAAAACCAATACTCTTAAATCTATCTTTACCATGCTCTCGAATATCGGTATGATCAAGAACAGCCCCGGTCCCCTTGCACCTACCAGGCGTCCAAGTCTGAAGATTACGCCTCGCTCGTATTCCTTCACTACCTTTATTGACGACGCTAATATAACCAATGCCACAAATACTATCCCTATTATCCAGCCAAAAGGCATTTTTTATTATTTCACCTCCTTCTTCGTTTTGCCATTAAGTTATTTATAATATAGTATAGAAGCCATATATAAAAACATAAAGGTAAACTTTCTGCATCTTTGGGATAATTTTTTTATAATAAACCTCCCTTCCAAAACTGTACGGGTTGAGCAGAGGAGAGAGCAAAATAAAAATGAGAAGAAAGCCTGTTAGAGGCAGATGGGAAATTATTCTAGATATATTGAGGGCAATATCCGAAGGAGGTAGTGTGGTGAAAAAGACGCACATCATGCAAAAGGCATACCTGGATTGGAGGAGCTTTCAAAAATATTTTCATTTCCTCCTGGAGCATGGTTTTGTAGGGAGCGACAAACCGGGAGGAAGCGAGAGTAAGGGCTACTATCTTACAGAGAGGGGCAGGGATTTGCTGAATAGATTAGGAGAAGTGGAGGGGATTTTACAAGAAACCTTTTCGGCTCTTTGGTAATTTGCGTTGAACATATCTCCCTGATAAATCAAGCAAAAAAAGAATATCCCTCAAGATCAAGGTGTATGCGCTGAAAC
>JAGXOS010000060.1 GCA_023659775.1 Methanomicrobia archaeon LH_S14 | reverse complement strand
GGAGTTAAAGAAAGTTCTGCAGTGCTCGTGTTCGATCTTGACTTTAGTGTAACATGCCCACGCACACACGTAAGCACTCGCAGCTTGCCTTCCGTGAAAACTTTTACTTCTTTGCCTTGAACCTTAAAAACCCGCAGCTCGAATTGCTCTCCCGGTAAAAGCTTATATTCTTCGAATCCCCTCTCTTTACGCAAAGGCAAATATTCCTTCTTTAAATCTCTACCGCATCCTTCTGCATCAAACCTCAATACTTTCATGGCATCCGCCAGATGGAGTTCCCTTCCCCTACCATAGTCATATATCCTGAGGGTTCTTTCAGATGCAGTGCTTACCTCATATACCTTTATTCCAGCACCTAATGCGTGAATGACGCCCGCAGGAATGTGATAAGTATCACCAACGCGCGCATCAAATGCATTCAAGCGCGAAAGAAACTGTTTGCTTTTAACCACTTCTTTAAAGCTCTCCGCATCCATAAAATCCTTGAATCCAAGATAAATTTTCGCACCCTTTGACCCCTCGAGGACATGCCATGCTTCTTCTTTGCCAAAAACATCACCAAGCTTTCTTGCGTACTCATCATCCGGATGCACCTGCACTGACAGATTCTCGTCCGCCTTTATTATCTTCACAATCAGCGGGAACTTTTCCAAATTTACATCTCCTAAAAGGTTTTCCGGAAACAAAAAAGTCAGTTCATCCAGCGTGAATTTTTGCATCACACCACCCATTTCAAACTCGCAATAATTTCTCGGTGAAGCGCACCAGAGCTCGTAGCCCCAGGGCTTATTCTCAACGAATGGTATGATTTTTATGGGTCTTTCTACAAGTGTCTCCGTGACATCCTCAAACCTTTTCTTTGTATCCCTCATTTCGTCTTCAGAAACGCCACTCATCATCTCTGCAATTTCGCTCAGTGAAAAATCGTTCTCCGGAAGTCGAGCATTCCACCATTTTTCCTTCGCATCTTTCTCCTCACCAATATGCATCTTAAGCCTTATCCTTCCCTTGCTTTGGTGGAACACATCCACTAAGAAACAATCCACGACCTCGATTTCCGCATGGTCTACCACGTTGTAAACAACACATCTCTTCCCCTGTATCCGGTTTAGCTTGGAGTTTATCACGCAAGCCCGTTCGAGCTGTGCATATTTCGCAGTTGAATTTGATATTATGCTGTTCTTCACCAACCCTTTTTCAAACCCCGCGTGCTCATACACCGAATCAAAAACTTCACAGCCGTTTTTTATCGAGGAAACTTCAACCCCAAAAAACTCTCGCAATCTCCTTCCTATATCATCTTCAGCCAGAATCCGCATCACATTTCTGTAATAACACTCATTCGTCCCGAAATCCAGCCATGCGGTTTTATCACTTAAAGGAAAGCTTTTTATCAACACAAGTGGCTCTGCACGAGATATCTCATTCTTTATCCTGTCCGCACGCTCATGAAGCCAGTAACCGGTTGGATGCTCAAGCGAAATCCATAATTGCCATAGCGCATCTGAGTTGAACTTTCCTTTTCTCGCTTCAAGCTTATCGCTAAACGCAGCGAGCATACGTTTAGCTACGACACCGCTCATCGCAAACATCCCCATGTTCACCATCACTTCACCACCGCTCTTTTGCAACTTCGTTTTCACCACTTCGTAGTTACGTGTATCATCGAAATCGAGAAGTTCACAACCTTCCCCCTCCCCGCACTTCACTATCTGAATGCCATATTTACTTGCAATTTCCTCTGTAAGCTTTGTTTTTAAGCCAAAGAGCATAACATGCGTGTTCTGTGCGCATTTCCTTATCTCCTCTGCACTATCTTCGAATAACAAGAACTGGTCGCCCCACGTAACCATGATGCGAGAAGGAACCGCAAAATCCTGAAACTGCTTTATCACTCCTTCCAAAATCGTAAGCTTTGGAATCTCAATGAACGCTTTGTTCTTACAGGTCCTTGTGAGTATGTTTCTGGTACCTTCGCCGGCGGTATGCATGATGAGAACACTTTTTCCTTGTTTCACTTCTTCCACAAGGTCTTTTCCTATCGCCTTACTCGCATTTGCTATTGCGAACAGTGTGCCAAGCCCATTGCCAGCGGCACCATTCCAGGCACTCTCGGAGACCGACACAAAGATTGAGTTAAGAAACACATCTTTAGATGATGGTAATTGCTCCAACTTCCTTACTTCCGCGTCTTCTCCAACTACTACTACCACGTAATCGAACATTTCACTTAATTTTTTATAAGCGGAAATCAAATTTAAATGTAGCCTACGACTCAGATGAAAATAAAAGCGAAGATCGAGATAAGCGGAGCAAATGCGGATTTGGTAGCGATTCCTTTGATGCCTGATAATATGGACAACATGAACACGGTTATAAAGGAAAAAGGTGCAGTAACATATTTTGAAGCGGATAAAATAGGCTCGCTAATAGCAAGCGTGGATGATTATTTGATGAATGCAAAGGTGGCACAAGATATGGCAGAATTGGTAGTGAGTGAAGAAACAGAGGGAAAGAGAAATAAGAAGGAAGAGTGAAAAATACATGAATATGGAATTTCAGCTAAAAGCCGAGCTTAAATGCAGTGGAAGTCTAAGTGGAACTGTAAGTTCATCGGAAATAGCAGAATTTGTGAAGTATTGTAACGAGGGTTTATTAAAAAAGGGTGCACCTCCGGGTTGCGGTGCTGAAATTGTCTGGTGTAATGCCGCAGGTGAAAAAATTGGACTGAAAATAGTTTCTGACAGATTTGTAAGGGCGCATGATGCACTTTTCAGATTGAAGAACGAATTTGGTAAATTTTTAGGGAAGCACCGTATAGGGATAAGGGGTATGGAAATAGAGGATTATGAGATAGCAATGGAATGGGAAGAGGGATTGGGGATAAAGAAATTGCCGTTTGTACGGGAAATAAAGCAAGAGGAGGGGATGTTAAAGCTTTTCCTGGATGTAGATGAGTTTTCATTAGAAAAAAGGGTTCCAGATAGAATAATAAGGTTATTGGAGGATAAGAAGGAAGCTGCGAAGTGGAAAGGGAAAAAAGAGCACTGGGAATTGCTGTTTGAAAGCAATAAGAAACTTTTCTATTTCGATAAAGACCCTACGGAAGAAATGATAAAGCGTGGTTGGCTAAAGCATGCAGCAGGAAGGGGGCAGTGGATATACGGACCACAGTTAACGAAGATTTTCAGAGCTTTTGAACGCATATTGCTTGATGAGGTGTGCAAGCCTTTGGGCTACGAGGAGATGATTTTTCCTAAGTTCGTGCCGTGGGACGTGTGGAAGAAGTCAGGACACGCAAAAGGGATTTACCCTGAGGCGTATTACGTATGCACGCCAAAGACGAGGGACCCCGAATTCTGGGAGGAGGTGATGGATTATTACAAAGTTACGAATGAGGTTCCTCTGGACATGATCATGGAGAGGATAGAAAATGTAGGAGGGATGTGTTATGCGCAATGTCCACCCTTTTGGGCTTTCCTGCAAGGGAAGACAATACCGGATGAAATTCTACCGATAAAGGTCTTTGACAGGTCAGGAACCTCGCACAGGTATGAAAGCGGCGGACTTCATGGTATAGAGCGGCTTGATGAGTTTCATCGTGTGGAAATAGTATGGATAGGAAAGAAGGAGCAGGTGATAGAGCATTCTAAACTTTTACAGGCGAAGTATCGCCGCATATTTGATGAGATACTGGACATCGAGTGGCGAGAGGCATGGACAACGCCCTGGTTCATGGCGCAAGAAGGCAAAGCCGGTCTGGCAGAGTTAAAGGAAGTAGGGACCATAGATTACGAGGCGGTTCTGCCTTACAGCGGTAAATGGCTGGAGTTTCAAAATGTAAGTGTGAATGGAGATAAATATCCTGCGGGGTTCAGCGTGAAACTGCAAAGCGGTGAGGAATTGTGGTCCGGCTGCTCGGGTGTGGGATTGGAGCGCTGGGCTGCGGTCTTTCTCGCACAAAAGGGCTTAGACCAGGATAAATGGCCCGCAAAGTTCGGGTCTATCGTGGGAGAATTGCCGGTGGTGTTCAGGTTTTTGTAAACAAACCTTTCTTTTAAAAAGAAAGGTTTATCAAAGAAACAAAGGATGTTTTATCTTCACCCTCTCCTCACTTCCTTCCTCTGTGCCATCCGGTAACCCGATATTACACTTATATATCCACTTAACTTCTTATCTAATCCCCCGCTACCCGTATCAACCAGAAGAAAAGGCGTATCACTCAACTTGTGCGACGTTGCAAGCACAATCACATTATCTACGCCGACCTTTTCTATCACTTTTGCACTTATCTGCTGATTACCTCTCCCAAATACAAACCCCTGCGCGCCAATAGGACTTACCAATATCTTCACTTGGTTTCCTTGGTTTCCTTGGTCTCCTTTCTTTTCCTTCTCGTTCTCGTTTTCCAGCAATTGCAACAATTCCCGCTCATTCAAATCCTTACCCTCTAATTTCCCATTTTTCACTGCGTCCACGCCAAGTAGTGTCTTTTCCTCGCCCAAGCTCAACAACTCTGCAATTTTATGGATGGTAGTCCCGGCACCCAAGATGTAAAGAGAACCATCCTGCATAAACTCACATGCAAACCTTGCAATCTCTTCCTTCGCTTTTTCCTCACTCACGCTTTGGAAAAGACTCTTACCCTGCTGAACCAGAACAGGCTCGTAAGGCGTTTGCGCATATCCAAATACCTTCATTCGCAGCTCGTTTCTCCTGTATGCGTCTTCATCAGTATCCATTATCTCTGCATCCCGCAATTCCGCCTTACCCGCAACAAAATGCTCGACTATTTTCGCTGCACTCTTTGGACTTATCGCAAATACCGCAGAATGCATCTTTACACCCGCAGGAATTCCTATCATTGGAATCCCTTTTTCGACTACGCTGTACACATCCCTCGCCGTTCCATCACCACCACAGAACAACAGCAGGTCAACCCCTTCCTCTAAAAATCTCTTACATGCGTTCTTCGTGTCTTCACTCGTGCTCCTTCCCTTGAACGAATACACCACTTCGTATCTCTGCGAATTATTTATGACCGCATCTTCACCCATCTCGCTTGAGCAAGTGAGAATAACCGAAGAAGCATCTATATTCATCTCTTGCAAGCATTTTTTTGCCCTCTCTCCTGCTATCGGTTTTGCACCTAACCCCAGTGCTTCTTCTACCAGTCCATCCGTTCCCTTCAGTCCTACTGACCCACCCATTCCTGCTATCGGGTTGATGAGGAAACCTATTTTCATCGTTACACGCTACAAACTTCCTTCTTTTGGTAAAGAGTTTAAAAAATAAAAAGAAGAGAAAAGGGAGCGTGTTTACACCTTCGGTAAATTAGCCAACGCCTGCTTCACCAACTCCGCAGGGTACTCATAGTCTATCAGCTTACCTGCGTAGTACGCATCGTATGCCCCCAAATCAAAGTGTCCATGTCCGCTGTTCGCAAAGAAAATCACCTTCTCCTCACCGGTTTCTTTGCATCTTTTCGCCTCATCTATCGCTGCCTTCGCACAATGCGCAGCCTCTGGTGCTATAACAAACCCTCTGTGCGTGCAAACAGGCTTGCAGCTTCAAACACTTCGTTCTGGTGGTAGGCAACCGCACCCATGTACCCCTCGTGGGTGAGCTTACATAATGACGGCGCATCTCCATGATACCGCAATCCCCCTGCGTGTATCGGTGGTGGAACGAAATCATGTCCGAGGGTATGCATAGGAAGAAGTGGCGTTAGCATTGCAGTATCACCAAAATCGTATGTATGAAGTCCTTTCGTCAGCGTTGGACACGCCATCGGCTCACATGATATCTCTCTTTTTTGCACGCCTTTGCATCTTCTTCATTAAATTTCATTTAAGAAGTGCATCTTTTACTTCCGCTATCGCAACCCTAACCTGTTCCATCGTATCTCTTTCTCTTATCGTCACCGTGTCGTCTTCCAGCGTTTCATAATCTATGGTGATGCAATAAGGCGTGCCTGTCTCATCCTGACGCCGATACCTTCTGCCAATACTGCCGGAATCATCATATTCCACGAATATGGCCTCATCCCTTAGCTTCTGAAACACATCCCTTGCCTTTATCTTCAATTCATTCCTGTTAAGCAAAGGGAATACAGCCGCTTTTATCGGCGCTATCTCGCTTTTAAACCTCAGCACATTCCTTTTTTCGTTCCCCACTTGCTCTTTGTAAAACGAACTCTCCAACAACGCGTAAATTATCCGGTCTACGCCATAAGAGGGTTCAATCACATGCGGTATTATCTTTGTCTTTGCCTTCCCTGCTTCAGCTTGGACTTCGCCCTGGACTTGAGGTTGGACATGCACACCCATATCTACATTCGAATGCGATGCATGCGTTGAAAGGTCATAATCTCCTCTATCCGCCACACCCACTATCTCCATCCACCCATATCTATCGCTAAAGAACTCCGCATCCCAGCAATCTCTTGCATAATGCGCCATCTCCTCCGGCTCATGCTGCCTGAATCTCATTCTATCCTCAGGAATGCCTATCCCATCCAGAAACTCCTCCACCTTCGCTATGTGATAGCCTAAATACTCATTTGCAATTATCCCGCTCCTAACTGCTTCCTCTACGCTTTTCTCCTCCTCTTCACCGTCACCTGGAACAAACCTTAGCTTCCTATCCTTCACATCATCAAATCTCGGATGGTTGTTCTTCTCCTTTGGGTCTACAAAAACCTCTGCCTCTGCCATTGTAAACTCACGTAGCCTGATGAGGCTCTTCCTTGGTGAAATCTCGTTCCTGTACGCCTTCCCTATCTGTATTACACCAAAAGGCAGTTTATCACGATTGAATCTCAGCAATCGTTGAAAATTGAGAAATATGCCCTGCGCTGTCTCGGGTCTCAGATAGCCTTCGCTTTTCTTTAACGCTCTTTCCTCTCTTTCTCCTTTTGGCACGCCTATTCTCGTCTGGAACATCAAATTAAACTCGCCTGCCGCTTCAAGCTCTCCACCACATTCCGGGCATTTCTCACTTACATCTATACCTCCACCCCTTCGAAAAAAGCTCTTGCAGTGCTTACACACCACTGCTCTGTCTATAAAACTTTCTAAGTGCCCCGATGCCTCAAATATCTCTCTTGGTGCAATATTCGTCGTCTCTACTTCATAAAACCCCTCTCTCGAATAAAAATCCCTCCACGCCTCTTCCACCCTCCTCTTCAGCAACGCACCTAAGGGACCGTAGTCATAGAAACCCGCTGCACCTCCGTATATTTCAAAAGCCAGCCACAAGAATCCTCTCCTACGTGCAAGCTCCGCTATTTCATCTTTCCTCGCTTCTTTACCCCCACTAGCACTTGTCATTTTGCATTGACTACTACTCTATCAGCGCCTTCTCCTTTATCCTCTCCCACTGCTTGTTCCCATCCCTGAGCTCTGCACTCCCTAACAGCGCTAATTCTATCGCTTTAGCTATATGCTCCCTCTGGCTATCCGTTAAATAAATTAGGGATTCACTGTAAGATTCCTCAAAATATCTGAGCCCTTTCACAAGATGCTCATGCATCTCTTTAAACCGATCCGGCGCTTTGATATACTCAGCTTCACTGAGTGTGCCCTTCGCGGCATCTCCACACTTTCTCATCTCTTTTTCATATTTACCCTCTGTAATTTTCTCCCAGAAGAAGTCATGCATGAGCACTATGCCGTCTATAACTGACGTTATTTCTCCCAATAGGTCTGAACAACTCATCAAATAAAATTTCTCATCCTCATTCATCTTATACCGCGTTCTTCGCTGTTTGAAAATCCCACCTAAAAAGCTCATTTTTAGCCACCTACACTAAAACCTTCAGAAGATTCCTATCGAGGAGTATACCGGTCAATTTACCTCTTGTGGAAATAACAGGAAGCTGATCGAACATGTTTTTGCTCATCTTTCCCGCGCATTCACTCACTGCACAATTACGAGTCGCTGTAAGCACTTCCTTTACCATTATCTCTCTTACAAGCTTATCGGGCAATTTTATCTTTGATACGCTGTAATACAGTCTCATGGTATCCCTCATTCCCTCCCACGTCCATTCATTCTCATCGGAACCTAAAGATAAGTCCGAATCCTCCGTTGCATCCTCTATCACCGCAGTATTTATCAAATCCCGGTCTGTTATCAGTCCAACCAGCTCGAGTTCGGAACTCAGAACTGGAACTGCTTTTGCCCTTGCAAGCTCCATTATTCGACCTGCAACTGATAAAGGCATCTCATCCCATATTACTATGGTCTTATTCCCTATGTAATCGCCTATGGGCTCCTTATAGTCCAGCTCCGCTATTTCCCTGACGATGTCTGCGACTGTTATTATACCAACGAGCCTCTCTTCCTTCACTACGGGTAAACGACGTATTCCATGTGAGAGAATAACCCTCGCCGCCTCTGCAATGGTAGCATCAGGACTGATCGTAATGGGATTCCTGCTCATCAGCAACGCTATTTGCCCCTCATCAGGTTTTCTTAGCAAATCCTGTCTCGTAACTACACCCACTACTTTTCCTTCTTTAACAACCGGAACTCCTGAGATGTATCTTTCTTTGCATACCTCCATTATCTCCTCTCTCGTTCCCGGCACTGTCACGTAAGCGACATCTTCTACCATTATATCCCTGATTTTTATTTGCTCTCCTTCTTTCTCCTTCTTTTTTTTCACTTTTACTTCTCTTTACACCTTATTTCTCTATTCTACTCTTCCATTATTTTGTACACGCTATCAT
Organism: Methanomicrobia archaeon LH_S14; assembly: GCA_023659775.1. Classification (GTDB taxonomy): domain Archaea; phylum Halobacteriota; class Syntropharchaeia; order Alkanophagales; family Methanospirareceae; genus JAGXOS01. The sequence goes on along the minus strand of JAGXOS010000060.1, from coordinate 747 downwards.
GCAGTCTTACCCTATCTTTCACTTTTAGTCCTATTGACTGTCCTACCGTAGCGGATTCAACTTTTTCATTCTCTATCTCCATCGATTCTATGACCTGCTCGAACGATGTTGTAGCCCCTTCTATTTTTATTTTATCTCCCACCTTTATATCATCACTCAGCTCTATCACGGCAACGTCTATCTTCGAGAAATAATGCGTAATTCTCCCTATCAACTTCTTCTCAGCCATTTTATCCCCTCCCTTTTCTTTTTCTTCTTATTTCATATCTATCTTGTATTTTCCCTCATAATGTAAAAAAGATATCTCCTTACCAGGCTCAATCCTTCCCTTAGCCTTCAATTCCTCCGGTATTTCTATTTCAATCGTTGAATAGTCTTCCAGGTCCATAACCTGCACTGTATCATCCAAAACAGAAAGCACTTGACCACTCCTTCGCTCTATCACTGGCACATATAACTTCGCAGTAACAGGCTGAATTGCCGTTCTTTTTTGCGAATCAAATACGCCCATCCCCTCTATCCTCGCTTTCGCCGCTCCATGCTTCCCGGGCTTTGAAGTCGTCATGCTCAGTATCGTGCAGGGCTCTTCATCCATAACAACGTATCTCCCTTCCTTTAACGTCCTTACTTCTGTTAGCTCTTTCATATTTTATCTCTCTCCTCTGCCTTTTCTCCTAATTCTCTTAATTCTCCTTCCTTATTTAAATCCTTTTCATCGGATTAAAATAGTAAAGTCGCCTTATTTTT
>JAGXOS010000005.1 GCA_023659775.1 Methanomicrobia archaeon LH_S14 | reverse complement strand
GGTTATACGATCATTTCTGATAAAGAGAAGGCAATTTATGCGTACCGACAGAAGATTATCAAACGGTTTTCCAATCTCTCGTTCTTCATTGCATCGCCAAAATTGTTTAAACTGATTGATTTGAGTCTCGTATTAAAAGAACGTGAGAAGATAAGAAAAGATGTTATCGAAAACGCTCACAATTGCAGATATTCGTAAAAAACAAGGTAAATCAATTCCATCAGGAAAGGAATATTATAATACACAAATTGCGGCTGTTTTAAGAAACAAAGATTTCTATTTCAAAGAATTTTTCTCACACTGGCCAATATGCTCCAACTTTCAGAGGAGGAAATGGGGGGTTATTTGATATATTAGGGACGCTTATTGGAAGACTCAACTCTAAAATCTTTCATAAACCATTCGGTGAATATGTCCGAGGACCCAATAAACAAATACCTATAATTTTTAATTTAGAAAAAGAGAAAATAAGGACGATAAAAAATTTTCTGAATAAAATCATTCACAACCAAAAACAAACCTCGCATTATAATGGTCAACCTATAACTACCTGTCAAATGAACAACCTGAAATTGACAAACTTGTCTATGAAATGTATAACCTAAACGAAGAAGACATAAAAGAAGTAGAGAACTGGTATTTCAGACGGTATCCAAAATTAGCAAATGCGATTGAAGAGAAACTACGGGAGAAGAATAATGACTGAAAATAAAGATTATATCAAGTTCGTGGACGGTTTAAAAACCAAAATACGGCAGGCACAATATAAGGCATATAGGGCAGTTAATACGGAACTTATCACGCTTTATTAGGATATTGGTCAGTCTATTGTGGATAAACAAGAGGAATTAGGTTGGGGACAAAAGATAATCCAGAAGCTCTCGGAAGACTTACAAAAAGAGTTTCCTAAGAATAGCGGGTTCTCTTATGCAAACTTAAATGAAAATCGGCAAATTCATTCCCGAATACGCAGGGAAGATGAATTTCTATCTTAATCTTTTGGACGACAAAGTTAAACTGCCGGATGAGAATCCTTCAATGGGGCTTATTCTGTGCAAAGAGAAAGACAATATTATAGTCGAACTTAAGAAATATCACAAAACCCATGGGTGTAGCAAAGTATTATTTGAATAGAGAATTACCTGCGGATTTAGTGAAACAATTACCAGCTCCGGGGGTCATCGAAACTAAACTTAAGGAAGGAAGAGGCGAAATTTGCCGTTGGTTATCTGTTTCTACCAGGTTTTAACGAGATCGCGAATAACATTGCACACCTGAAGGGACTCAAACTTATCATCGGTGCAACGTCCAATTCGCCGACCATCGAGGAAATCGCAGAAGGTGTAGCAAGAAGAGAAGACCTTGAAGAAGCTGCGGAAAGACTGAAATAACAAAAACCAACGGAAAAGAGAGCGATTGTTAATTCGTTACAGACAACGATAGGACGCAGTATAGGCGGTCTGGAGCAGTCGGAAGAGAATGAGAATATGCTCTGCTCATTGCAAGATTTAATCGCTTCTGAAAAGGTAAAGGTAAAACTGCATACAAAGCAGCGCCTTCATTCAAAGGCATATCTCTTCAAGTATAACCGTGAGGCAGCAGAACAAACAAGAAGTGCTGGAATTGCCATTGTTGGCAGCAGCAACTTAACGCTTTCTGGATTCAAGCACAGCACGGAATTAAACGTATTTGTACGAGGGAACGAGAACTTTAAAGAACTTGACGCTTGGTTTGATAATCTGTGGGAAAACGAGTCGGTACCGTTCCAAAGGGAATTTCTGAGCACGATCGATGAAAGCTGGGCATTGAAATATGCCGATCCTTATGATATCTTCATATTAACACGTTATAATCTTGTTCAATCCAAGATGAAATTCCGCTAAAATATTTTTTGCTCTGTTATTTCTCGGGACGTAAACTTCCTACAAATTCCTTTTCAACAACCGGAGCAGGAACAATATCAAAAAACATGATTCCACTCATCCTTAATATTTCCATGAACCTGCGTACATCTTCTTCTGATAAGCCGTAAAATTCCATAAGCTCACCGCGAAAGGTGTCAGCAAGATGGAACTGCCTGCGTGGGTAATTTTACCTTTAGAAAATCTGTTTGCGGATACATCGCTCAGAAATGTCCTGGTGAGTGCAGTAGCATCGTAATCGGCTATTTTTCCCGCAATTTCCTTTCTATTAATGTTAACATATTCAAGGTAAGCTACTTTGAAAATTTCATAAAAATCCGTTTCAATACGATCTAAGACGCCCTCATATTCATTATACGTGGTATGCTCAACTAAAGCCTTGAAAAACTCCTTTCCCGCATCTATCGCTTCTACCAGCTTTTTATTTTTATCTCGCAGGAAAATTGAGAGGTAAGGTTCTAACCTCTGCTCTATTATTCCCTCGTCACTGTACAGAATAGGAATATCAGTCCTCAACCTCACCCTGAATCTTACTAACAGTAAAGCCATGTAGACACCAGGTGCTTTAGCATTGCTACCTATCCATTCTTTTCTGAACCATGGTTTTTCTTCGAATTCCATCCTATTTCTCATATCCCTAACTTTTTCAATTTGCCTTCCGTAGGCACGCCATTATCATCCCAGCCACGCATACGATAATATTCGTCAAGCGTCTTTAAAAACTCTTCTTTATCTATCACTCTTCCATTCACCTTCTCCTTAAAGAACCTATCGGGCAAAATATCATCCTCTTTACCAAACCCTTCTCTTACATTATAAAGCCGTTCGAGGTTCCATATCCTCTCGCCAACGAGCATTAAATCCTCAGAAGTATAATTTTCACCCGTAACGGCACTTAATATATTCGCATATTCCTCCTCTCCTGCACCGAAGAATGCGAATTTACACACCACAAGCGAATCAACAGCGGCAAATCTATCCTGGAATACTTTTGTGTGACCAGCTTTTCCCGCAAGCGTGTAAGGGTCAATTGCCTTTGGTTTTCTCAATATTTCCGGAGCGACGAGATAAGCTCTTGTATGACATCCTCCGCGATTGGAAGTAGCGTAGCTGAAACCCAGGCCTTTTACACCCCGGGGATCATAGGAAGGAAGCGAAAGCCCTTTTACCTGGATTGCCTTCTCAGGATGCCCTTCTGATTCAGCAAAAGCCTTTGCACCTCTACCAAGTTTTTCGCCAATATTTTTTTTTTCTCCTATCATTCTCGTTAGATTCAAAAGCTCAGTGTGCGAAATGCCTAATAAATTTCGTATTTCCGAGTAGCAGCCTAAAGCGCCGGCGACAGAAATCGTATCCAAGCCGTAATCGTTACAGAGCCTGTTTGCCTCAACAACTGCATCATAGTCAGGGTTTTGAATATTCGCACCCATCAGACCAATTGTCTCGTATTCCGGCAGTTCCTTACCTTCTTTATCTTCTCTTTTACATGCAATTGGACAGGAATAGCATGCCTTTTTCCTCGGAGAATATTTCTCGGTGATGGTTTTTGCAAAAAAGGTTGTAACGTCGAAGTCAGGCTCAGACTCTGCTTTCCTGAAATTTGCTACCGGAAGGACTTTCATCCAGCTCGTTATCTTTACTAAAAACGGCGTTCCAAAAACCGACAGCCCTTTGCTTATGGTCGGACATGCAATTAAAAGCCGGTTAATCGCTTTCTTCTGCTTTGAAAATTCTGCCTTGTTGTAAATTTTAACTCTTCCCGTGCCTTTTACCACAATTGCCTTCAGGTTCTTGGAGCCCATTACTGCACCTACACCACCGCGCCCAAAAGCATGAACACCATTAGAATCTGATATTATCGAAGCCAAAGGCACAAGTTTCTCCCCTGCTCTGCCTATACAAGCAACGCAAGCAACGCAAGCCTTATCTTTTTTTAGAAGATTTGTGGTCTCTTTCACGTTTTTACCCCACAGCATCCCTGCGGATTTTATCTCCACTCGGTCATCTTCTATTTCAATAAATACCGGTTCCGGTGATTTACCAGCGATAATTATTGCATCATATCCTGCTTTTTTCAGTTCGGGACCAAATGAACCGCCACAGTTAGAATCAAAGATCGTTCCTGTCAAAGGCGATTTTGTGGATAGCGATACTCTGCCCGAGGCTGGTGTTGTGGTGCCCGTTAATGGACCAGCGGCAAATATTAGCACATTATCGGGTGAGAGTGCATCTACCTGCCCATTATCATACACTATTCTCGCTCCCAGCCCCCGACCACCGAGATAATTTTTGAGTAGAGCATCCTCAGGGACAAAGCTATCTATTCGATATTCCGAAAGGTCTATTTTGAGTATTCTGTTTTCCCAGCCGTATTCGTTCATGTTTTTTACTTTTTAAGCTGGATGTAAGTGAAATACTTTTCATTCAAAAAGTATATCAGTCCACGAAACCTTTTTATATCACAACCTTTAACATTTGCATTATCCATCGAAAAATTTACAGGAGACAAATAAATGCCCTATATCCAACCTCCACAGGTGTTTGATTGCATCACAAAATTTAGCGGAATAGACGATGCTCGAACATTGTATTGCAAATTGCTGAACTATAATTATCAGGATTTGCCAATACCAATTGAAGATTGGACTAAAACCGCGAAGGAAAGTATTATAGACGGAAAAATCATTGCGAGAAGGAGCGATTTTTACATCCTGTATTTCACCATTCAGAAATTAACAAGAACAAACGAAAGGACAGTATTAAAAGAGATATTAAAACGCTTCTCTGATTGTGTAGTTCTATTTTCAGACGAAGAAGAAACCGAATTTCACATAACCAGCCCTAAATACGAGCCTGAATCAAGATACAAGTTCGTTATAAGAAGATACGTGGTAGATTTCAATCCTACCTTAGTCCGTGTTTAACCGTTACATCTCTGTCTGCAACGGATTGATATATGCTGTTTCAATCCTACCTTAGTCCGTGTTTAACTATTAGTCTTTTCTTCTCTTCTCCAGCGGGAGCTTTAGTTTCAATCCTACCTTAGTCCGTGTTTAACTAAATATATGTTATACAAAAACCGCATAAAAGCTTTTGTTTCAATCCTACCTTAGTCCGTGTTTAACGATTCAGCAGTGACAGAGTGTGGAGATACAATGAATAGTTTCAATCCTACCTTAGTCCGTGTTTAACTTCGTCGCTCTAAAGTGCCCTAAACCGTTAATCGCCGTTTCAATCCTACCTTAGTCCGTGTTTAACGAGGGTTTGAGATGGACGGTAGTAGAGCTACGAATAGTTTCAATCCTACCTTAGTCCGTGTTTAACTAATACCTACCGAACAGAAATGGAGGTGATATGAGAGTTTCAATCCTACCTTAGTCCGTGTTTAACATAAGCACATTTTATCTCAATCCCTTCACGTGTCATGTTTCAATCCTACCTTAGTCCGTGTTTAACTCCTCAAGCAGCCTTTGAAACTCTAACATGTATTCCGTTTCAATCCTACCTTAGTCCGTGTTTAACCGAAATCCGCTTTCAATTCGAATTTTGATATTATATGTTTCAATCCTATCTTAGTCCGTGTTTAACCGGATTGGGTGAGTATGGACGCTATCTCGAAGCAAAGTTTCAATCCTATCTTAGTCCGTGTTTAACTCTACGAGAATGTAGCGGAGCCGATACGTTCTAAATAGTTTCAATCCTATCTTAGTCCGTGTTTAACAATTTATTTCCCCTTGAAACCTACGAGATTAAAATTGTTTCAATCCTATCTTAGTCCGTGTTTAACCATGAAAACTGTACGTATGTCCCGATTCAAACACAAAGTTTCAATCCTATCTTAGTCCGTGTTTAACCTGGAACGGGATGCAGAAGGGAATCCAACGCAGATTATGTTTCAATCCTATCTTAGTCCGTGTTTAACTGGTGGTGTTATAGTATAATCACCCGGTGGTGCTTCGTTTCAATCCTATCTTAGTCCGTGTTTAACTACGTTCATCAAACCATGTATCTATATATGTATTTGTTTCAATCCTATCTTAGTCCGTGTTTAACTATGTAACAAAAAATGGTGTGTTAGCATATCCTATGTTTCAATCCTATCTTAGTCCGTGTTTAACTTGAGTTACATGATATCGGTGTGTCCCTGTATTTTGGTTTCAATCCTATCTTAGTCCGTGTTTAACCATGCTCAGGACATGTACGATATACTAATACAAGAGTTTCAATCCTATCTTAGTCCGTGTTTAACTATACCTCATGAAGGAAAAACACCTCAAGCATACTATGTTTCAATCCTATCTTAGTCCGTGTTTAACTGAGGACATACCAATAGAAAAGAGTGATATATTTAAGTTTCAATCCTATCTTAGTCCGTGTTTAACCCTCCCTAAATGTTAGCATTATTGCTATTGCTCCAATTGTTTCAATCCTATCTTAGTCCGTGTTTAACGCACTAGCGATACGAGCAAATAGAGAGAAAAGAACGTTTCAATCCTATCTTAGTCCGTGTTTAACGAGGTAACAGAAACGTTAGAGAAAGTTGGGTTCGCTCGTTTCAATCCTATCTTAGTCCGTGTTTAACTTAGGGGCTTCTTACTGGAAAAAGCTTTTTATTTTGTTTCAATCCTACCTTAGTCCGTGTTTAACCCCATACAGCAAACTGATAGAGGGTAATTATAGCGAGGTTTCAATCCTACCTTAGTCCGTGTTTAACTTGAGTTACATGATATCGGTGTGTCCCTGTATTTTGGTTTCAATCCTACCTTAGTCCGTGTTTAACTGTAACAACAGCTAAAATAGTAAATGATGCTGTAACGTTTCAATCCTACCTTAGTCCGTGTTTAACCCTGCGTCCCTGTCCCACCAGTATTCATACCAGTAGTTTCAATCCTACCTTAGTCCGTGTTTAACACGGTAAAAAACTACACTGACAAGCTAATGTCAATTGTTTCAATCCTACCTTAGTCCGTGTTTAACGATAACGAAGGAGGAATGTGTTACATACCTTATAAATCTGTTTCAATCCTACCTTAGTCCGTGTTTAACCTCAATTTGCAGTTTGATACTGATAGTTTGCTTAAAGTTTCAATCCTACCTTAGTCCGTGTTTAACAAGATTTACCTGAGGGATTATACTATTACTATCGTATGTTTCAATCCTACCTTAGTCCGTGTTTAACTCTCTATCTTTCCCTTCCCTATGTTTACGATATTTCGTTTCAATCCTACCTTAGTCCGTGTTTAACTCTATAGGGTCTTCCGCTTCGTTCATACCGTCTACAGTTTCAATCCTACCTTAGTCCGTGTTTAACAAAGAAAAATGGAAGGAAATATAATACCGAAGGAGTTGCGTTTCAATCCTACCTTAGTCCGTGTTTAACTCGCTTTATCGCTTTGTCGCTGTCGGGTGTTACTTTTGTTTCAATCCTACCTTAGTCCGTGTTTAACACCGCGGTATAATTGATTATGATAGTTTCTATGATGTTTCAATCCTATCTTAGTCCGTGTTTAACAATCTATTATGCCTCTATGATACATATCCATGATTTGTGTTTCAATCCTATCTTAGTCCGTGTTTAACAGCCCGGAAAATCGGCCCTTTTATGCTTTCGCTTCGCTTTCCACTGCCCTTTTCACACACCTCTATCTGGAATATACAATAACCCGCATAGTATATAAAGATCCACAACTACTGTAAAACCGTTCCTTTTTACATGAGTATAATTTGTTTCGGAATTTTACAGTTTGCATTTTGCATTTTGCATTTTGCATTTTGCATTTTGCATTATCGCCATGTCAATTAAATTATGCACTCTATATCCGCCTTCAGAATGCCCATCGTCTCGATCTTCACCTGCTCTTTTGTCCTGAAAGTGTAAAACCGCACGGAATCTTCATCCTCGTGCATTAGCTCCTTTAAATCGTGCTTTATCCTTTTGAACTGCGAATCCGTGAGTTCACCTTCAAATACCGAATTCTGCACCCAATCCAGATACCTGCGGAGATACTGGCATATCTTCGCTACTCTTTCCACATTCATGTCGTACACGATTATTACATACATTTTGCGAAGCAAACAGCGAAGCGGTTTTTTAATAAACTTTTTTAATTCGTAAAAAAGTTTTTTACCACCACATCACAAACGGCTTATACGGTTTCGTGCCCAGTAAATGCTTCGTCAGCTTATAGCACTCCAGCCGAATCAACCTCTGATAAGAAACGTTTCGTTTCAACTCGCGATGCTTTATCGTCGTCTTCAACTTAGCATCCCATTCCGCGAGAAATATCCGCCGCCCTTTATCGTTCAGCAGACATGACTTTAGCTCTTGCACAAAATCCGCATCGCTGAGCATATTCTTATTCACCAGCTTGAATATCACACGGTCAACAAGAAACGGCTTGAAAATCTCTGCTATATTCGGTCGTCAATAACAATTTCCTTCTTCTTTTCGCCGTATGACGTTTCGTGCACGAGTTTGCCATACGAGACGAGGTCGGAACTCTGTTCCATGGTAACGAAATGCGAGAACAGCCATAATTTCGTCTTGCATATTATAAAATAGTTCACTTGCGTGCCGCTGACGAACATTTCTTTGCTCAATAGTGCGCCGGTGTCGGTTTCAACATCCATTTCTTATTTATTCTGCAATTTTAAATATCACTTCTGCAAACTCGGCAATCTTTTCCAGAGCTTCCTTTATGATATCCATATCAAGTTGGTTGTACTTATGAACAATTGCGTTTCTGATACCATCGAACTCTTTCAATAGCTCTCCTTCTTTTAATGCGATAACTCTCTCCCGGATTAATTTTTCTATGTTCGTGTAGTCATCGTCTACAACTAATCCGAGATCTTTTACTTTCATCGCTATGATGTCCATTCCGGACTCGATGCATACCTGCAAAGAATAAAGAGCGGCTCGTTCTGTTACTTCGTCCGTTATCTCGTGGCTGTTTATGTATTCCAGTTCCCTTTCCAGTATCTCCATCTTCTTGAGGTATCTTTCACTCATTTTTTAGCCATGCCCTCCTCTGGTTTATCATTTCCTTTACACTTTTAAATTGGTTGCTCAAAACCCGATATTCCATATCTTTCCATTCCTTTCTGAACCGGTAAAAGTAGTAAGAGAGTTCCACTTCGTCACCAAAAATAATTATGTGGTTCTTAATAATATCCATTTTTATGTGCAGTGGTAAATCCTCGAATATTTTTGTGTCGTATTTACCGCCAACTCGTTCAAATACCCTGAAAAGCACGCGCCTGGTGCTTGGTCTGACCAGCGCAATGTCTATATCTGACCTCGTGGTTAGCTTGCCTTTCACCGCGGAGCCGAATAGGAGTACTCCTTCTACTTCGTCTCTTATGAATTCAAAATCCTTTTTTAGGTCTGGAAGTATCATTGTTTTATTCGTACAGTATGGTTTACTAATATTTAGGGTTTTCGTGAATTGCAATTTTCTTTTTATCCATTTAGCTTTTCATGCATCTTCTGTCTTTCGAAATTATTTCCACATGGATAATGAAAGTGTGCTTAGCAGAGTTGGAGATGAGGGTTGTTTTTATTAGATAATATTATCATCAGAAAAATCGCAGTCATCAACTCGCTTATAATCGAAGCCTATCTCCTTATTATAAGGTATTTTACAGATCCAATAAGGTCTTTCTTTCCAGCCAATTGATTTATTAACGAGTTCAAAGCATCTTGTCACGCCCCCATGCTCTTTTTGATCTTGTTTATACCACCAAAGTGGGATTTTGGCTTGATTCTCGACCTTCAGTTCACCCACATCATTGGCATAGTAACTCCAAGGTATCACATCGAGTTTCTGAACCTTTTCACTTCGGATTTCGATCGATCTAGCTTTTCCTTCGTCACCAAAGTTTATTTCATAAGGAGATTTGCCAAAGAGGCAGCATTCGTTAAATACATTTTTCAAAGGGGTCGGTGTAGTTAACTCATAATCAGAGTATATTTCATCACATACATTTTTCAGCCCGATGTACGAATAAGGCATATCATTTACAACTCCGATCGTCTTTTTAAGTAGATTTGGATCGTATGGTCGATTTTTGGGTTCAGCGTCATCGAGTTCTTCCGTCATAAAAACCCTCATCAAATGTTCAACTCCATTTGAAGTCCATGTTCGTCCTTTCCTGTTGAGTCTCCCGCCACGCTGTCCGAGTGCATCTCCGGGCGCTAACTCTGTGTACATTAAATCACATGATATATCAAGACTTATCTCAATGACTTGCGTAGCCACCAAGATAAATGGACGTAACTCTTCTTCTTTTAGGCTATGTAGAATGTTTCTCTCTTTCTTTTCGCGATCTATATAGGTAAACTGTGAATGATGAAGAATTATCCTTGGAGAATCTTCTGATTGAGGTAAACGGTTAATTAAAGTTTCGTAAATTAATTTACTTCTTTCAACAGTATTCAATATAATGAACTGAATCCTGCTTTTATGATAATTCTCCTCTATCTCCGTTAAGACTTTTTCGTTAATCCAATCCTTCGTTACCAACTTTTCCTTAGATAGAAGTTCAATTTTAAAAGGCTCAAACCTTAACCCTTCGTCGTCCGTAAAAGGGCATTGATACTCGCTATTTAGTTCTTTAACTTTTTCAATAAAAAATTTGGGTAGTGTGCCACTCATAAGGAGGTGGGGGATTTTCATCTCTTTAAGCAATCCTAAAAGCGTCATTATGTGCTCCAAAGTTTGCTTTTCATAATAGTGTACCTCATCGAAAACCATAACAGCATTCTGTAGATTTCCTAGGGCAAAATCAGCCTGCGAGAATCCATGGATGAAAGAATATATCAGGTGGTCGATTGTGGTCACAGTGATTGGTTTAAAGAATATCTTGCCTTTGAAAGCCTCGCCCCTGACCTCATCCAAATCTTCATCGGTTAAGTCCTCTTCATTTTCTTTCTCTCTTTCTTTCTCTCCCTTCAACTTTATGAAACTCTTGCCATGGAACAACCCGACATACTTTTTCCCGGATTTTATTCTTTCCTCTTTTGTACCTCCATCACCGAACAATTCACAAAATCTTTCCCACATTGCATTGCTTGTGATCTGGGTAGGCATGGCAAAAATAATTTTATTTCTTTGGTATCTTTTCATAGCTTTTAAGGCCCAGATAAGAGCTGCCTCTGTCTTTCCTCTGCCGCAAGGCGCAAAAAGTAAGCCGTAAAATGGAACATCGCCACAGAGCTTTCCTGGACTGTCGTTTTGGTAATCATAGGGGCTATGCTCGCCCAGAATTGTTTCATACGGATTATCGATAGAGAGCCATGGGACATATTTGGTCGGCTCTTTCATAACGGAATCAAATACGCTATCGCTACCGTTGTAGCCCTTTATAAATTGTGAAAACTCGGCACTTGAATAATCATCACAGGTTTCAAGGATTGAGAAAATATAACAGAAAATCGATTTTAACTTCTCTTTATCCTCAAATGAAGAAGTCTCATTTATTACGTCTTTACGGTATCCTTGCAATGTTAGAGTGAATTTTCTTGATTCTGGCAATGAATTGATATTTAACTCGTCAAATGAGAACCACTTATCAAAACTGAGTTCACTGTGAATGTCTTTTGCGTCTCTAACAAACGCTTTTATGTCTGCTTCAAGGAATGAGGGCTTATTAAAATCTTCATATCCAGAATATAGTTGAGAGTGTAACTGCGTGTGATGCCCCATTATTGCAGCCTTTTCTATGGGTGCTATGGGTGCGTCAAGTAAACATGGAAAATCAATCTCGTTTAAAATAAACTGACCGTAAAAAGCATGCGGGTATCTCTGAGAAGTCTTCCCATTTCCAATGTTTTCTTGAAACTGCTTGGTTAATTTTCCGATGTCGTGGAGATAAACAGTGATAAATAGGCACCTCAAGAAGGATTCTTTATTCAACCGCCAGCGCTTGCAGAACTGTTCGATTATATCAGAGTTTGTTTCTATGTACGCATTGAGAATTTTAAGCGCATCGATGGTGTGCCCTCTGAGTGTTTGGAAGTATTTATTATTTTTTTCCCAAGTTAATTGCATCCGGCAGTTGGGGCACTCCCTCATAGAAGTACTTACTGTAAAATTACAGTTACTACAAGTACATTGAAGTTTAGCCAGTCTCTCCATTTGTTTCACCTAGAAGATCTAAAAAGTCTGAACAAATTTCTAGTAATTTAAATTGACATGTAACAAAGCCGACAGATGTGTTAGGTTGGTCTTTTCCGATGGCTTCCTGAAAAAAAAAATTCTTTTGTTTTCTGAGCGATTTTCATTTTATCCTTTTCCCTCCATTTTGTTTTATCGTGTGAATATCCGTGTCTAATTGCGTACATAGTCTGCCAAAAATCATGCGCTTTGTGCCTGTCTTCTATGCTATTTTTCAGACTTTCTATGAAGAAGCTATTTAAATCAGTGACAAAATCTTTGAACTCTGTTAGATTTGTAGTAATATTACCAGTCCATTTGGTAGCGATTGGGATTTGGAGGATTGAGGATTCAAAGGGACATTTCTTCCCTTCACTCGAACATTTTCTTTCAAATTCCATTATTTTACTAATTGTCTCACGCTACTTCTTCACTTCTTCTTTCGTAAAAACGGGTTTTATATATTGTAGTTTCTCATTTACGTTTATTTCATTAGTTTCCAAGTAGAATAAGCTATAACCTAAGCTTTTAAGCCCTAATCCTTTCTCCAATAGAGTAGTCTCTTCTTCCTCCAAATTTGATATCAAAAAAGTGCAACTCCCATCATTCCATTCCATATAGCCATCGTAATTTATGCCGATATCGTCCAAGAATTCTTTTATTGTACAAATTTCTTTTGGAGTGGTAATTTTAGGACCTCTTTTCCTAACTTTAGGTTTTCTCACGCCAGCCATATATTCTCACCATCAAATTGCCAACATCCAACTTCTTCTTTCAGAGTTATAATCACATCCTTCGGTATCGACACAGTTTTATATTCAAGCGAAAAATTATTGCCCTTTTTGTTAAATTTATAAGGGATTTTTTCTATAAAGCATTTTTCGTGAATTCCTTCGATTACTCCTGAAATTTCTCGTGCGCTATTTTTTTTGATTTCGATGGGTTTTGACGGTTCGATGTTGACAAGGTCATCCGAAGCTCCAATGTAAAGGGGTCTTGCAGGATAGATGAGAGCATTGTATATCTGATTTATTTTATCATCTTCTCCCGCAATGTATATCTCGTAGGTAGGTGAAACTAAGAATTCCTTGAACATCGGTGCGGATGGAAAAACCCTTTGATGTGTTTCACCAGTACCTTTGAGTTTAAGCATCTTTGTCAACTCTCTCGATCTATTTGAAAAAGTTATTGGCTTTATGCCAATCGTGATCCAATCCTGAATCGAGAGCTCATCCCTCATCATCCCCAAAGCATTCGCTATCATTCCCCTGATGGTAGTATAGGGTGGGATAGAATAACTCATTATAAGGCTCGTTGTGGTCGGTTTTCTAAAGGTGGCGAAATACAGTCCTTCGAGTCTAAACTTGAAGCCGAACATTCATCATACCAACTCCATCGCCTCATTAAGCACTTTGCTTGGTGTTTTTACACTGATACCTTTTGCTTCAACAGCTTTTTTCACTTCAGTTTCGTTTTTAACTATGCCCGAAACCATACCGAATAGTATTTTATCACTGTAGTCAGAGACGTCGTCCAGTATCTCGTTCAACCGCTGGATATTCACTTCTCTTCCATCATAAAGTTCAAAAAGTTTCTGGAGTCTATGGGCATATTTGTTCTGTAACGAAATAGCAATCACATCGGGTGAAAAGTCTGTTAATAGCCGCGCTTGCTTTGAATAATCTGTGAGATATCTAAGCGCTTCGAGCATTTTTTTCACACGCTTCTTTTTCTCGGAAACGTCTACAACATTTTCTATAGAGACAGCTCTTCTCTCTTCGTCTATTTTTTCATTGCTGCCAACGCGCACCATATCGATAGAGACTCCGCCCTTGTAGATATTTGTACCAATTTCGACGTTAACAATATCGCCCTCCATCTTTGTGCCTTCTGAAACTCTGTGGCGTCTTGTAAGAAAATCCGCGCCGCCACTTGCTGCATTTTCATCAAAAGGTAACATCCCGATTGCTGGCGAGACCTTCACGGGAGAGACCCTCGTTACAGCACCTTTTCCTTTGACGGTTGTCATGAACCCAAAAAGGTCGCACATGATGCATTTTTTAATATCTCCACAGGTTTCTCCCTTGTCATTAGGGATGCACATGTACTCTTTATCTTCCAAGCTCCTTCTCATCGCCTCCTTGAGGTAAAACCTCATTGCCTGCCCGCTTACATAGGGATATTCGATACCGTCTCTCTTGAACTTCTTCACATCTATGTAATTGCTCTCGCCTTCTCCCGCATTCAGGTTCGTTAGGTCTGTTTCAGAAAGCCACACAATGTTCAGTCCTTTCAATTCATTCATTCGCCTCACCTTCCTTTTTTTCTCTGAAGTAGTCTAATCTTGAAAATTCAACACAGGAAAAGACTACCAAAATATTTTTTATGTCCTCAATGAACTTGCTATCAGTGTCATGCTCTTCTAACAATGAAACAATGTCCTCTAGAGCGGGAGGGTAAATAAATCCCTTAAATTTCTCTTTCTCTTCTGCTTTCAATCCTGCTATTCTCCGGCTAACCTGTCGCAAAGCATTCAACAAAGCTGATTTATCTTTCGCTTTATCCAAATTGTATAAAAGGTTTCGATGGTCTTTAGAAGCCGCTGCAATTGTTCTACCCGCAGACCTAATAGTCTTTAACTTTTCTTCATTCAGCCCCATATTTTTCAACCTCCAAATATATATTAACTCCTCTATATTAAGTCTTGTATCCTTTGAGTAGCCTACTCGGCCGCCCTTCCTCGGAAGAATGTTTCTTGCAAAGGAACGGAAATCGTCTTTCAGGATAGCTTCGGAGAGTTTTTCTCTAATTTCCCCGGTTAGATTCCAGTCCACAGGAGCACCTTTCGGATTGTCGTAAAAGAAGAAAATCTCCTCGATTATCTCTTTATAGATGCTTATTTCCTCATTGGAAAGTTCTTTGATAACTCGCAAAGTAGATTCTGCAAGGTCTATAACGCTGAGCTTGATATTCTTAACAGCACCGAATGGCACTTCCATCATTACCCAAGATTTTTTAATTACCTCGTTTCTGTCAACACCGAAGAAAAATTTCTCATAGAAGCAAATCAAAGTGCTAAAAGATCCAGATGGATTTTCTGTTTCTTCGCTGCCTTCCTTAACCCGTATGTTGCGATACCGAGAACTCTTATTTAGAAGAGGGCGATATGATTCTTTGAATTTTGCCAACTCCTCTAAGCTGTTAAGCTTGGGTAAAAACAAGGTGGACCTTTCACCAGGGATTGTGCGATAAATTATTCCATCGTCAGACCACTCAGAGAGCCCTATTAGATAGCAAGTAGGACAAAAGTCCTCAAAGTATTCTTTAAAAGAGTAGACTTCACCATCCTTGTAACTTCTTACCCCACTAAGGCTTTTAATCTTTGTGACAGATGGGTAGGCAGCTTGCTGGAGTTTCTTCACAGGCTTGGAAAACTGTTTCCCACAAATAATGCAATTGCGCGTCCCTTCTTCGGCAATCAAGTCAAATACTTTTTTAACGGTGTCAACGGCAGTTTTTTCATTGTATAATCCCTCTTTAAACGCTACTTCTCCTTTGACCTTCGTCCCTTCTTGGATAAGGATATAATCCTTCTTTATCTGTTTCGTTTCACCAGTCTTCTTGTCCTCAGCAATCACGATGAGATTTGAGCGTCTGTTCTTCACTGCAACACCAATAGATTCTTGGAATTTATCGAAATCAGTCACATTTAGTAGCAGAGAATCAGCGTTAATATTTACATTAAAACTATTGTTCTGCGCCTCTTTCAAAATGTGATAAAATGTTTCAACCCCATTATCCATCCAAACATCATTATAAATCGGGATTTCTATTTTAACCCCCTTCCCCCTTAGCCTCTTCATTCATCTTACACACCTATTTTTCATGTCCCTATATAAAACTTTCCCCCTAACTTTTTTAAGTGACTGAGAAGATTTTGATCAAACTTTCCTAAAGGTTGTTGGTCAAACTTTTCTTAAAGTTTGTGGAATAAGCATGGCAGAAGTCAAGTCAAAGATAAGGGCGGCTGTTATAGTTACCACTTATATAGAAAAATATTCCATCCTAACCAGAGGGAACATCTAAGTGGTTTTCAGGCAGGGGACCATATACTCCCTGAGAGATAAAGCGGTCTCGTATGTTACATGCGGCATTATGGTCGGCATCGTCCTTATTTCCACATGTGGGACATACGAATCTTTCATCCCGTCTTATCCCTTTGCTTCCACATTTGTTGCAGGCTTTACTCGTCCCTCCTGGATTCACACCCGCGATTTGAACACGGTTCTCTTCACAGAGCATCTCCAGTTTGGTCAGAGCACGATGGTAAGCCCAATGTGCAAGCAACCGATTAGCGTAACGACTGAATCTTTTCCCGGGCTTTGCTTTTCTTCCCTTTCCCTTCTTTACGTTCTTTAAATCTTCGACCACAAGCGTTTTGATATTATTAAAATCTATCTTCTTCAATTCCCGGTTTATAAGTTCTGAAATAACCAAATGACTGTTTTTTCGATTATATAATCGGGTTATCTCTTCCTTATTTAGCTCTTTACCTACTATTTGCCCATCGCTCAGAACGGCTAATTTACGAAATCCCAAGTCGAGCCCAACAGCTCCTCCCGCTTCTTTTATCTGTTCCGCTTCTTTCTCAAAGAATATATCTAAGAATAATCCTTTATCCGTTCTTCGCAACCTGCATGATTTCTTCGGGGTCCAATCGGAGTTATTAAAGAACTTGTTGAAGTGATAATGCCACTTTGCAGGGATATATATTGGTTCCCCACCTAAGACAGCGAGTTTTATCCACAGGTCGAAACTGTTTTTCCCTTGTTCTATCGTAACGAATCGTGAATCTAATTCGATAGAGGCATTATGAATAATCGGCTTTGTTTTCTTCTCTCGCTTTCGCTGCGATTTAACAATAGCTAAGGCTTGCTTTGCTGCACATTGCTTGTATCGTTCTGTTAAAGAGCTTTTTATCTCTTTATACCATTTCTTGGGAACAAACGTACCAAAGAAGAGTTTATGATTCCAGAGCGTGTTAATAACCTTTTGCAGGAAGATAAGATACTGTTGTATCAATAAATCTATCGCTACCTTCTTCTCCCCTGTCGCTTCGTTAAGCGATAAAGTCGCGCGTCTTATCATCTTGACAACTCCCTACTATAATTTTCTATATTTTGACACGTTTATCCATGAAATCCTTTTGCTTTAATGATACCTCAACCCCTTCCTTTACTGCCTCCTTTACAATTCCTATCTCCTCCTTTTTCTTCTTGAACTCTTCCGGAGTATAAGGCAACAAATCTACATCGGCATCACAATCCCAAAGCTCTAAGAGTTGATATATCCGCTCAAGGAAATGCATGCCTTCAAACTTTTTGCTGACTATTATCAAGTCGTAATCGCTTTGTTTTAAATATTCCCCTCTTGACCTGCTTCCAAATAATATCATTGCTTCGGGACTGAATCTTATTCTTACTTTCTCCAAAAATCCTTCTATCTCTCCAGTTCTTTCTTCACCCATTTTATCACCTTCTCGGCTAACTCTAACCTTTCCCTTGAAATCTCCTCGTCATAAAGTTCGTATGGAAGACCATGAACAGCATCAGGATATCTTGTAATGACAAAATCTGGACTCAACTTCCTGAGCGCTGTGTGAAATTCCTCTAGAATCCCAACTCGCTTCCCTAAGAATAGCAAAGAATGAGTTGGTCCTGGCGACTCTTTGATTTTATGAATGTATAATGCTTTTAGGGCTTTTTCAGCAGCTTGCTGTGATAAGAAGGCGGCAATATAATACTCTTCAATTTCGAGATTCTTCTTAGCGCTTTCCAAATCCTTTAATGCTTGTTTCCACCAATTGGATACTTCTTCTCTCATCCTTCCTCTCCTCCATTATCCATTCACATATTATTATAAATGGAACCCTATAAACTTTTCTCGTTATTTTATGCCATAAAATTTCTTTCTTCAGAAAGAAATTTTATTCACAAACCCGAACCCCAACGAATTCCTCTCACCAAATCCCGCATCCAACCCAAACTCTATTACTCTTCGCTGCATTTCATCCATATAACTCCATACGAACTCCCACATACTACCCACCATCACGTATTCCCTGCCGTCAATAACCACCTTTGTCGCTGTTGCACGCCTGAACACAAACTGCTCGAACAGTTCGTATTCTCTCAGCTTCGTGCCGTAAAAATCATTGAACTTCTTTATCAAATTCTCACTTAATTGCTTCAAAAAAGCCTCAAATGAATATTTCGGACGCCAGTAAACATACCTCGCTTTTCTTTCCTCCTCTGGTATCCCATATCGCTCATAATTCCTCTCCGGTATCCTGATTATCACCGACGTGGCGGTGAGCACCCTCAAATCCTTCCTCTTTAGCTTCGTCTCCAGCTTCTTAAAACCCACTACCTCAAATGACATTTCTCCTATGTTTGCATCCCTTCCATTTCCATCAGCATCAGCCAAAATCTTCTCTAACGCACCCTCTACTGAAGATATAAGCGCAGCATTCGGCGATGCGATAATCAAATTGAACGCTTCGCCTGCACCCATAATATCCTTTATAGGAAAGATATTTGAAAAACAAAAGAATTTGTAGCCCCCCTTATCATGCAACCCATCAAATCCCGAATCCCTCAACAGCCCGTAAACGAATCCCTGTAACTTATGATGGTAAAGACTTTCATAACCCTGATTTTTCGCGGCCCGAAGATTAATTAGTATGCGCATGTCAAATTATTTTTATTCTTTTTGGGAGATGAAAAAACAAAGGAGTGTATAAAAATGCTGTCCGAAGAAGAAGTAAAAAAATCTTGGAAGAGTTAAGTAGCTTTTTCGGCAATTCATTATCAAGTATAGTACTTTATGGCTCTTACGCAACGGGGAAAGAGACACAGTATTCCGATATAGATATTTTAGTTGTAGTAAAGCAGCGTTTTGAAGATCGGCGTGCTCGCAGAGATTGTGAAATAGCGCTGCGAAAAATGCTCTATCGTTCTGTAGGTCAGGTCTCGCCAAGAATTATAGGAACAGACATTATTTCCACGACCCTGAGAAACTTCAATCCCCTGTTACTGAACATCCTCAAGCACGGCATTCCACTACTCGATGATGGCACGTTTGCAACGGTTAAAGAAGAATTCCAACGCATGGTAGATGCGAAAATAATAGAACCGAGAGAAGATTATTGGGTGGTGGCAACCGTATGAATACCCGGAATAAAGTCCTCGAGATCGCAGAAGCATATCTTTTGGAGGCTTTTTCTGATTATGATATTATTGAAGAAAACGTGATAGAACTTGAAGAAGAATGGGCGTTGTCTCGTTACCCTAATTGGGAAGCTGAACCTATATGGATTCCCTCCCGGGGTATACCAAACAGAACGCAGAAGAGAGAAGGAACAACATGAATAAGGTCTTCGAGATTCTAACTAAATTCTTGAAAGAGAACTATAATGTGGAGAAAAAGGAGGGATAATCAAATGCCCACACACGACATAATAGACAACCGTGAAGAAGTCCTGTTAGAGCACGTGAAGAACCTGCTCAGGAACTCAGTTAGTGCGAAGTTTGCAGTCGGCTATTTCTTTACCACTGGATTACAACCGCTCATGGAAGAGATACAAAATCTGGACGAGCTCAAGATTCTCATTGGTAATATCTCCAGCAAGAGAACAATAGAGCAATTGGCAGAAGCACACATGAATTTAGTCTCTGCTAAACAGAAACACAGCGAACAATTGTTCATGAATCCATCGAAACGGGATTTATTCCCGCGGGAGAAGAAGAAGCGGCAGAGTTACTTTACGACGCTGAAAGTTACGACATTTTAGATAAAACAGAGCAAAATAATGAAGCGGCGATGTATGCAATCTACGAGAAAATGTCTTACAAACTCGAAGACTTTGAAGTTTGAAGTCGGCAGCGACCCACTATCTGAAGATTTATTCGGCATGAATGAAGAGTTAATACGCGAGATAAGAGAAAAAGATTTAATAAATCCGTTACGAAAGTTATGAAGAAGCGATTTAGACGGGATGTTGGAGAGAGAAAGACAAAAAGAGAAGCGATGAAAACGTTGAAACCGCAACTGCGAAGCGTTCTTTGGTAAAGCTTTCTTTAGAAAGGTTTGTTTTGAACAAACTACAGCGATATTACGAAGAGACTGACAATCCGGAAATAAAATCAGATATCGAGAGATTGAAAGAAGTTTTTTTTTTTAGATGAGGAAGTTATCACACCGCCTCAACGAGATCAAGTTCAACTCATACCTCATATTTTCCGGGTCATAAGAAAACAAGCCCTCTGCAATTATTTTATCGCCCTTTTGCAGCTCTGAGATTGGGATAGAGCCATTATTAACCTTCACTCTCATCAGATATTTGCCTTTTTCATCGCCAAGATAAAAAACGTGCTTGTAAACGTCCTCGGCGTAACCCACAACACTTATCCTTCTCCCTTCATACTCTTCCGGATGCATCGCTATCTGCGAGACGAAAGAGATAGTACTTTCTTTTTCAGCACTCAACTTTTTTATCGAGTTTTCAGCGGCTACAAGTTCATATCTACCTCTGTATAACTGCACTCTGCCTTGAACCTCTATTTCATCGCCATAGTTCAGGTTCAATTGCTCCTTTCTCTCATCTGTCGAATCAACAAATATCAGCAGCTCTGTTTTGTTTCCTTTTATCGTGAGCATATTTCCGTATTTCGTGACGCTGAAGTCAGTGATGACACCTTTTGTACGTACGAACGTACCTTCATGAGTTCTAACTGCAACTTCTTCCAAAGGCACGTAAGGAGGCTCTACAAATAGTGATATACTGTATAAGATGCAAACGCCCAACAAAGAGAAAAAAATCACCGCTTTTCCTATGTTATCCATAATCTATGATTTTTCACTTTTTCACATTTATATCCTTGCATTCCACGTTTTTTATATAACATAATATGCTCGAAGCGATAAGACAATTTATCTACGCGTACTATATCCATCCTATAACCCATGACACCGGATACAATCCAGTAAATACGATAACATGGGCTTTATTACTGGTATTGTGTCTCTTTTTGACTTTAAAATTACTGAAGCAGCTCGAAATAGCGATAGACAAAACTTTTATCGCCGCCTTATCGCCTTACATATTTGTTGGCGCGAGCCTGAGGGTAATGGAAGACGTGGAATTATTTTCTCCTCCCCTGAGCTACATGCTCATCACCCCTCTAATCTATTTTCTCCTGTTCTTTTGTTGCGTCGCCATACTTACAATATCGGTAAAATTATCCAGGTCGAAAGTAAGAGATTATAACTACAATGTGCCTTTTTGTCTGGTCGGAGTGATATGGCTCTTCATAAACCTGATAATTCTATTTGGGAAGGAAGAAATAATTCTACCCGGGGTTCTTTTTGCTGTTGTTGGCATTTCCGGGATAATATTGCTCGTGATATACGGAATTGCAGCGAAATTTGGTGTAAATTTTCTAACAGAAAAGCTGAACGTATCAGTTTTAGCTGCTCATCTGCTTGATGCCTCTTCTTCATATATCGGCATTGATATACTTGGTTACAGCGGAAAGCACGTGATAGAAGGTATTATAGTAAAGCATGCTGGTTCAGCAGCCGGAATGTATCCACTCAAGCTCGGAATACTCATCCCCGTGTTATATCTGTTAGAGACGCGATTTGACGAGAAAGAAAAGGAACTAAAGAATCTCGTTCTACTGGCTCTTCTCGTCATTGGTCTTGCCCCTGCCGTTAGAAATATACTCAGAATGGTTTTGGGTGTTTAATCGATAATATGTGGAAAATCATAAAAAGCGTTTACGGAAAATAAAAAATCTTGTTTCTTTGATCAAACTTTCTTTTTAAGAAAGTTTGTCTTATGACTTAGTGATGATCGCTATGCCTTTATCTGTTATATCGAACAGCAAATAGTCAAGTGGTGTCTTTGTATTTCGTATTTTAACGATGTCCATTCAGAAATGTAATGTATATTCGGAAAAGGCGAAAAAAATCGAAAACTTTATATATCCCCACCTGAAATGAATCTAACATCTGAAAGGAAGGAGCGATAGATATGAAAATCACAAAAAAGATGGTTGTTATTGGTCTGGCTATGGCAGTGATAGTGCTTGCGGTTGCTGGAGCAGCTATGTCCAGCTATATGCACAAACCGGAGAGTTGTAGTAAGATGTGTCATGAGATGCAGCCCTTCTATGACTCCCTGGAGGTTTCAACCCATGGAACTGCTGGTGTGATGGATTGCCACGAATGTCATAGGCCGGAAGGAGCACCCATAGGGCATGGCATTGAGCACATTAAAGGGATAGAAGCTTCAGAAATCGAAGATGAGATTCCCGAAGCTCCAAAAAGCGATTTTTGCCTGGAGTGCCATGGAGGCGCGAAGTACCCAGAAGGGCATAAAGAGCATATCTCGTGGATGGGTGAGCAAGTCCCGGAGTATAGTGGTTATGAGTGCATAATCTGCCATGATGACCATAGACTAACGGTTAGACCAGAAACCTGCACAATTTGCCATCCAATATCGAAGTAGGATTGGGCAGGAGAAAAGGGAACATTTACTGAAGAAAGAGCCAAACCAAAAGGGGAAATGGTTACGTCGAAAAGGTGGATTTTTTCTGACTTTGATGACTTTTTCCCCTATCGTTTTTTTTTTATTGTATATACCGTATAACTTCCCCTATTTGAGACACATATTTACACGGATTTACGCAGATTTTTTCTTTTGATGGGTTGGATGAGCTATTTTTAAAGGCATTGTTCATTTCATCCGTGTTAATCTGCGTTAATCTGTGTCAACAATTTATTTTTGTCCCCTGTATTCACAAGCTCCCCCGCTAATAACACCGCCATTCCAAGTCCCAGTAATAATATCCCTGTCCAGATAAACCCGATTAATGGAATTCTTTTTACGCTGACGATAAAATTTTCAGGTTGAACTTTCTGCCCCATAAGCGCGTAAAGCAGCGAATCCGAAGAGGATTTTGTAGATTGCATATAAACGTATATGTCGCCCGTGAGCGTTGAAATGATTAAAGGCTCCGACACAGCGCCATGATTTGAATAATAGTTTATCCACATAGCCCCCTGATGAACGTCCCCGGCATCTTTAATCGAAGTTACGTCCATTTTTAGTGCCGAGTATTCAGGAATATTGAAGTGATGCTGTGCAGAGTAAACGCTTCCCGTACTGGTAGATATGGTAAAATCGTTCAATTCGATTTCCATTCCCAGAGCCTCAATCGTGGAATTCGGCTCTGCGAAGATGAACCCGCTCTCTGTTTCCGCAGTGGAACTCACAAAAACGCCGATTAAAATGAGGATGATTGCAAAATGCACGATGGTTTTGCCCCACAATCGTGAAGAGGATTTCTTCTTTAGCAATAATCGAGCGAAATTGTATGCGATGGTAAAACCCGCCACGAGTATAAGAGGAAGCCCGAAATTAGCAAGTGGATTTGGCGTTGGCTGCCCGAGCCACGCTAAAACGACTCCAACGCCCAACACTGCAAGGATTAGCCCAAAATATTTCTTCACACCCATGTATGCGCTGGCGTTGCAGCCCGCTAAAGCAGCTACGAAAGCGAGCGTAAAGGGGAAACACCATTTGTTATAAAATTCGGGACTCGTGGTCATTGGGTTCTCACGGAATAAACCGCCTATTATTGGCGCTGCATCTCCAAGAAAGCATATTATCATGAGAAATATCAGTGACCAGTATGCGATGACGATGGAGACGGAGGAGAGGGAAGAACTATCAACGTCAAAGGTATAAAGAGGTTTTTTCGCTTTTCGACATAGATAGAAAAAGGAAAAAAGAATGCCCGCTGCGAATAACATCAGTGCGGGCCCGACAGGTGAGCGGCCAAAAGCATGAACGGACTCTAACAGCCCACCTCGAGTCAGTGCAGTGCTGAATATAACAGCTAAAAAAGTAAGCAGGAGCGTAAATTCCCCTGTCATGTTCTCGTCTCTGGTGCTCTTCTTAGGCGATAAATGGAAATACGCAGTAAGAGCAAGCCAGGGCAGTAAAGAAGCCGTTTCTACCGGGTCCCAGGACCAGTACCCGCCCCAGCCCAGCACTTCATACGACCACCAACCACCAAGAGCTATTCCAAGAGCTAAAAACAACCATGCTGCATAAAGAGAACGCTTTAACGTTCTTCTTTCACGCTCTTCTAACCCACCCGTTATCATGCCTGTTAGCGTGAGCGCAAATGCGAAAAAGACAAATGCGTACCCTAAGAAAACTATCGGCGGGTGGATAAGCACCCAGAACGTCTGTAACAATGGATTAAGTCCTGCTCCCTCTGTTAGCACTGTCTGCATAGACATAGACATAGGGAAATGTTCAAACGGGCTGTGCAGCAAGACCAGGAGGATAAAAAAGATGAGAAAAGCGTCTGTTGTTTTGTATAGCGTTATACGAAACGTGCTTCCTCTTTCAGCCTCGGGTTCTTTAAACCGATAGATGAAATAGAGGAGGGTAAAGAGAAAAGTAAGAAAAAGCATTGACCCGCTGGCTCCTATCCACGGGTCGCCGAGTTTATACCAGATGGCTAAACCCGATGAACTGTAGGTATAAACCTCGCTCAAGGCGAATTTATCGGATACAAAAGCCCATGTAAGCGAGAGGTATGAAGCCACGACCAACGCACAAGCGATGGCAGAAGTGTAAAATGCGTATTCAAGTTTCTTCCTGTCCTTTGCCGTTGCTTTTGATAACAGGAGAAAATCAAAAACCAGCAAGATGCCAGCGAGGATTATGAACAGTTCTCCCATTTCTACTTCCATTCCCATTCCCATCTACATCACACGACAGTTGTGCCTTTTATTTCTGTAATCGCTTCTATAACTATATATAACCCGCTTATCTTTATTCGTGTTTCATTGTTTTAAAAAATACCTTTTTATACTCAGGAGCCGATAATAATAATACTATAGCTAAAAAAATAAAGGAGGGGTTGAGAGATGCAAAAAACAATTGAGGTTGTCTATGAAAAGGGTATGTTTAAGCCTTTGATGCCCGTGGAATTGAAGGAAGGGGAAGAAATAAGGATAGAAATAAAAGAAAAAGTAGACAAAAGTGAAAAAGCAAGGGAGATATTAGACAAACTAAGGAGGTTTACATCCATTCGTTTAAAACCAGAGAAATTGGAGGAGATGTATCTTGAATCCAGTCGTTATTGACTCTTCGGTTCTTATAGATGCAATCTTATATGTGAAAATAAAAACTCTTGAAAAGATAATTTCGCATCACGAGGCTTTCGTACCGGTCAATGCCCTCGAAGAAACGTTGTTTAAGACAATCGTGGGTATTGTGGGGGATAGTATAAAAAAAGGCAATATTTTTGAGATAAAAAAGGCTTGGATCAAAGGAATTGGGAGGCAAGAAGTTGAAAACAGATTTGATGTGGTTTTTGAACTTATTCAGAATGGTCTAATAAAGGTATTAGACCTGAACATGCAAGTTTTTAAGGATTCTTACCTATTCAGCAAAATATACGGGTTGCTTCCAAACGATGCCTTAATCGCAGCAACATGCAAGCATTACGGAATCAATAAGATAGCCGCCTTCGACCCAGATTTTAAAAGAGTTGATTTCTTAGAGATAATCACAACCCATTAAAAAAAAAACGACAACTTTATATAATCATGAAGTTGAAATCCTATCACAGTATAAATAGTTCACAATGTCTGAAAACGAGAATCAAGAACATTCACATTCATTTAGTGAACGAAAAAACTTTATACCTCGACTTATCTCCTGGAACATGACCTTCGCCTGTAATTTGCGGTGTCCGCACTGTTACATAGATGCAGGAGAACGAGCAGGAAAAAAGGAATTAAGTACGGAAGAGGGGAAGGCGCTCATAGACCAGATAGCGGAAGTAAGCAAACCTATTTTGATACTGAGTGGTGGAGAACCACTGCTCCGTGATGACGTTTTTGAACTCGCCCGGTACGCAACTGAGAAGGGTTTAATCGTGGCGATGGGCACCAATGGCACGCTGATAACCGATTCCGTTGCGAAGGAACTAAAATCCAGCGGTGTAAAAGCAGTTGCCGTCAGTATCGATTCATCGGTTCCCGACCGTCATGACACTTTTCGTGGCGTGAAGGGTGCATGGGAACGAGCATTAGACGGGATTGACGCGTGCATAGAAAATGGCATAGGCGTTCAGGTAAACACCACCGTGACGCAGCAGAACTACGATGAAATTGATGACATAATGGCGTTAGCGGAAAAACATGGTGCACGTATGTTTCACCTCTTCTTTCTCGTGCCTACGGGCAGAGGGAAAGAGATAGAAGACATATCGCCCGATATGTATGAGCAAATGATAGAAGGAGTGCTTGATAAGGTAGCAAGCGCAAAATATAACCTTGCGGTTAGACCTGTCTGCGCACCTCAATTTATGCGAATCGCATCACAAAAGGGATTGAATCTGGACCAGTGGACACGCGGATGCATTGCAGGGCTCGCTTATTGTCGCATTTACCCCACGGGGGAAGTAACACCCTGCCCTTATCTGCCCGTAAAAGTGGGTAACATTCGAGAAACGCCGTTCGAAGAGATATGGTTCGGGTCGCCCATATTAAATGCTATGCGTGACTTCGACCGCTTAAAAGGCAAGTGCGGAGCCTGTGAATACCGGGACATTTGCGGCGGGTGTCGTGCACGAGCCTATGGCTTAACGAGTTTCGTGGACGTCTGCGGTGGTCTGCAGGAGCCCGGGGAATTAAAAGGCGACTTTTTAGCTGAGGAGCCGTGGTGCCCTTACATTCCAGGGGGAGAAAAAAAATCCTAAATCCTAAGCAACACTTTTTCTTTTTAGAAAAAAGAAAACCTGTGCTAAAAGAAAAAATAATTGTTGTAAAGAAAAGGTTTGTGATGAAAATTGAGTGCAGAAGAACGCTGTAAGCTGGATACGCGGGATAAAGAACTGTTACAACAGTTGCAAGACAAGTTCCCGGTGGCTAAAAGCCCCTGGGCTGAGATAGGGAGGGGGCTGGGAATCGCGGAAGAAGAGGTGTTATTGCGCTGCCAACGGCTTTCCTCTGACGGTGTTATTCGTAAACTTCGCACTATTCTCAACGGTCAAAAAATCGCGGCATGCTCCTCCACTTTGCTCGCTATGCGCGTGCCCGCGGACAAAATGGAAGAGGTCGTCAGCGTGGTTAATGAATATATGAGTGTAACGCACAATTATCAGCGTGAACATGACTACAACCTCTGGTTCACCGTTACAACGTGTGGTAGTGGAGGTAAGGACTTAAGAAGCACGGTGGAAGAGATAAAGGAAAGAACCGGAATCCCCGACTCCGACGTCTTAGACCTCCCCACTACTCGTGTGTTTAAGGTGGATGTTCGTTTTAAATTTACAGAGTTCAAAGATAACGGCGGCGGAGGAGACATACCAAAAGTAGAAATGGAACGCACGAAGATGAACACGGATGACGACCAAGACCCGGATGAGACCGACCAGGCTATTTTACGTGCCGCACAGGATGGGATACCGGTTGTAAAGGAGCCTTTTGAAAGAATCGCAAAAGAAGCAGGGATAAGTCAGGATGAGGTGATTGCACGGTTAAAGAAGTTGATAAAAGGTGGTGTTATCAAAAGACTTGGTATCTCAATCAACCAGCGAAAAGTAGGAATTGTGGCAAATGCGGTGGTGGCGTGGAAGGTGCCTCAAGAACATGTAGACCGCGTTGGGAACATGCTTGCCGCTTATAGAGAGATTACACACAGCTACGAGCGAGTAACAATGCCGGGAAAGTGGGAGCATAATTTGTTCACCGTAATTCATGGGTACACACGCGAATCGGTAGAAGAAATGGCTGAACGGTTGTCAAAAGTAGTGGGAATCAGCGATTTTTTGGTCTTGTTCAGTAACGAGCAATTTAAGCGAACGAGCGTTATGCACCCCTATTAATCTCAAAGGGGAATAGGGAATAAAATCAGCGTCTTCGAAAAATCTCCACTCCCTCTTCTAAAGCTCTTCGTATAAAGAAATTCCCCCCTCCCTTCATCTTTTCCACCTCCATCTCTGTATAAGGGAATACATCCACCCCTACCGGGAATCGAGAAGGCAAAAAGCGTGGTATTCGCTCCAAGAAGGTCTCTTCTGAGGCACTCAGTATCAGGAGTAAATCTATATCGCTCCCAGGCACGCATTCGTCCCGAACAAAAGAGCCGAAGAGGAGCACACGCTCTACTTCCGGGTGTTTTCCATCTATCTCTTTCAGATATCCCCTGAGTGATTCTTCGACCGACTTCTTATCGAAGTATCTTATCCTCACAGAACGCGATAATTTCCTCTGCATATCCTATTACTCTTTTTGCTCCCTCTCTGGTGTAAAACTCAAAAGGTGCACCAGAGGGATAGGAATTGGGATAACGGGAAGGGATATAATGCATATCCAGTTCCTTTGCTTTTTCTATTAATGCGTCTTCTGGATAAATAGAGGCGGGTAGATTGGAAAGCAGAGTGCTTACCAAATGTCCCCACGCATCAGCACCGAGTTTCTGATAAAGTGCTTTCACCGCTTTTTCCGCAGCCTGCTGAGCAGCAAAACAGGACCATTCATAATCTCCATCCTCAAGAGCATGCCGAGCATGCTCCAAATCTCTCTTTGCTTGTCTTAACCAATCTCCTTCTCTTGTTGCCATTTTCACTATTACTATTTATATAATATATATCTTGCATTATAAAATCATAAAATTTAAAATCAGTTAAAATCCTCACTACGCCAGAGAAACAAAAAATAAAAAAAGGTCCAGCCGATTGCTTAGACCCTCACACTTTTTTTTTACCTAATGTCTCCGTTTTGCAAGAAGCACAACCACTGCAATTGCAATCACTGCGAATATCAGTTCGAAACCTGGTGGTGTAGGCGTTGCTGCTGGTGTTTCCGCTGGTGTCCTCGCAGGCACTTCTACTGCTAAAATCCGCTCTATCATCTCTTGTGGTATAAACTTCGCACCTTCTGGTCCAAGCACTATCCCTGTTCGGTTTTCACCAAGCAGCTCCGGATTCTCATGACAGAAACTGCAGTTGTGCGCCGTTGCGGAAATTGTGTGTGGTGTCCATTCGACCCATCTATCGTATGACTTATTCCCCTTGCTCACTCGCTGGTAGTAGAACGGTTTTATCTCTCCTTCATAACCAACGCCGAGATGGAACTCATCCACGTACGATTTATCAGCTTTCCCGGTCTCAAGATGGCAGTTGTAGCATGTCTGCATCCATCCAGCGTGGCATGCTGAGCAGTCGAGCTTTCCTTCGTGTATTTTGTGTGCCGGTATCTCGGTTGAGAACTGCGTTACTGGCATTTCCTTGACTTCTTTCCCTGGGCTGTTGTGGCAGTCCTCACACCTTACCTTCACTGCCTCCTTTTCATTACTATACATTTCTCCGTTGCCATGTATCTCTGAAGGTGTGTGGCAATCAGTGCAGTTTAAACCCATTTGATGGTGGACGTCTGCACTTGGTCCCTTCTTTTTATGACCGCCAAGGTATCCGACATAGTTCACACCCGCTCTCGAATGGTGACACTCAACGCACGTATCCATCTCTACCGCTTTCCCGTGCTCCGGCGACCCTGGATAAGATGCGAAATCATTATGGCAACTGTCACACGAATCAACATGGCACTTAGTACAGCCTTCAGGAGGCGAACTCATGTTAAATTGCTCTCCCGCTCCTCGTGCGAACTCACCGTATACCCCCCCGATAGTATGGTGCAGCGACATATTGAAATTAGCGACCGTATCTTCGATATCCGCATGGCACCCCGTACAATCCGTCACGTCAGGTGTAGCCTCTTCCGCCGCTGTTATCGCCATACTCACCAGCGATACCGATAACACGACAATAACTATCAGGGGCAATATTGGCTTCGCTGTTCTCATTATTGCACTCACCGATTTACAGCTTTTTGCATATTCTCTTTTTGGCATCTTTCTTCTATCTCCCTATATCCAATAGAATCAATATAACTTACATAACTTTCAGATTACGCAGTATAAAAAGCTTTCATTTTTTTAGCGACACAAATGTATAAAAGAGTTAGGCGAGGAGGGCGTATTGTATAAAGCGACGGGAGGTACGCATGTGGTTGCGGCTTTCGATCAAAATGGAGCGGGCATCTTTATTGAGGATATTAGCAGGCATTGCGCGATAGACAAGCTCATAGGGACATGCATAAAAAAGGGGATAGCGATTTCTGAAAACGTTTTAGTTACTTCTTCCCGACAAACGCATGCTTTAATGATACCACCGTGAGGAAGGTGCTCTTTGCGGGTTTCCCTCTTGCCATAAGCGTTTCCGCACCCACTGAACGGGCAATACGAGATGCAACCGAATTTGGTATAACCCTCGTGGGTTTCGCCCGCGATAATAGGTACAACTGAGATTATAGTAATAGCGGTATTGTTATTCGGCGCTTCTAAGGTGCCGCAACTCGCAAGGTCGTTTGGACAGGCAATGGGTGAGTTCAAAAAGGCGAAGCGCAAAGGGGAACTGAGCTACAAGAAATTTGAGGAATCTGTGATAGGCAGTGAAGAAGAGATACCAGGTTATGAGATTCAACCATTTTGTTTCAAACCTCTTCGTATGATGCTATCAATTGTGCATCGCACTGGGTGTAACCCCACACCCTCTATCCCGTCCGCCTCTGCTTTCGCAAAGGCTTTCAGGACTGCTTTTCCTCGTTTTTCTTCACGATGTCGGCTACATGTGCTTCGGCTCTTTTTAAAGCCGGCTTGCCAACAATCGCGGTGTGGTCTCCTTCTCCCCTATCGCATTTAAGGTCTTTTATCCACACTTTTCCTTAAATGTTCACCTATTAGATATTCAGTTAACTATATTTATATTTTTTAGTATATAAACTTTAATAGATGTGGTGAACGTGAATTAACCATTCACAGGCACCCCACCACATCTAATACTATCAAATAATAGAAAAATGGACAAAAAGTTCATATTTTGTCACCATAGGAGAAGGTAAAAGCGGCAGCGAAGACAAAGGGCGAAGAGGTAAACATAAAAGAGGTAGCTGCGTATATGGGCATAGATACCGAGGCTAAAATTGAGGAGGAGTTAAAAGAGGAAATTCATGCAAAGCTGGAAGCCTCTAAGTCCGAGAAGGAATAAACTGAACACATCTTGGGAGATCCGATACTGCGATATCTAAAAAATAAAATAAAAGCTCAGTAGACTGCTTTACTTCTTACACTGCAAAATCCAACTGAGCGTAGACCTGCCTATCCTTAAAGTATCGCAACGACATCGCACCCGAAGGGCAATAAGAAGCACAACTTTCACAGCCTATACAGCCATCACCGACCTTCGCAACCTTCTTCACTCCGCCTACCACCGTTGCCACACCGAAAGTAATCACAGGCACCGGTTCTTCCGTCAACTCTATCGCCTCAACCGGACACATATCCGCACACACGCCGCACCCTGAACATGTCTGCTCATCAACTACTGAAGTCACCGCAGGCGTCTCAAGGGAATCTTTCGCCAGCAGCACACATGCCCTCGACGCCGCTGCACTGCTCATCGCGAGGCTCTCGTCTATCATTGCAGGATAAACCGCAGACCCACAGATGAACACTCCCTCGTTCACCGTGTCAACCGGTGTTAAAACCATCTTCGGTCGCTCCTGAGCTTCCATAAAGAATCCGTTTTTCAAGGGAATCATAAACATCTTGCTCAGTCTCTCGTTCTCCTCCGCAGGCATCGCCGGTGTGCTGAGCACCACCAGATCCGGCTTTATCTGTATCTCATCGTTGAATATAACATCATAGATTGAGATAATTCCATCTTCGTATTCCGGTGGCTTTTCCTTATCGTATCTGAGAAATATCACTCCTTTCTCGCGTGCTTCTTTGTACAGCACTTCCCACTTGCCATAGGTCTTTATGTCCTGATACAGCACGAAGACATTTACATCTGGGTTCTTCTCTTTCGCTTTTAACGCGCTATCCACCACTTCTATGCTGCTGTACTTTGCACTTACCCCTTCCCCTTCCCCTGACCCGGGTACATCTTGAATCAGCACGATTGTATTGGCGTCAATTTTGCCTGTCAACATGGGTCCAAATTCGCTTACCGTTACCACGTTCTTCTCTTTTCCATATCCATGGTAACCTTCAGGCACGAAATCCCTCGCTTCAGTTGCGATTACACAGGCGCCAAATTTATCAACAAATTCCGCTAAAACGCCAGCAGCTTTCTCTCCACTTTGTAACTCCTGGATTTCTCTCAAACCGCCTCCCAACTCAAGCTCTTTCTCCACTAAATATACTTCATATCCCGCATCTGCGATGCCAAGCGCCGCATTCATAACACTCCTTCAACACTCGTTTCCAGCGGGTTCGTGAGGCTCGTCTCGATATCTCTATACTTATCAGTTTTCACAATCCATAACTCTTCGCTACCTCGGGAATATCGTAACCCGGCGCTAACACCACGCTCTCCGCTTCTACTTCCTTGCCCGACACTTTCAGCTTGAAATCACCTGCTGAGCCTGATAAACTCTCTAACTCGCTTGACAGCATCAGTTCTATGTTCGGATGATTCTCTACCTTAACCACGTATGGTGATAACCCGGTCTTGCATTCCGCAAGCTCCGCCATCTTTCCTCCCAGCTCTACATTCTTCTCTATCAAATATACTTTATAACCAGAATCCGCGAGGTCAAGAGCTGCTGTAATGCCTGCAACTCCTCCTCCAACAACTGCGTGATATAAATAACTGGCATGCCTATCTCGATATTTAACGCTTTTTCGATATCTGGCTGCTTCGCATCCAGCATCATGCCGCACAGTGGACAGGCGAGTGCAATGCAATCCGCACCAGCGTGCTTCGCCGCTTTTAATACCTTCTTCGCCATCTCAAACGCTATGTCCGCTCTCGTCATCATTAAAGGACCGCCACAGCACTTCGTCTTCATGTAACTGAAAGGAACACATTCCTATTTCATTTACGAAGACATCCAGTATATGCCTCGTCTTTATCCCGCCTTTATAGTCCAGGGAGCCATCTATCTCCTTCATCTTTGCACGTAAATTCTCATCTTCCTTTAGAGCTTTGTTACTCCTCGCTAAATTGTAATAACATATACTGCACGGTGTTACGATATCAAAACCCTCTTTCTCGGCAATAGCAAGATTCCTCGCATTTAACGCATAAACCAGCATCGGGTCCTCTGCTTCCGCCGCACCACAACAGTTCCAATCCTCCACTTCCGCCAGTTCAACGCCCAATACCTCGAACACTGCCTTTGTTGACATATCTTGATCCATTGCGGTAGTAGCCGATGGACAGCCAGGATAGTATGCTAATTTTTTTCCTTTCCTTTCATTTCATTTACCTATTTTTTCAAATATCTTCTTCATTTCCACTTCCTCCGTTCGCTTTATCTTCTCTGGAAACATTGCTTTCGGTCCCATTTTTCCGTGCTTAAACATCCGCATGCCGAAATCCTTGTAATCTTTCATCATTGCCAGCATACCCTTGATAAAAGACCCTTCCTTTTTCGGGTAATATTCCTTCGCAAGTTCTATATCATAGAGCCGCCCGTACTTTTCCAACTGATGCAGAAAAGCCTTTGTAACAGTTACCCTTTTCATAGTTCTAAGTATCGTTAAGTGTATGTATG
>JAGXOS010000059.1 GCA_023659775.1 Methanomicrobia archaeon LH_S14 | reverse complement strand
CTCGACATTTACGATTGACTCCAACAATCCGCGGATTCGCGTTTCCTTTCAGCCTGCTGACGAAATAGCCTCACCGATTTAGGGCTATCGGCAACAGCACTAACGATACACGAGACTTTAACGCCAGCAGCGATTTTCTTCGCCCTTTCGCTTTTTCCTCGTATTTCCGTTTTAGCCCTCTGATAGTACTCAAAAAACGTACCCCAAACCCGAGCGTTGTTACCCAAAAAAGGATGACTACGTCAATTTTACGCTCCCGTTTAACAACCCCTGTTTCTCTTGCAGTGTTTCTCAAAAAATCCTCCAAAAAGTAGATATTCCGTTAGAAATTAAAACTCTTGGTGCTGATGGGCTTATGTTTTGTTTTAGAGAAAACGAGTCGAAAAAAGCAAAATGGAGGCACATGCAAGCCTATCCTGTTCATGGATTGAAAGATACTGCCGGTGCTGGAGATTGGTGTAGTGCAGGTATAATTCATCTTTTAGGAAGAGGGGGAGCAAAAAGTTTTGAGACAATTGATGAAAATGCTATAAAGGAAGCACTTCGTTTTGGCCAAGCTCTTGCTGCTATAAGTTGTCAATTTGAGGGTCCTAGAGGCATTATGTATAGAATCTCAAAGACTATGTTTCAAGCTTTAGTACGTGATTTAGGAAATAAAGGAAGGGCCTTGGAGTCCATAGAAGAAAAAATACCTGAGAGGGGCACACCAAAAATGGTTTGCTTCTGTCCTGACTGTCATAAGCATCTTACGAATTCTAAGGACTCATAATTAACGTGCCATATTTCCCAGTACTGAATGTTTTCAGGGACAAATGAAGGACTCACAAAGATATTAGTGCCAAAGCAACCCACAAAGTCAATTTTTTAATAATTCCTTTGTCTGTCTCCCCGATATAAGAAACATGCGCATCCTAAATCAACCCCCGCTCCTTCATACTCGTATAGCCATTCTTCGACACAATAACATGGTCATGAATTTTAATCCCCAATAGCTCCCCTGCCTGAACCAACCGCTTTGTTATCGCAATATCCTCTTGACTGGGCTCAGTATTACCCGAAGGATGATTATGCACCAAAATAATCGATGCGGCACGGTCCACAATGGCATCCGAAAACACCTCCCGCGGATGCACCTGGTTAGAATTCAAAAGTCCGACCGTGACCACCCTATTCCCAATAATTTCGTTTGCACCGTTCAAAGATAAGCAAACAAAGTGTTCCTGCCTCTTATCGCAAATGTCTCGTACAAAAGGAAGAACGTCAGAAGGAAAAGTTATCTTGATCTCGTTTTTCCCGAGATACCGTCTGGCGAGCTCGAAACTGGCGAGAATCTGGCAGGCTTTTGCTTCCCCTATGCCATCAATGTTTATTAGCTCTTCAAATCCAATCTTGTCAAGATTATCTTTGAATCTGCTCTCAATTTCTGACGCCACCTGAAGAACGTCCTTTCCCGGAAATCCTCTTCCGATTAGAACCGCAAGTAATTCAACATCCGAGAGCGAGGATGCTCCTCTTCGTACCAATTTCTCCCGCGGCTTGTCTATGTCTGGAATATCCGAGATTTTCTTCATCTTATTACTCAATTGAAATCTAACAATGTTTTCGATTTTCTTTTTTGTGCTTTCTTCATTTCTTTCTGTTCCGCCCTTTCTTTTTTGATCCTTTCCAGCAGAACGCTCGCAGGCTCGTCATTGGAGTCCTGCGGCACCAGCTCGCCACGGAATGCCTTTGCGCGGATAGTTTTGATGAGTTGATTTGCATAGGTGGTTGCGGCGGCGACGCGTTGTTCGACCTCATCGGCGAATTTAAAAAGATCTTCAACTCGTTCAACGACAGCATGCTGTTCGAGTAAGGGTGGAAGTGGCAGAATATGTTCTAATAGCTTCTCTCGACTAATGCCTGCCTGCCCTACAAACCTGTGACACATCATTCGGAATACGCCTTTGTTATAGTCATCAATAAATAAATTGAGAAGAAATTCTGAGTTTACCAACCGGACATCCGGCCGAATTCGTGTGATATGATTGCTAAAAACACAATTCTGGACTTCATCTCTAAATAAGGCAGTTTTCCCAATGAGTTCTACGCTGTTCGTATTGTTGAACAGAAGGTCACCCCAACGAAGGTTATACATTTCCAGATTAGTTCTTTCAATTGGAACCTTGAGTGTTTTTCCTAAAACCACTTTCCCATCTAATCCTATATTATTCATTCTCAATTGTACATATCCTCGGTCGTCTCTCGCCCCGCACGCAAATCCGGGTTGGAAATCATTGAGGATGTCTCCAAGTTTACACCAAACCCACCCCTCCGGCAGTTCTGGCAGCCCCATGGCCTCCACCTCCTGCGGTTCCAGGTTCTTAGGCTTCGTAGGCTTCCTCCTGCCCTCTGCTTTCGCTTTTTGACATTCCTCCTCATATCGTCGCATTCGCTCTTCACGAATCCTTTTCAAAAGCTCCGAAGCCGGCTCGACATCAGGATGCTCTCTGCGCCAATCCTCAGTTAGCCGCCCTGAGCAGGCAGCAGCAAGCACGCTCTGGCGGAATTGCTTAATAAGTGTCGGGACTTTGGCCAAGTGTTCTTTTGAAGCGTTCACCTGTGACAACAAGGCTTCGAGTTTAGCGACGACGAGATGCTGTTCGTTGAGAGGGGAGAGCGGAATAGGAATTGTTCGCAAAGCTGCTTGATTTAATTTTAATCGGGTTGTTCCCTTAACATAGCCATGATAATCGAATGAATTGAGGTAATGACCAAGAAAACGATTTGAAGTGAGTTTTTTAATAGCTCTAAGAACATGAGCATGATTGTTAACCCAAGATTTTCCAGTTATAATATATGCAACGTTCTTTTTTTTTTCGAAAAATGGTGCGCCATCTTCTCCTAGCAATAAAAGTTCTTCATCAAAAATATAATCATCAATCCAACCGATTTGCCCTGTCGCCCCATAATATGGACTATCACCCTTTCTTTTTTCCCTTTCTTCCGAATTAATTGGAATACGTTGTGCATCTAAAATATCTACACAACTTTCTAATCTCGTCCAAACCCACCCCTCCGGCAACTCATATGGTTCTTCCATCATACATCACCAGAACCATTTTCGTTCCTTTCGAGAAGTACCATTACCTCTTGAAGACCATCCACCGCAGATTCAAGATGTGTTATTGCCTCGCTAACAAGTTCATCGGGTTCAGGCAAATCCTCTGCATCCTCCAACGATTCATCCTTTAGCCAACAAATATCCAGGTTGTAATCACGTTTCTGGATTTCATCCGCGGTGAATTTCTTGAAACGCTCTGTTCTCTTCGCCATTTCTTCTCTCTTTTCCAACGCGGAAGCGGTCACTACGTTTGGATCAGGACCGTAACATTCCTCAAACTCTTTGAAATGTTCAGGAGTAAGTGGTCTCTCCTTCTTTGTTATGCCTGGTATGTTTGTTCGGCAGTCATAAATCCAGACGTTCTTTGTTTTGTACCCTTTCCTGAAGAAAACGACATTCGCTTTCACACCCGGAGAATACGGTGTAAAGGTCCCTCGCGGCAATCGTAGAATAGTGTGAAGGTCGCAGTCTTCCATAAGTACCTTGAAAACCTCACCAGCCTGGTCACCGAACAAACAATTATCGGGCAATACGATTGCCGCTCTTCCCCCTGGCTTTAGTATCGTCACTACGTGCTGAACGAAGTTCAACTGCTTATTTGAGGTTGATATGGTGAAATCGTCCCTCACGGGCGCCTGATTTGCTCCTTTTGTGCCAAACGGCGGATTCGTCAAGACCACGTCATAGCGCTTGCCCGGGTCAGGTTCGTAGATCGAATCACCAAGATAGATATTCGCCTCCAGGTCATGTAGATAAAGATTCATGAGACATAAGCGGCGAGGGCGTGGAACCAATTCAGTTCCATAATAGGTGCGATTTTTGATTCTCTGCGCATCTTCTCGTTTTAATGCCCCTTCTGTTCGTTCCATAAGCCATTCATAAGAACGCATCAAAAAACCGCCCGTACCAGCAGCAGGGTCACAGATGGTAAATTCAACGTTTACTCGGGGGTCGGGTTTCATACATCCGACAATAGCTTGTATTAAAATTCGCGGCGTGAAATATTGACCCGCACCTTTCTTTCCCTCACTTGCCGCTTTTTCTAATAACCCTTCATAAGCCGCTGCCTTTATGTCTACCTTAAGACCAGTCCACTCTATTTCATCAATGAGATTGATCAATCGCTTGAGATTTACGGGATTGGTAAATCGGGATATGGCGCCGCTAAAAATATCGCCCAACAATCCTCCATCCTTTCCCAATTTTCTCAGAAGGTCCACGTAGTAGTCCGTAAGGTCTGTACCTGACTTCTCCTTCACCGTCTTCCAATCAAAGCCTTCTGGTAGTTCAATCCCTCGCTCATCAGCCATCTTTAAAAATAGCAGATATGTTATTTGCTCGATATAATCGCCATAGTCAATTCCATCGTGTCGTAATACATGACAAAATCCCCACAGTTTTTGTACTACGTCTGTCATGTTGCCACCGCCCAATTGAACTCTTGCAAGAACGATTCAAGATTGCTGCCAAAAGCGCTATTCGCAGCTTTCCAGCCCCCCTCTCTCAGAAAGATT
Source organism: Methanomicrobia archaeon LH_S14 (assembly GCA_023659775.1). Taxonomy (GTDB): domain Archaea; phylum Halobacteriota; class Syntropharchaeia; order Alkanophagales; family Methanospirareceae; genus JAGXOS01. The sequence continues at coordinate 5,172 of JAGXOS010000059.1, read as the reverse complement.
GGAAGTGTATCAAAATCCGCTTTATCAATAGTCAGATTTTGGATAAGATGTGCTCTTATCCTTTCAAGCCATTTCATTTGATTCCTGGTAAAACTTTTTCCTGACGTTACTCGCTCGAAAGCCCCGTTGACTCTCTCTTCGGCATTGAGAAGCATCTCATCCTCGTCCGCTGCATGTTTTACCATAGAAATAATATCTGCAAGTGCCTTGTTGTATCTCAATTTATGAGCCTTTCGAAGATTATCCTCGGAAAATTGCTCCTGCGTCCTTGCCAGCTTTATTCTTAATTCTGATAGCGCTTCTGTGTTCCAGTCCGCGGGTCTTTCCAGAAGTATTCCAATTGCTTCAATCTGCTCCGGGTTCTCCTTTACAAATCTGGAGAATGCAATTAAATAGTCCTCGGGCTTCCAAACTTCATCACCATGGTACCTTAACAACTCTTCAGATGATACTTCGTCCTGTGTTTCGTATGTTACAATAAATCCCCTTTTTGGTCTTGGATAGTTAACCAGTAAGTCCTGGAACGCAGGGTCTCTAAGAATTTTCATAACGGTAACAAAATCATCTTCAATCCTATCGGGCAAGTCACGGGCAAAGCCCCCCATATCTCCATCAGGAATGAATCTGGCGAATTTTTCTCGTGCGGTGCCACTTAGTTCTTTATTTATTCTCTGGAGACGTTTTACAAGACATTTTGCATTATATCTTCTATCCCTATTTTGGTAGACATCTTCTATGATTTCCGCATACGTTCTTGTAGCTTTTACGGGTGGTTCCGGCTCGAAAACAGTGGCATCTTTAAAATACTCAAAAAGACCACCATTGAAACAATCGAAGGCAGTAAAATGTGTTTTGTTAATTTCATCGTATCTTCTTGTGCCCCTGCCTAACATCTGCTCCCACAGTATTCTTGACTTCACCGGGCGAAGAAACACCAGGAACTCAAGTGCCGGTATGTCCACGCCGGTGGTCAGCATATCCCGTGTGACTGCAATACCCGGGTTCGGTCGGTTGCGAAACTCTCTAATTCTCTGCAACGGTCTATCAACGTTTGGACTGCCGGTAATCTTCTGGACGAACGCATCTCCTCTCCCGAAAACGTCTCTACATATATCCACGAGCGTATCACAATGGGATGTATGTGTCAAGTCATTAGCGGCAAAGATCAGGGTCTTTGGAAAACGTCCGTATTTTTTCTCATGCTCCTGCGCGTGTTTCGCAATCTCTTCGACAATCTTTCTATTGCTGTCCGGTGAAGTAACTTTCTGTTCGATTTCAGACGTATCAAATTCCCTTTCATCTTCTAACGTATCCAGTGACTCCAGACCTGTCTCCGTGTCAATTAAACCAACCGTTTCACCTTCGTTCAAAAATATTCCATTTATTCTTACATCCGATTTGATACGAACCGCATCCCAATCAACTAAATAGCCCTCTCTTACTGCTCTTTCATACTCGTACCTGAAAACTATCTCTTTAAAATAAGCAGTAGTATGAGCTGCTGGAGTAGCTGTGAGACCTATCCGGATAGCATCAAAATATTCAAGAACTTCTCGCCATTTACTTATTTCACGGGCTGTATACCCCCGATGGCATTCATCAGCAATAATCACGTCAAAGGCATGAATAGGAATGTCAAGTTTGGCTGCATCGCTTTCATCATCTACATCCTGATCAGTAGATTCAAAAGAATTCTGCCATCCAAATAAATTCACTCGCATTCTCTGGATTGTGCATACGTATACGAAAGCATGACCCGGTTGGGGATCAGTCAAATAACTATTTGGTAAGACCTGCGGATTAAATATATCCTCTTCATCGAAATCTTCCCTTTGAAATCGCTGTGAATATACCTCAAAAGTCTGTTTGAATTTTAATCCTTGTTCAGTCTCAAATGTAGCAAAAGCGTTCACTGCCTGTGCCGCGAGAGCCCTTCTATCAACCAAAAATAAGATCCGCTTTGCAAAACCGGACTTTATAAATCTATATATCTGAGAAACGATAGTATATGTTTTACCTGTCCCCGTAGCCATTGCCAGCATCATTCTACGTTTACCATCATATATGGCATCTTCAACTGCATCATTCGCTTCAATTTGATAAGGGCGTAAACGAGAGTGTCGATTAGGGTTGTCTTTAAACCACTTGTAACATGCTTCAGCATCCTTTTCCAGTATTTCTCGCAAGGCTCCTGGCGTATGGAATCCTGATACCCTTCTCGAGCGGCTATCTGGTTTTCTTACATCTTGGAACCAAAAAACCTCGCCATTTGTAGAATAAATAAAAGGGACCCGAAAGCCATCGAAATCAAATGAAGAATCTTCCACTCCTTTAGAATATCTTTGAGCTTGAACAAGAACATTTTGAGGACCTAACGTTAACTTTTTTGCTTCAACCACAGCAATTATTTGACCATGATCTACAAGGGCACAGTCCGCAGGACCGTTTGAGGTAGGATATTCTTCAATAGCATTAGATACATAGGAGACCAAAGGTTTTGACCCATCGTATCTTATGATTTTCCAACCCACGGTCTCAAGTTTACGGTCAATACGGTTCTTTCGAGTTTGCCATTCCGTTTCATCGTGCATATTAATCATATCCTAATAGGAAACTAATTTATTTAATTTTTCAACCAATTCAAATTCATTGTTCGTCTCCTCCTTGAGCAGGTTCATGAAGATATTTACTTCCTTCAAGTGAACTTATCCAAGCATTGTAATTTTTAATGGCTGCTTCATAGTCTTCTATCCCTTGGTTTTTAATCCATTCATCTCGAATTTCTGGTGCAAGTAACTGATTGTACATGGTCTTCCATATAAAATGCATCAATGTTCGCTCTTTGTAATTTAATTCCAGTGAAATGCTTATAGACGACATATCTCTTTTCCTGAACGGTCCGCGGCTGTCACCTGCTAGCGTTTCAACTTCAGGAACATGTTCTGAAATAAAATTCATCCATTTGGTAACATACTTTAGGGCTTCTTTATTAATGAGCCCGCCGCCCTTAGATCGTTGAAGACCTAATAGAATACTGTAGAAATTTACTGCGGCTTCTTTAGAATCAATAACCAGCGTCCATCGTCTTTTTTATATCCCATTCTTAGCAGGTTTCAAATTGGCTTGTTTATAAGCTCGTGATTTTTTCTTTCTCATACCTTATAATACTTTTATGGAAACCGTCGTATAACCTTGATATATCAGACATCAACATCGTATATCCACCCATTTTGGAAAGATATCCAAGATTTACTTCGTATATACCCCCTTTTAGTTTAACCTTCTCACCCCTTTTTTACCGCCCACACTTTCATTTGGCCGAAAACATATAAATAACTTACTATATTTTCCAATAACCAATGTTTTCAGAAGTAAAAGAAGGAACAACACGAATATTAGTGCCGAAGCAACCCACAAAATCAATTTTTTATAATCCAAAGATGGAACTATGCCGGGACATAGACATAGCAGGGGTAGCTGCTTTTGTTTCCTCGCTACCTTCACAACCTCTGACATACATAGATGCACTTGCAGGGACCGGCGTGAGAGGAATCAGGGTAGCGAAAGAAGTTGGGCTGTCGGTGGCTATTAACGACCGAAGCAAACCCGCTTATGAACTCATAAACCGAAATATAGAGTTGAATGAGCTGGAAGAGAGCACGAAGGCGTATAACGAGAATGCGAATGTGCTTCTACTCCAGAATAACTACGATTTGGTGGATGTGGACCCATTTGGGTCGCCAGTTCCGTTTCTGGACGCCGCTTGTAAGTCGGTGAAGAAATTGCTGTTGGTTACTGCGACAGATACAGCACCGTTATGTGGTGCTCATTCTGGTGGCTTGAGGAAATACGATGCTAAACCGCTTAACACTGAATATCATACGGAGATGGCAACACGTATTCTCTTAGGTAGAGTCACGAGAGACCTGTGCAAATATGACAGGGCAATACAGCCGCTGCTATCCTATTCCAGGGCGCATTTTATAAGAATCATAGCACGAGTGGAAAAAGGAGCGAAAAAAGCAGATGACAGCATGAAAAGGCTGGGGTTCATTGCACATTGCTTCTCTTGCGGCAATAGATTCGCTTTTTCGTGCTCCGATATGCTAGAACTGAAAGTGAAGAAAAAATGTGAGGTGTGTGATGCGAAAATACGCATTGCGGGTCCTTTGTATATAGAAGCGATAAAAGAGAAGAGATTTTGCGAACAGGTGCATGAAGAGTTGGGAAAAAGAGAGCTGGGTAAGAAGAAAGAAGCAATGAAAATCGTTGCGACGTGCGTAAATGAGCTGGATATACCTTTTTATTATGAACATCATGCGATATGCAAGGCTTTGAAAATTCCTCCATCCTCCCTCTCTTTCTTACTCGATGCTTTGCGTTCGAGCGGTTTTTCCGCGAGCAGAACACATTTCTCGGATACCGCATTTAAGACAGATGCAAGAATAGATGAGATAAAAGATATTTTGAATTTGAAAGAATGAAAATTGCTAAACTTATCATAGGGGACATAAATAGATTGACGGGTGGCTATTTATACGATAGAAAATTGGTTGAGTATCTAACGGGTAAGGGCATTGAGGTAGATGTAATCAGCATTCGAGAAGTACCTTATCCCTACATACTGCATCTATTTTCAAATTTATCGCTTATTTTACGATTTTCCCGGCGAAGCAGAAGCTACGACTTCGTGCTGGAAGACGAGATGGCTCACCCTGCTCTTTTTCTCTTCAATTTCTGGTTACGGTATGTTAAGAGGACAAAGATTGTTGTCATTGTTCATCTTCTGTGGTGGAAGGCAGCGAAGGGCACCTTAAAAGCACATTTTATCAAATCTGTTGAAAAAATCATGCTCAAAAACGCCGACCTTATTATCGCCAGCAGCAAGCACACAAAGGAAGAGATTAAAGGCATGGGTATCCCAGGCGAATTTATAGAGGCGATTCATCGGCTGGATAATCTGGGGATAGCCCTCGATGTGGTTGGTGATGATAATTTTGACCTCGGTTATTGTAAAAGAATCAAGGAAAAGGTGCTTGCAGGTGACCTTGAGAAGAGGGTGATATTTCATGGTTTGATGGACCCAAAAAATCTAAGTGGATTTTATTCTGAAGCAGATATATTTGTTTTGTCTCCTTTTTATGAATCTCTTGGAATCGTATTTGCCGAGGC
>JAGXOS010000058.1 GCA_023659775.1 Methanomicrobia archaeon LH_S14 | reverse complement strand
TTATATACGAAAGCACAAAATTTATTTAAATCTTTTTAGAGGATTGCAAATCGGGGGCGAATCATGAAATTCATAAAAGGGTTTGAGGAGGTTGGAACAAGAGCTGTAGCCTTAGTGGGCGGTAAAAATGCATCGCTTGGCGAGATGATCCAAAATTTGACTGAAAAGGGAGTGACCGTTCCTTCTGGTTTTGCCATCACTGCTGAGGCTTACAGATACGTGATAGAAAAAGCAGGCATACGAGAAAAAATCAAAGATACGCTGGCGGGTTTGGATACGCACGATATGGCGAACTTGTCTAAGCGGGGCAGCAAGATAAGAGGTCTGATAAAAAATGCTGAGTGCCCAAAAGAACTGGAGGAAGAGATAAGAATTGCTTATAGACAAATGGAAGAAAGGTATGGGGGAGGGGTTGACGTGGCAGTGAGAAGCAGTGCAACCGCAGAAGACCTGCCCACAGCGTCATTCGCAGGACAGCAAGAGACGTATCTGAATGTAAGAGGAGAAGAAGAACTGGTGGAAAAGGTTATGGAGTGTTTTGCTTCTTTATTCACCAATAGAGCAATATCATATCGTGTGGATAAAGGATTTGGCCATCTCAGCGTTTATCTATCGGTTGGGATACAAAAGATGGTTCGTTCGGATTTAGCGTGCTCGGGAGTTATGTTTTCGATAGATACCGAATCAGGTTTCAGAGACGTGGTTTACATAACAGGTGCATACGGTTTAGGGGAGAATGTCGTGCAGGGGACTGTAAATCCCGATCAGTTTTATGTTTTTAAACCGACTTTAAAGGAAGGATTTAGACCGATTGTGGAGAAGAAAATAGGGACAAAGAGGAAGAAACTGGTTTATGAAGAAAAAGGGACGGGGACAAAGCAAGAAAAAGTTGAAAGAGAAGAGCAAAGAAGGTTTGTGTTAACTGATGATGAGGTGCTCACGCTCGCAAGGTGGGCTTGCATTATAGAAGACCATTATGGGACGCCCATAGATATCGAATGGGCAAAGGATGGAAGAACCAACGAACTTTTCGTGGTTCAAGCGAGACCGGAAACGGTACATTCACAAAGAAACCTTGCGGCGTACGAGACCTATGTGCTTGAAGAGGATAGGGATTTGCTCAGAGAAGAAGGGAAGTTGTTGGTCGAAGGAGAGGCAGTTGGTACTAAAATTAGGTATGGTGAGGTAAATGTAATAGAGAGCTCGGGGGATATCCATGAATTTGAACCAGGGCAGGTTCTGGTTACTAACATGACGGACCCGGATTGGGAGCCAATAATGAAAGCGGCTGGTGCAATTATTACAAATAGCGGTGGGAGAACCTGTCATGCAGCTATAATTTCCAGGGAACTTGGAATACCCTGTGTAGTTGGGACGGTTAAGGGGACAAGGGTTTTAAAAGGTGTAAAGGATGTTACGGTAGATTGTGCAGAAGGCGTGGGTAGGGTATATGAAGGGAAATTGAAATACAGGATAGAAAAAATGGCACTGGACAACCTTCCAAGACCCCGCACCCGGATAATGATGAACGCCAGTGTTCCAGAAAATGCATTTGTTCACGGTCAAATTCCGAATGATGGCGTGGGTTTAGCCCGAGAGGAATTCATAATTAATTCCTACATAGGCATACACCCTCTGGCGCTGATAGAATACGAGGATTTAAAGAAAAGGGCAATGGCAAATGAAGGAGAAGACAAGAAGATAGCCCGTGTAATTAAGCAGATAGATGAAAGAAGTGCGTCGTATGAGAACAAAGTGGAATTTTTCATTGACAACTTAGCAAGGGGAATAGGAAAGATAGCAGCGGGATTTTATCCCAATGAAGTGATTGTAAGATTATCGGATTTCAAAACGAATGAGTATGCCAATTTAATTGGCGGGTATCTTTACGAGCCTGAAGAAAGCAATCCAATGATAGGTTGGAGGGGTGCCTCGCGTTATTATGACGCTAAATTCAAGCCTGCATTTGAATTGGAATGCAAAGCGATACGGAAAGTGAGGGAAGAGATGGGATTGATCAATGTCAAGGTGATGGTTCCATTTTGCAGAACGCCGGAAGAAGGAAGAGAGGTAATAAAAACAATGGAGGAGTTCGGATTGAAACAGGGAGAAAATGGGTTGGAGGTGTACGTGATGTGTGAGATACCCTCAAATGTAGTTTTGGCGGATGAATTTGCGGATGTGTTTGATGGGTTCAGTATAGGGTCGAATGATTTAACGCAACTAACGCTTGGTTTGGATAGGGATTCTGACCTGGTAGCGCATATATTTGACGAAAGAAACGAAGCTGTGAAAAGGCTGGTGAAGCATGTCATAGAAGTTGCGCACGAACACGAGCCGAGTAGGAAGGTAGGGATTTGCGGACAGGCGCCGAGTGATTTCCCGGAATTTGCGGAGTTTTTGGTCGAGTGTGGAATAGATTCGATGTCTTTGAGCCCGGATGCGATAATATCTACGAGGTTAAATGTAGCAGAAGTGGAAAGTAAAAAAGATGTACATAAAGATAAGAGCGGTTGATGTAGTAAGGGTGCCGCCGAGGAGATTGGGGGACGATTTGCAGCTTACAGTGAAAGAGATGTTACAAGAGAAGCTGGAAGGCAGGATGGATAAAAAGATAGGGATGTTCATTGCAATACTGGATGTTGTGGATATAAAGGAAGGGAGGATAATGATAGGAGACCCGGGCGTTTATTACGAAACGGTTTTTGATGTGCTCGTTTTCAGACCCAAGATGCAGGAGATAGTGGAAGGAGAAGTAGTGGAGATAGTAGAATTTGGCGCTTTTGTGCAGATAGGTCCGTTAGATGGGTTGCTGCATATCAGCCAGATTACCGACGAATACATTTCGTATGATGAGAAGGGAGCGAAACTCGTTACCAAGGATACCAACAGAACATTAGGAGAAGGGGATAGGCTACGCGCAAGGATAGTTGCGATTTCGCTGAATGAAAGAGATCCAGGGGACAGCAAGATAGGATTAACGATGCGGCAGCCGGGATTGGGGAAAATCGAGTGGATAGAAGAAGAGCGGGAGAGGGAGAAGGAGAAGAAGAAAGGATAAATAATGGAGAAAGCATGCAGAGATTGTCGCAGGATTATTGAAAGTGAAAAGTCAGTATGTAAATGCGGCTCTAATTCAATCAGCAAGGATTGGAGTGGGTATGTAGTGATTATAGATGCAAAGGGGTCAGAGATAGCGAAGAAATTGGAGATAAAGGAAGAAGGAAGGTATGCGTTGAAGGTGCGGTAAGGATAGATTGCAACAAAAATAAACTGCTCTTTAAAAAAGTTTTATAAAGAAAAAGTGTTTTTGCATTGAGCGCTTTGATGAGGTGAAGAATGGTAAGATGGAAATAGAGGTAACAAAGGAGAACACTAATCAACTGTTGAGGAGGAAGGAAGTATTTTTTAGGTTAAAGCACGAAGAAGAAGAAGGTGAAAAGAAAGGGGCGTCGCCAAGCAGAGCCCAAGCACGAGATGTCTTGATAAAAAAGCTCCGGTGTAGCCCAAACCTCCTCGTAATAAATAGGATGAGAACGAAATTCGGGAAAAGAGAAACGGTTGGCTATGCAAAGGTATATGAAAGTGAGGATAGGTTAAGGGAAATAGAGAGGGAACACATAATAAAAAGGAACTTTGGTAGCCTGGGCGAAGGAGAGGGTCAAAGAGAAAAGGAAGAAAAAGGGGGGTAGATGAGAAAATGGCGGCAATTCATAAGTTTTATGAAGTGGTGGAGGATAAGGGCAAGGTAAAGTTGCACAGGAAGCGGAAGGTGTGCCCGAGGTGTGGAGCAGGGGTGTTTTTAGCAGAGCATGAAGACCGATATTCGTGCGGAAAATGCGGTTATACCGAGTTCATGAAGAAATAGAGGGATTTGTCTCGTTTTATAACTTCTTCGCTTTCACTACGACAAATGAGCCCTCACCATAGCCTGCTTTTACCGACTCAACCTCGTTTATCTCAGTCAAATCATGGAAAATAGTTTGACTGAAGGAGAATCTTTTAAAACCTGTCTTTTCCAAAATAGAAACCACTTCTTCCGTCGTATAAAATCTCGCGACGCGGTAAAACACACTTTCTTCTTTACGCCGTTCATATAATCTCCCGACTGGACTGTCTCGGTCTATAAATCCAATAACCAGGCACCCATCCGGTTTCAATATCCGATACGCTTCATTGAATGCGGTTTCTAAGTCGTCAACAAAACAGATGGTCGTAACCAGGAGTGCGATCTCAAATGTGGAGTGCCCAAATGGAAGTGCTTCACCAACGGCACCAATAACATCAATCCCTCTCGTTTTGGCGATTGCTCGCATTTTCGCTGAGGGCTCGACTCCAAGCACGATACCTAAAGGTGCAGCAAATCGTCCACTACCCACACCTATTTCTATACTGTTTTCGCTTTCAGGCAGTTGCGCTTTTACTGCCCTGAGTTCTGCTTCGTAAGCAAATCGGTGCTTAACGAACCAATCTTCATATCTGGCTGCATATTTTTCGAAAGGTTCGATTTGGGGCATGATTTTATTTTATGCTTTTGCTTTTTTTCTTCACTTTCACTTTTTCTACGCCTCTTTTGTATTTCTTCCTCTCCTTGCGTTCCACATACCACCTTAATATTCCTGCGTTTAGCAGCCAGGTGTTCAGCAAATCCACCGTGAGACCGAACAAAAGCACGATTGAAATGGCTTTTAATATGGGAATATCAATATAAAAGGAGACGAGAAACATTGCGAACACAGCGGACAAGGTAGAGGAAGTCATCGTTATACCTGTTTTCATTGCACCTCGTAGCTTCTCGTTTAAGTCGCCTTTTTTATGAAGCAGATTTCTTGTCAATAAGATATCAGAGTCCACGGAATAGCCTATGAGCATAAGCAGCGCCGCTACCGTGCCAAGCGATAGTTCCATCCCTATTACGTCCATACAGGCAACTGCGACGACGATGTCAGAAAAAGCGGACAAGATGACAGCAAAGGAAGGGACAAAAGTTAGAAATACCACGAAAACGACTATTGCCATCAGAATAAAAGCGATTATCAGTGCTAGTACTGCCTGGTTTCGGAATCGTTCGCCAAATACGGGGTCCATACTCTGAGGAATTTCATATTGTCCCGGCTCATAGTGATTATCAAGCATATTTTCCAATTCATCTTTTTGTGATTTGGTCATCGGTCCGAATCGTATCATCTTTTCGTTCCCCACATCTGTCTCCCCAACAAGTACAATCGGAAAAGCGGAGAATTTTGCGGTTAGCTCTTCTCCCGTCTCATCGGTTCTTATATTCACCATCGTTCCGCCTATAAAGTCAATCCCTAAATGGACAGGGGAATGAGGAGAATGAGGATATACGGGTGGCTGCATATAAGTGTAAGTGAGCACGGCGAAAGAGATGAGCAAGATGATTAAAGGTATTGCAACCAATTTCTTCACCGGATATTTTGTTATATCTACTTTATCAAACAGGCTTTCTTTTTCTGACATACACACTCAGAATCATTTATATTTACTTAAATAAAACTTTTCTCCACATGACCATGAGAAGGCTTGAGATAAGAATAAGAGATGCGAATGACGAAGAATTGACGCGTATAAGTGAAGCAATGGGTCTCGCGCTGAATTTAGAGGAGTTGCGAAGGATAAAACGATATTTCGTGGCGAAAAACAGAGAGCCAACGGACGTGGAGCTCCAAAGTATTGCACAGGCATGGTCGGAACATTGCTGTTACAAGAGTTCAAAAAGAATATTGCAAGAGTTCATTTTTGGCATTGACGCGCCGCAAAATATGGTGGTGATAAAAGAAGATGCGGGGGTAGTGGAATTTGACAAAGAGCATGCTTATGTAGTGGCATTTGAAAGCCATAATCACCCTTCAGCCGTCGAACCGTACGGAGGTGCAGCAACAGGAATAGGAGGCATTGTTAGAGATGTAGTCTGTCTCGATGGTAACGAATTCATATTTATAAGGAATTGTAATGATGAAAAAACACTCAAAATAGGTGAGTATATAGAAAGTCTAAAAGGAAAGAGTTATGAAATTGACCCGGAAACAATACAAATAGATTCACCTGAAGAGGTAGAAATTTTATCCTTTGATACTATCAGGAATATCCCCTATTTTAGTAAAGTAAAGCAATTATTCAAGCGAAAAACTAAAGAGATTTTAGAAATAAAAACCGAACACGGGCGTTTTATCAGGGTAACCCCTGAGCATCCGATGATTGTTTTGGACAATAATGATAATAATATGCCGAAAATAAAATTGGCTGACAATTTAGAAGAGGGTGACTGCTTGCCCCTGCTTTCTGCTTTGCCAAACACAGAATCGGAATGTGACACCGATAGAATTGATTTGATAAGAGAATTAGAAAAAAGAGGGATTATGAATATTAGTATAAAACCGAGAAAAAAGGAATTTAAAGATTTTCGGAAGCAGTTTGATACTCTATTGAAGAAGATAGGGGCTAATGCTATGACGAGATGCAATTATTTCAGAAGTAATTACATGCCACTAAAAACCTATCTCGAGTTGGAGAAGATGGCTGAGAGACTTCCAATAACCAGAGCTGATATTTTTATACGAGCATATAAGGGCAGGGGTGGGGTTCCAGCAGTAATCGAAATAGATGAGGGTTTTGCCCGCCTTATTGGGTACTATTTAGCAGACGGATGCATAAGCACGGATAAAAGAGGAAATAAGTGTGTCCAATGGGCATTCAACACCAAAGAGAAGGAGTATATTGAAGATGTATGTTGCGTACTCAGCGAATTAAATTTGAAGTTTTATCTCAGGCAATACAATGATTTTGATTTTGAAGCTACATCCATAACCGTCAATTCCCGTGTTTTGGGATTTCTATTCGAGGACATTCTGGGATGTGGAGTAAATTGCTACCAAATGAAAATACCTTCCAGGATGTTCAAAGTGGGTGAGAAGTTAAAAATTGAGTTGTTAAAAGGTATCTTCCGAGGGGATGGAGATGTAAAGATAAATAAGAGAAGGGATAGAAAAAGCAGTTACAGGATAAAAATACGATTTGGAACATCAAGCCAAATATTATTCCAGCAAGTGGTTTTACTGCTGCAGTCTTTTGGCTATATCCCTTACACTTATACTCAATTTGTGAAAAAAGCGAAAACTCCGTTACATGTGCTGGAAATAAGCAATATAAGCGATGCTAAACGATTGGGTAGATTATTTTCCAAAAAAGACATGGATAAGATAGAGAAGTATTTTGGTCGTATAGAAGTGGATAAAAATGAAAGTATCACTAAAAGACATCCTCCCTTAACTCCTGTCCGCATAGATGAAATAAAGAAAATTATGCGTGACCAGTGGGTCTATGACCTCACAGTTGAGGGCACACACTTATTTACAACTTCTTATGGTATTGTTACGCATAACTGCATGGGTGCACAGCCTATTGCTTTGATTGACCCTTTGTTCTTTGGGCATTTAAATTATCCGGACAAAAAACTTCCCGCGGAGATAAAGCATCCGCGGTTCTTGTTTGATGGTGTTGTTGCGGGGATAAGCGACTACGGGAATCGAATAGGCATTCCAACCTGTGCAGGCATGGTTTATTTCGATGATGGATATGTAGGCAATTGCGTGGTGAACGTGGGCTGTGTGGGGATAATGAAGAAGACCGATTTGAGCAGAAGCCGGGCGAAGCCGGGCGAAGTGCTTGTTCTGGTCGGCGGTAAAACGGGAAGAGATGGCATACACGGGGTTACTTTTGCTTCCGTTGAGTTAACAGGTGAGGAAGAATCGCGAAGTGCTGTTCAAGTTGGCGACCCGATAACAAAAGAACCACTAATGCATGCGATATTAGAAGCGAATGAGAAGGGTTTGATAAGCGGGATGAAAGACCTTGGTGGAGGTGGTTTATCATGTGCAGTGAGCGAGATGTGCCATGCAGGAGGATGCGGTGCCGACGTCCATTTAGAGCGTGTGAAGTTAAAGGAAGAGGGGCTTAACGCATGGGAAATATGGGTTTCGGAATCACAGGAACGGTTTTTAATCGCTGCATTGAAAGACAAAGTGGAAGAGTTGCAGGGTATATTCGATAAATGGGATGTGGATGCCGTGGTCATTGGACAAACAAAACCTTTCTTTAGAAAAGAAAGCTTTACCAAAGAAACAAAAATAAGGCTTTTTTATGATGGTGAGCTCGTATTTGAGCTGGATACTGATTTTCTTGTTTCATGTCCTGTTTATGAGCGTCCAAGGGAGATAAAGATAAAGGAGAAGGGAGAGCCATTAATAGAAGAGCCAAGAGACTACAACGAGGTTTTAGAAATATTGCTTGGGGCTCCAAACATCGCATCGAAGGAAAGTGTTATAAGACAATATGACCATGAAGTGCGAGCTTCTACCGTACTAAAACCGATGCAAGGGATAATAGGAAAAGAGACACACGGAGATGCAACGGTGATAAAGCCGTTAGAAGAGTCCTATAAGGGACTTGCTATTACTTCTGACGTAAAACCGTCCTTTTGTAAACTAAGTCCGTTCTGGGGTGCTGCAAGTGCGATAGACGAAGTATGCCGGAATTTAACAGCGGTGGCTGCGGTGCCTCATTCGTTTGCCGACTGCTTGAACTTCGGTAATCCTGAGAAGCCGGACCGAATGGGCGATTTCTATGAATGCTGTCGTGGTCTCGGCTATATGGCTTCTTCCTTAGGGGTTCCTTTCGTGAGCGGTAATGTGAGCTTTTACAATGAATCCGCAGCTATGGGCGAATCTATTCCTCCTACTCCTACTATTCTGGGCATAGGGCTATGCGAAGATGTAAGAGAGTGCATTACCGTGGACGTGAAGGAAGCATCGAATTTCATATATGTGATAGGGGAGACGAAAGAGGAGCTGGGTGGAAGTGAGTATTATCGGATAAGGGGTGTAGAAGGAGGAATTGTGCCGAGAACAGACCCGGAAGTGCTGATGCAGAGTATGAACGCATTAAGGGAAGCGATGCAGGTAGGGTTGATAGCGAGCTGTCATGACATTTCGGAAGGTGGTCTTGCGATTGCGGTATGCGAGATGTTAATAGGAGGTGATATTGGTGCTTCAATTGATATTGCGGGTATGAACCCAGAGCTGAGGAGTGTTTATAAGTTGTTCTCGGAATCTAATACGAGGTGGGTGGTGGAGGTGTGGAGAGAGGAAGCGAGAAGGTTTGAGGAGTTGATGAATAAGCGAGGAGTTTGTATAATTGAAATGGGAGAGACGATGGATGAGAAGAGGGTTGGCATTTATGATGGAAACAAAGAGCTGGTGAATCTTGCGTTAGAAGAAGTGAGAGAAGCGTGGAGTGGGAAACTTCGTTGATAAAAATGCAATTGGTGATTAATACCTACGGGTCTTATCTACGGAAGAAAGGGAACTGTTTTTTAGTGAGAAAAGAGGACAAGGTATTTGAAGTTTCTGTGAGTAAAGTTGACAGCATATTTCCACGGATGCAATCAAGTTTGCCGTGGATAACAAACAACATAGACATCGTTTTTCTCGATTCTTACGGCGACCCTTATGGAAGGGTGTGGCATCCCAAGTTAGGAAGCACGACGTTGATAAGTTGAGTTTGAATAAAGAAGGAAAAGCAGTTCTGATAGAAGCGCTAAACGAGACTTTTGAAAAGACAATAAAGTACAGAGGCAGGAATATAAAGACGAAGAACGTTATTCAGTTTGAGTGTCATAGAATTGCGAATAAACTCGTAAAACAAACCTTTTAGAAAAAGGTTTGATCCAAAAACACTCACATAATTAGGATGAAGAACAAATGGGGGTTGAAAGAAAGAGAAAGACCACAATTAACTCTAATTTGAGACACATAAAGATTTATTTGGATACAAACGTGTGGTGCAGGCCATTTGACGAGCAGACACAGCAAAGGATAATTGATGAGGGGGAAGCGTTTTTAAAAATACTGGAGAAGGTTCATGCAGAACGAAAATATACTATTACTG
>JAGXOS010000057.1 GCA_023659775.1 Methanomicrobia archaeon LH_S14 | reverse complement strand
GAGTAAAAATAAAAAGAGGTTATGGGCTTGCAGGGGAAACAACTGGCAATTGCAACTGCTGCGGTAGTTTTGGCATTCTTAGTACTTATTGCGTTAGTAGCGACGATTGGCGGTGGGTTAAAATCCTATGAGCGGTCTGAAATAGCAATCGCTGATATTGACATATCTGCGGAAGCGCTTGGTATTGCCGATGCATTACTAAACGTGACCACATATCTTGACAACAGCGGTGATGCGAAATCAGGCGAGATAGATGTTTTGGTGAAGGCATACGATGCGGATACGAATTTGCTTGTCGCTTCTAACGAGACGAAAGTGGGGGAAATAGGCGGAAGAAAGACAAAATCTGCGAGCACTTGCTTGAAGCTCCCGAAGGAAGGGGGTTATAGACTTCAAATAGTTGTTTTTGAAGACGACAAAGGCATACGGCGTGCCGAAACAAAGATTTATGGTTTATCGCGCTTGGAGCCGCCTTCTGTTGCAAAAATTTCCATACGAGAAATTGATTTTCTCGTAGAAGCAGTAGAAGCAGAGAGTGAAAGGGACAGGGAGTATGCAATCATCAATACCACCTTATACATTGACAATCTCGGAAAAGACGTCGACGGTCTAAGAGCATTGGTAAAGGCAAGGGATAATGAAACGAGATTGATAGCAGACAGGAACTGGAAAGACCTCGAATTTCTTAAAGAAGGCACTACATCACTACGTTACGCAGAGCTGAGGGTGCTCAATGGTAGAGATTATGTATTCGAGATTCAAATATGGCAATCAGAAAGGATAATAAAAGAAAGCAGTGGAATGGTTCTGTTAAGCCCTTTTGTGAACAGAACAGTAGTAAAAGAAGCGAAAGAGAAGACGGTGGAAATTTCACCCAAGGTAGCAATCAGTGATTTTATCCCTCCAGGCGCACCGGTCCCTGAGCCTGCACCTTATCCTACCCCAGCACCGGCGGCACCGGGCTTTGAAACGTTATACGCAGCCTTTGCGCTCTTTGTCGCATTTATTTTACTGCTAAAGAAAAGGAGAGGGGATGTGTGAGAAAGGGAATGGAGAAAGAGAACGAAAAAAGAAAAAAAGAGGAGAGAGAAGAGTATGAGGGTATAAAGGAGAAAAAAGAGAGATTCGCATCAGATGATATTTTCAGGTATTTCAGGCTCGGCGTTTTCATAATTCTCATGATCTTACTTGCCGTGGCTATCTTTCAATTCTATTACTACGCCATGCATGCCATTTCCACGCTATTCGAGTACGAATACCGCTCTTTGGTGCAAGCAGGTTTCGTGGCATGCGTTATCGCTGTTGTCGTATATTTGCTGAGAGCGGTAATTATAAAGGAGTAATGAGAGCGTTATACATAGGGAGATTTCAGCCCTATCATCTCGGGCATCATGCAGTAATAAAAGAAATAGCTTCTGAAGCAGATGAAGTCATTATATGTATAGGGTCAGCGCAAAGAAGCCACGAGTTGGATAATCCATTTACCGCAGGGGAACGCTATCTGATGATTTCAAAGTCATTAAGAGATGAGGGCATTTCCAACTTTTACATCGTGCCCATCTTAGATGTAAACTGGAACGCAGTCTGGGTATCGCATGTTGAGTCATTGATGCCCCCTGTGGATGTAGTATTTACAAATAATCCTTTGATAGGGCGTTTATTTGGTGAAAAAGGCTATGAAGTGCGCGCTCCTTCGTTATTTAATCGGAAAGAATATTCGGGTACAGAAATAAGGCGACAAATGTTGAACCACGAGCAATGGGGGGGTTTAGTTCCAAAAGCGGTTGTCGAGGTTGTAAAAGAGATAGATGGGATAAGAAGGATGGAGAATTTGCGTAGAAGTGACACCTAAACCGTTAAAAAAAAATCCAAATCCCAAGCACCAAATAACAAACAAGTTCCAAATCCAAAATTCCTGTTGGGAAAAAATAAAAAAGGGGTAAATTTTGTATATTTTATATTCCCCCTTTGTTCAACCTTTTTTTTATGCTACTGCTCTCTTACTGCTTCCATGATGTCTTCTTTTTTCACTGTCTTCCTTTTGGCATGCTTAGCGAGGCCTACGGCTTCCTTTGCTACCTTTTCGCCATATTCCTCTAATATATCTACTAATGCCTGACTTGCATCTTCGCTTACTCTCTCTGCCCCTGCGTTTCTCACTAACCTGGTTATAGGTGCTATTGGTAGTTCAACCATTTTCATCACCATGATTAGGTAATGGAAAGGGGTATATAAGCTTTTCGGTTGTATGACCGCTGGAACATCATCAAAACCAATGACCAAGAGTCTTCTGCCTCATATCTTCAAAAGATGTGATGTCATAACCAAAAAGTTGCAGCACTCTGTGTGCAACGGGTATCACCTGATGTTGGACATAATAAGCGACGTCAATCGTATATTTTCTTCCCTCGGCGGTTATTTCAATCCCTTCGCTTCCTTCTATAACATCTACGGGAAAAGCGCGGTCACTTGTCTTCCCCACGCCTTTTATTATTACATAGGGGACTTTTGAGCCCACTTCATATACGATACGGGAAGCTAAAGCCCTTTCTGCCGCTATAACATGCGCTTGCTTTGTCTCATAGCTGCTTATCTTTCTGGTGAGCGTCTTGTAGATTGTTAGCTTATCAACGGATATTTTTCCTTCTTTTAAGTCCTGTATGACGCTTTTAACATATTTCATAGCGGCATCCGGGTCTTTTTGCTTTAATATCAGCTCTATCACCTTCGTCTGCACTTCCTTCGCCAGCTCGCACCAGTCCCCTCGGCGCACTTCCAAGCCGCGAACTACAATTTCACCTTTATCGGTAAGCGCTGCATACCTCTTCTTCTTCCCCGTAAAGAAAACAGACTTAAAGAAATCCTGTATCTCAAGTTCAAGAGGAAGCTCTTCTGAAATTCGCTCTGAAACCTCTCTCGCCTTCTTCAACGTCTCTTCTTTTCTATCTTTAATATCCGCTTTGGCATCCCCGAGTTTAGCGAAAATGCTGTCGGTATCTCCGTAGATAACCTCAAATCCGAGCTCCTCCGCCACTTCTACCGCTCGCTTTATAAAATGGCGACCCCATGCCGTTGTCGCCTCAGCGCATTCTCTCTTGTAAAACTTCGCCGCACTCCACCCGGTATAACCATAAAAGCTGTTCGTAAGGATTTTGATACTCTGCTGTTGTATGTCCAACAACCGGTATTCATTTGATTTTTTGTCATATTTCTTCATTTCCGCCTTTATCGCTCTTCTCCTCGTAATCAAATCGCTCATTATCCGTTTAAAGAATCCATCCGGCTCCTTTCTGAATGCATGCCCCACCTCAGGTGCGATATATAAATCCGATTTGAGTTCTCTACTCTCGGCTTCCACAAAAGTATCAGGGGAGATGTTAAAGGAGATCATGATCGTAGGATACATAGAAGAAAAGTCGAGAGAGATAACATCTTCATGCAAGCCCTTTTCTGGAGGAAGCACAAAACCGCCTTCGAATGTCTTTTCAGCTCCGCGCTTCGGCGGCACCAGTTCGCCTTTTTTAAATGCCTCTGCGGTTAAAAAGGCTTCCACTTGCCTACCTCTACCCATCTTTGCTAACTCGTCTAATGGGTAGCCTATCATCTTGGAAAGCTCTATTTGCAGTGGCAGCATCTTTTCCGCGATGCCCAACGTGCTGACTGCATCCGCTTTTGCGTATTCGTATAGCTGCTGTCGTGCAAAAGAAGAAGGTGGGGAGTCAATCCAGCAGTCGGTAATCTCCCTTGGCGTTAAATTTACCCTTTCACTTTTCTCAATCACGCCAAGGTATTCCGCTACATTTTCCAGTTTCTTCACCTTCACGCTGCCCAGGTCGCGCTTTGCGAGCTTGAAAAGGTCTACGTTCAGCCGCCCTGTAATGTTTACTCCTGGCAACGCGCCGCCCCTCTCTTTTTCATACTGTACCGCGCTGCCATTGGCACCCACGGTTAAACGAATCCCATGCAATTTCGCCCTCTCCCTTATGTATTGCCAATCAAAAGCGTCAGAATTATAGCCCACGATAATATCCGGCTGGAATTGTTCTACAAAGTTCAAAAAATCGCTTATTACTTTTTTATCTTCGTCCTCAGCCCAGTCCTCTTCTTCATCTCCTTCTCCTTCTTCCATCACAAATAGCTTTGTTTTGACTTCGTTTCCCACACCTTCGGAGTATGCAACAGAAATAATTATTATTGGGTCTTTTTTCGGCGACGGCATCCCATGCCCCAGCGCAGCCATCTCAGAGTCAAAAGCGAGGATTTTTAGCTCTGACAAGCTACCCCCATTCATCTTTTTGTATGATACTTTTGAAGCAAGAATAGCCTCTTTTTCTCGCGTATTCGCGTAGCCAAACTCTATTTCTTCTCCTTCCACTTTTACACCCTCAAATGGTCTCAGTTGTTTGTCTATCAAGTATCGAATTGCAAATAGAATATCAGCTTCCAATACGGTAAGACCCGCTTTTTTGACTTCCTCTCGCAGCACCGGAACGTGTCTCGGATGCTCGACAAAAATTTTCAACCCCCTGTGATCAACACCAAGTAATTTCTTCTGGCAAAATTCTACTCGCTTAACTCTTATTTCTTCTCCTCCTCTATCTATACAAATTTCTTCTATCAGTCCTTTGTTTTCTTCCACATCCCACTCGTGACCGTAAGAATGAAGATAAGAATGAGGAAAAGCATAAAAATACGGCTCAAAATTTTTGTCCAACACAATGAAATCCGCTCCTTCTTTGCTCTTGCACCATAGTCTTATCACTGGCTTTTCTTTCCCTTCTTCGTTTTTTTCCGTTATGTAATCAATATCCAGTAGAAAACCCTCTTTCTCCATTTATTCCCCTTTTTATTCCTTTTACACTTCCGGTAAATAAATCTTTGCAATGCAACGCACAATTTAGATAAATTTTTAAAAGGACAGCTTAATTTCTAATTGATTCAGTCGAAGAAATGAGAAAAATCATTGTTGGTGGTGGGAGAGCAGGGAGAGATTTGGCTGCCCAGTTGCCGGAAGCCGTGATTATTGAAATAAACCCGGAAAAACGTGAAAAGCTTTCAGAATTAGCGGGTGTAGAGGTGATTATAGGTGACGGAAGTGATGAAGAATTGTTAAAGCGAGTGGGTTTGGATAATGTCGAGGCTTTTATATCGCTCACGAGCAATGACGATGTTAACTACCGAGCCGCGGCTATTGCGAAGAAATACGGTGTTCCTAAGATAATTGTTCGGATAGAAGATCCAGAAGACCGGGAGAGGTTTCAGAAGCTGGGCATTGAATCCATCATGTCTCCTACCGAGATAGTTGCGAATCTCATCAGCGATATGATGCGCTTTGGCTTTGATGCTGAAGCAGCCGAAATTCGCACACCTTTCGAAAAAATCCTCGTTCCAATCCTCAGTAAAAATACAGTGGAGAAAGCATTCAAAGAAGCTTTGTTCGTTGCTTCCGTAGCAGGTGCAGAGGTCACTGCTGTATCATCCACGGATATAGCCCGGCAGGAGATGGAATCCCGGGCAATGGAGATGGGCGTACCGCTTAAGATATTGTCGGAAGAGGAAAAACTGATGGACATAATAAAAAAACACCTGCATTATCCCGGCTGTATAATAATTGACATCGTAAAAGAGCACTCCTATTACCCGGATTGTATAATAATAGACCACGAAGAACTCGGCATTCTGGATAAAATATTTAAACGGAGTGTTGTTTTGAAGTTGATAAAATGCGCTTGCTGTCCGATTCTTGTTGCTCGAACATTCCGGTATTACGAACGCGTTCTTGCACTTCTGGATTCGTCTGATGTGTCTGCGAGTGTTGGAAGGCACGCGGTTCAGATAGCGCATTTATGCGGGGCAGACCTGCATTTACTCATTCTGGAGATCGTTCCCGGTGAGCTGATTGACGGGATAAAAAAAATGGGAGAAAAAGGAAACGTACGGATTATTGAAAAGTGGGTAGAAGGCAACCCAATGATAGAAGCAGTAAAAGAAGTGAAAAGTGGAAATTACGAGCTCGCGGTAATTCCCTGGCGAGGAACGGGTGTTATAAGGTCAGACCTGATAAGAAAAATAGTAAACGACGCTCCCTGTTCTGTTCTAACGGTTGTGTGATGCCTATGACCCTAACTATAAGCCCCTATGTCCTATTATTAGCGATAGCGGTCTTCGCATTCCTCATTCCGGTTCTTTCTGGTAGAATAGGCGTCCCGGCAGTGGTTGGAGAAATCATCTGCGGAATCCTCTTTGGGGTTTTGGGATTCTCACTCGAAGCAGAAGGACGAATAGTTATAGACTTTCTTGCGAGCTTTGGGCTTATATTTCTGATGTTTTTAGTAGGTCTGGAGATAGATTTTTCTAAGGTTGAGGTTCATGGTGCGAAACTATTTATCCTCGGAACTTTAATCTTTATCATCACACTCGGTATTTCGATATTCCTGACGACTAAACTGGACTTTGGATTATATCTTGCGCTCGTCCTCTCAACCTCCGCAGTGGGGTTGACCGTGCCAACGATAAGGGAACTGGGGCTATTAAAAAGCGATTTTGGGCAGACAATACTCATATCGGCATTCATTGCAGATTTTGCTACCGTGTTGCTCGTTACGGTGTACACACTACATTTTAAAAAGGGATTCACGTGGGAGATGTTTTTAATTGCACTCATATTCGTTCTGTTTTTCATAGTATATTACGTGGGTAAGCTTGCAATCTGGCATTATCCTGAGCGTCTTTCCGAATGGTTTAAATCCGACCAGCCATCAGAGATTGGTGTAAGGGCTGCCTTCGCATTATTGCTCGTATTCGTTGCTTTATCTGAGATAGCCGATATTAAAACCATAGCCATACTGGGTGCGTTTCTTGCGGGTGTGATGCTCTCCCTTTTGTTCCGTGGCGGGACGGTTCTCGAACAGAAACTCTTCGGAATAGGATACGGATTCCTCATACCCATATTCTTTATAAACGTGGGAATGCTGTTTGATCTTGGTGCATTGACGAGAGGAGGGATTTATCTGGTTCCAATGCTACTTTTAATGGCACTCGCGGTGAAGATAGCGCCGTCGCTGCTTTTTCTCATCTGGCATTCGTTGAAGGATAGCATTTCCGCTGGCGTTTTGCTCTCTTCGAGATTGAGCTTGATAATTGCGATGGCTGCGGTTGGGTTGGAACTCGGGTTGATAGATACCACAATGGAATCAGCGATTATTGTGCTTGCGTTAATAACAAGTATTAGCTGTCCTACCATTTTCAGGAGGATGCATCGGAAAGAGAAGAAGGAGTAGCATCCCGTTCCAGAATCTCCCTCGCACAGACCTTTAGTTACTCACGCTCTCTATAACCCCCAGAAGCGAGTGCTTTTAACACCGCTCGATCCCTGTCGTGGAATATCACTTCAAACCCATACCTCGCAAATACTTTGCCTACTGCTTTTCCTACCCGACCCGCTACCCAAGATTGACAATTTTATATATACATTTTAGATTGCCTACATATTGGAGGTAAAAACCATGAAAAGTGTGAAAGATGAGGTGTTAGGGGTATTGACATCCTTTAAAAAGGAGGGGGTGGGACAGCACGAGGGTATATGAAAAGAACATATCGTTGCTGAGGGGGAAGAAATTTTTCGGTCTTTTTGAGAACCTTGCGGGGAAGGCAGTGGAAGCAGCGGAGCTACTGGGGGAATTGAAAGAGTGGTACTTAAGGAAGTAGTTGACATCTTAGAAGATATAATGGACCAATGCGAAGATGTGGCTAATATCTTAGATGCCTTCAGAGTAAAGAGAATTTTCTTTTATTATGAGAGGTGCTATTAGCATGGGTGCACCATCCACAGGTCAGGCAGATTTACAACCAGGGTGGTCTGGCGGTGGCGCCACATCCTTTTAGCTACCGATGTCCCTGTCTTGGAGCAAAGATTAACGAGCTTTGTCTGGACGGCGTGGAGGTGTTGAACGCCGCCCACCGGGACGCGTACGTGAACAGGTTAGCTCAAAAGGAGGCGGGTTTGTCTTTCGCACATACGGGAAAGATGCTGGGAGATGCCTATACCGAATTCCCGGGGAAATCGGCTGAAGAGCTATACCAGGCAATCAAGCGAAAGGAGACGAAACCGGGCGGTGGACCCGCTCCGTTGAGACACTGGATTTTCTGGAACATGGAGATTGCCCATGGAGTCAGTAAGAGACTAATCACAACATCCTTCAGGAAGGAAGAGCATAGATCATCTTCCGACGACCCTTTGGGAAGGGTGGATCAGATGCGCCGCCGCAATAAGATTATCGCAATGGGTGGCTGCATGGCGTTCATGGCGACCCCTCTGCCTTTAGTGTGTGGTATAATAGGTGAGGGCTGGATCCGGTGGAAAGGGCGTAAGAAATGGAAAGAAGTCAGCTCTGAATGGATATGTGCAGAAAAAGGTATATATGCGGTGGGAAGGTAAGATGGGAACACCTGCTTTTCAGCATGATGTGGTACATTCCATCATCATGGACTCGAAATGCCTGCAGGAATATGTTCTGTGGTTGCGTATAAAGTATCTGTTGCGAAGGTATGAAATCGTTGATAATACCTTGCTTCTTAAATATGAACGGGGGCTCATTGCGGTTTTAAAGGAGGAGATAGGGAACGAGTTCTTATGGATAGAGAACTGCACGTGAACCTTTTTGCACGCAAAAAGGATTACCACCATTTTTTTTTCAACTTGCAGCATGGAAAGCTATTTATATATGATACGTGGCAACTTTATTTTCGAGAGGGAAAAAATTTCACAAAAACTTTCCCTCTTATAGATAAAAAACTAAATTTATATACAATGAAAAAGGAAGATATAGTAGATTACCTGAAAGAGTACGAAAGCTTCAAACCCGAACTCGTAGAGCGAGAGCTATCCGTTCCATTAGATTCCAGTTTTGTCATATCCGTAATTGGTCCGAGAAGAGCGGGAAAGACGTATTATTTATTTCAACTTTCTGTGGAAATGAGCGATTATATTTACTTAAATTTCGAAGACTCCCGACTTTACGGCGTAAAATACACTGAGTTGAGGGATATAATAAGAACCTATATCGAAATCTACGGAAAAGAGCCGGGGACTCTCCTCCTGGATGAAATACAGGAGGTAAAGAACTGGGAAATCATCGTGAGAGAACTTCATGACCTGAAAAGGTACAGAATGTTCCTGACAGGGTCATCCTCAAAACTTCTGAGCAAAGAGATTGCCACACAGCTCAGAGGGAGAACGCTCTCCTATCTTCTGCTTCCATTCAGTTTTAGAGAATATTCAAAGGCAAAAGGATTGAAAACCGAGAAATACATGAGCAGAGATGCGTCTGCGAGAATAAAACATTATCTATTGGAATACATTGAATTTGGTGGATTTCCCGAAGTCGTTTTAAGTAAAGAGAAGATAAAAATTCTGAAAGAGTACGCAGAATTAATTCTGTTCAGGGATTTTATCGAAAGGCATCGGATAAAGAACGTTGAACTTGCAAGGGTTCTGCATTTCTTCACCATTCAGAATTTTACAAACGAGATTTCAGTAAACGTCCTGTTTAACAGGGTTAAAAGCATGGGTGTGCGAGTTTCAAAAAATACTGTTTATGATTACTTATCAAAACTGGAAGACACCGCCTTTTTCTTCTTCTTGCGAAAGTACTCGGAAAAGCCACACCTGAGAGAATCCTATCCCAAAAAGATATTCCTCTGTGATACCGGCTTAACAAAAACACTGAGATATTCCGAAGATAAGGGGAAATTGATGGAAAACATCGTCTTTTTAGAATTACAGAGGAAAACGAATCGTAATCCGTTACTGGAAGTATTTTACTGGAAAGACTATCAGCAGAGAGAGGTAGATTTTGTAATAAAAGAGGGAACTCAAATAAATCAACTGATTCAGGTAACATACGAATTAACAGAAGAGAACGAAAAGAGAGAAATACGCAGTTTATTGAAAGCAAGCAGCGAGCTGAACTGCGACAATCTGCTGATGATAACGTGGGAACAGGAGGGGGAGATGGAAAAGGAAGAGAAGAAGATAAAGCTGACACAGCTGTGGAAGTGGTTGAAAAAGCAATAGGAATTAAGTTAAGCGAGCTTAGGGGGTGTTTGAAAAGTACGAAACTCCTTTGAAATTTGTATTTATGTTTAATTATGG
>JAGXOS010000056.1 GCA_023659775.1 Methanomicrobia archaeon LH_S14 | reverse complement strand
ATTTTCGTTCCATACTCCCCATAATTAAACATAAATACAAATTTCAAAGGAGTTTTGTACTTTTCAAACACCCTCTAAGGATTAAAAACATATAAATAACAAAAGCCAATGGTAAATCCATGACCATAGAATTCTCACCCGCATCGGAAAGCCAGATTACGAGAGCGATAGTGGCTGAATTTGCAAAAGAATTTGAGAACTACGTGGAGACTGAGGTAATCATAGTAGGTGGAGGTCCTTCAGGATTAATGGCAGGTAAGGAGCTGGCATCCAGTGGTGTAAAAGTGTTGATTATAGAAAGAAACAACTATTTAGGTGGTGGATTCTGGCTTGGCGGGTTTTTGATGAACAAGCTCACGGTCAGGTCACCGGCAGAAAGCATTCTGGCTGAGCTTGGGGTGCCTTATAAGGAGTATAACAAAAGCAAAGGGTTATACGTTGCCGATGCACCGCACGCATGCTCGAGATTAATTGCGGCGACGTGCGATTCCGGAGTGAAAATATTAAATATGACGACACTGGATGACGTGGTTCTGCATAACGAAAAGGTAAGTGGAGTAGTGATAAATTGGACTGCGGTTTCTGCACTGCCACGCGAAATAGCCTGTGTTGACCCTGTTTCGCTGGAATCCAAGCTCGTGATTGATGCAACGGGTCATGATGCTTCCGTAGTAAAAAAGTTGGAGGAACGAGGGCTGCTTAAGACAAAAGGGCAGGGAGCGATGTGGGTTGAGCAGTCTGAAAATCTCGTGGTAGAGCATACTTCCGAATTTTACCCCGGGCTGATAGTTACCGGAATGGCTGTTTCCGCTGCATACGGGCTTCCGAGAATGGGTCCCACTTTTGGCGCTATGTTGATGTCCGGGAAAAAAGCGGCGGAAGTTGCTATTGAGAAGCTCAAGGTATGAAATCCTTTTATAACCACAAGATTACACATATTTTCACAGAAAACAATAATAGGGCTAAATTGGGAAATCTCTTGCTTAAAGTGCAAAAGTCAAAATAAATCTGTCTTTAAGAAAGAAAGCTTGACCAACAACTTTTTTACCTTCGGTAAAAACCTTGACTAAAAACATTCCCGTAGGTTTTTCTTTTAGCACAGGTAATTTTCTTTTTTCTAAAAAGAAAAAGTGTAATGAAAGCATTAGCATTGTTATCCGGCGGCCTGGATTCGATAGTGGCAACTAAGCTCGTCCTGGACCTGGGTATAGAAGTTGTGGCAGTGAATTTTATCCTGCCTTTCGCAACGGAAAAAGAGGATTATGCAGGTGAGGTGGCAAAGAGGTTTGGAATACCGCTTGTAAGGGTTGAAGCCGGTGAAGAATACCTCGACATAATAAGAAACCCCAGGTATGGCTATGGTTCTGGAATGAACCCCTGTATAGATTGTCGTATTTATATGCTGCGAGAAGCGAAAAGGATTGCAGAAGAAGTAGGTGCCGATTTCATCTTCACTGGCGATGTTCTTGGTGAAAGACCAATGAGTCAGCACAGGAAAGCATTAGCGCTCGAAGAAAAAGAAGCGGGATTGGAAAAAATGGTTTTGAGACCACTGTCCGCAAAACTATTGCCAGAGACGATTCCAGAGTGCGAAGGTTGGGTAGACAGGAGCAAGCTTTTCGCAATAAAGGGAAAAAACAGAAAGCCTCAGATTGCACTTGCCAAAGAGTTTGGTTTGCAAGATGACTATCCATCTCCGTCTGGCGGCTGTCTCTTAACCTACAAGGAATTCGCATCGAAAGTCCACGATTTATTCGAGCATAAGGAAAAAGTGTCAATGAGAGATGCGAGGTTACTGAAAATAGGCAGGCATTTCCGGTTCGCCGCGTCAAAAATCATAGTGGGCAGAAATGAAGCGGAGAATAAGCTTCTACTGGAGTTGAAGAGTCCTGATGATTATGTTTTCGAGGTGCCCGGTTACGGGAGTCCGATAACGATTTTGGAAGGTGCTAATAGCAAAGAAGCAATTGAACTCGCAGCAAAGCTGACTGCAAGATATTCTGACGCTGATGCGGGTGCCGAAAGGAAAGAGGTGTTGGTGGAAGTTAAGTATAAAGATAAGGAGCAAAAAAAAAGCACAGGTTACGTCAATGGTTCTTTCACCTGTGGATGAAAATGGGATTGTTCGTTTAATGAAACGCCTTTTTATCTTCGATAAGAAATCGTTAAATTAGGAGAGAAAGGACAGGTAAAACATTACATAAATTACAAATTACAACAGCTTTATATATCCATATATCTTAAGTAAAAATTGTAATCACAAACAGGACAAGGAGGCAAAGGAAATGTTAAAAACTATTAAAGGCGTGGTTGAAGGAAATGTCGTAGTCCTGGAAGAGCCTGTTCCTGAAGGGACTGTGGTGACGATAAACTTGCCAACGAATCTCCGCTTGTTGAGACATGCTGGTGTGTGGCGTAACCTTGAAGGTATAGATGAACTCATAGGGGAGATTTACAGAACAAGAGCGATTAAAAGGGAAGTGCCACTCTAATGTATGTGTTAGATACTGATCATTGCATAGAGCTGTTAAGAGGAAATGATGGTATTTTATCCAAACTTGAGTCGCCTGGTGAGGACATTGAAATTGAGGTTTACACCACCACTATCACCGCGGCTGAGCTGTTTTACGGTGCATACCGTATGCCAAATCCCGAGCAAAGAATTAATGATTTGTTCATTGCCAGCATTGCCTTGAGCCGTAACTTAACTCTTGTCACTCATAACACTCACCATTATGAACGCATCCTCAATCTCTGTTTAGAGGACTGGATGGAGTAACTGAAGCAGACTTAAATTTAAAAATAAAAATAGAAAAAGGGGAAATTACTCCTTTTTATTCTCCATGTTTTTGCTTGTCTATTTTATTCTAATCTTATCGCGGGTATCCAGTTGTTGTACTTCTTTCCATTTGCATCTACGAACTCTGTGCAGTTTATCCATCCATTCGCTGTCTGCAACGCATCCGTATGGTGAATTTGTGGATAAGAGCCCGTGCATATGGTGTAGTTGTAAGTAACATTTGCATGCAAAATGAAAGGCTCATTAAGTTCTATGTGACGATAATCGCCTGCTCCTTGATAACCATTCCATGTGCCATTCGCTATCTCTACTCCTGTTGTTGCATTATAGAAAGCGGCATATTCTGAATGACCGCCTGTGCCTTGGCAGGGAT
Organism: Methanomicrobia archaeon LH_S14; assembly: GCA_023659775.1. Taxonomy (GTDB): domain Archaea; phylum Halobacteriota; class Syntropharchaeia; order Alkanophagales; family Methanospirareceae; genus JAGXOS01. The sequence continues at coordinate 6,987 of JAGXOS010000056.1, read as the reverse complement.
ATGTGTACATCTTAGAGACGGTAATCGTTTGGTTTGGTGTTATCGTCCCGTTATGTGTGCCAAAAATGCTTGGATATGGATTTTCTGATTGTTCTGTATTAAAAATCACTTCTGGACATTGACACTTACAATTAGAGTTACATTTTTTATTAGTGTCACAAGATTCTCCCGGTTTTTTACCATCGCAATCAGCACCAGCGCCACACATTGTTGAGTTACAGATTCCGGTATCGGAACAAATGCCCTCATAACATTCCTTCAATGTATTATTCGCTGTACAGCCACAGATAGTTCCATCCGGTTTGTTCCTCGTATTTCCTGTATCTATCCATCGTGTATTGGTCACACTATAATTGCAGGTTCCAATTGAACATGTATAATCTCGGTATTCCTGTTCCTTCTGTTCCTTCTCCTTGCATTCATCCGCTGGGTCGGTTATCCATGTCGTGTTCCCGGTATCGTACCAGCTATCGTTGGTATTGCAGTTCTCAACAAACGTGTCGTTCCTCCAGCTCGTATGATCTGTGCAGTTCCCAGCTTCGCAATAGAAATCATGGAACAGCCTACGCTTCCATACCTCATCCCCCTTGCAATAGTAATCCCAGTCATCGTAGTAATCAGTATGCCTATTTGAGTAAGTGTATTCACAACCCACTTCATTGCTATTGCAATAATAATTCCTTTTTTCACAGCCGTTACCATAAGCATAGCAAACATCATAATCATTGCAATTTTCGCAACTTGGATAAATGCCACAGCTAGTATCGGTGCCTTCACATTCTCCTCCACCCAGTGCAGCAGAAGCATCCACAATCCCCCATCCATATTCCTCATCCCACCCCATAGTTCCGAGATCGTCTGCTGTGTCATTCATTCTATCTCTGACTTGCTGGTTGGTAAGTTCCGGGCAGTTCGACCAGACAAGTGCCGCCACACCCGCAACATGCGGTGTTGCCATTGACGTTCCACTCATGTTACAATAGTCATCGCCACGACACGTTGATTTGATTATCAGTCCAGGAGCTACGAGTTCCATTTCTGGTCCCCAGTTGCTAAACGAAACACGGCTATTGGAATCGTTTATTGCACCGACACAGATCACGGTATCGAACTTTGCTGGATAGCAAATTCCATATTGATTATCGTTTCCCGCCGCACCCGTGAGGATGCATCCTGCGTCCCATGCATACTGACAGGCATCCTCAAGCGTTGAGGAATAGCTATAATCGCCTAAACTCATGCTGATTACATCAGTGCCATTATCTGCGGCGTGACGAATTCCCTGTGATACGTTCCACACGGATCCAAAACCGGTCTCGTTGAGGACTTTCTCAGCCATGACCTTTACCTGCGCAATCCCCGCCACACCAATCTCATTGTCCATTACTGCTGCTGCAATTCCGGCACAGTGCGTTCCATGTCCATAGTCATCCCAGGGATCGTTGTCCATGTTAATCCAGTCGTATCCACCCGAAACGTAGTTTACAAGGTCTTCGTGATTATAGTCAATTCCGGTATCTACAATGGCTATTGTTATGTTGCCATAATCACCTTTCTCGGTGTCCCATGCAAGGTCTGCCTTGATTGCTGATGGTCCCCATTGCTGGGAGTAATAGAAGTCATTAGGCGTGTATAACGCTTTAACAAGATAATTCGGCTCAGCGTATTCAACAGGTGATTCCTTTGATATTCTTTGTGTGAATTCTTGCGCATCATCTACTTTAAGAAGAACGCAGTTCAATGCCGGGTTTCTGTCTATGATAACACCACCATGTTTGACTGCAATGGCGTTTAGCTCATCGGATGCGGTCATAACATCTTTAAAGCCAACTATCACCTGCCCTGGAATTGCTTCCCCTGAAATAGACAATTCTGGCTCTGAAGCACAGGAAATAGATTGGATTTCACTCCCGGTTGACACAATTGCCACGAAAACCAAAATCACCATTATTGCTGTAAGAACTACACTCACCAATCCCTTTCTGTTATCCATTTTTTCTCCTCCTAATTTTCGATTTGTTCAGTTCTTCCAACTCCAATAACCGCCCCAAAAATACCGAAAGGTCAACTATCTCAAAATTATATTCGTTCCCACCTTCGCTTTTTCCTTCTGTGTCCTCCTCTCCGTCACCTTCCATCTCTTTTTCCTCCTCTTTCTCACTCTCGTGCTTCAAGCAACTAAAATGCGATAAGCATTTTGGACAGGTGGTTATCAACACGTCCACATTCTTTTCTTTTACTTCACTCAGCCTGAAAGCCCTCAGTGCTTTGCTCATATCATTGCAGTTCATCATCCCACTAACACCACAGCAAAGAGAATTGTCTTTGGAGTGCGTCAGTTCTACATATTTTACCCCTGAGTTCTTTATCGCATTTCTCGGTGCTTCATATAAGTTAAAACGTTTCATTGCACAAGGGTCATGGTATGTTACTGTTATAGCTCGATTACGTGCTTTTTCCACATCTGAGAATTCCATTCGCTCGCTCAACAATTGAGATATATGTATAACCTCTACACCAGCGACTTCCAGTTCGTAATATTTCTTAAAAGTAAGAAAACCTTCAGCACAACTTACAACGAGTTTTCTTATCCCCATCTCCTTTATTTTTTCCGTATTATAGGAAGCGAGCTGCTCGAAAATCTTATAATTGCCCTGATAAAGCACATCATGACCACAACACTTCAGACTTACAATTCTTGGCTTTATCCCTATTTCATTCAGCAGCTTTACCGTGTAATCGCCTATCTCATGATAGTTCACACCAACGTCCATAAACAGGTCGAGATAATCCAAACAGCCGGGGAAATAGCCATATTCACTATTTTCATCCGTTTCACCTTTGAAATCCGTAGGCACGCCTTTATCAAAGAAAGTCATGAAAGTGGCTATTTCGGAAAATATTCTATGCGCTAAAATATCCTCCTTTGCTTTTGCACCCTCTTCTCCTTCCCGCCTCAAATTTAGTATAAGAGCAGGAAAATCCACACCCTGTGGACATATTGTATAACAATTTTCGCAAATCAGGCAGTTCCATTGCTCGTTAATATTAAAAGTCGAAGGCGTAGATTGTGGTAAATGTGAAGGCGAAGGAGATATTTCTTCTTTATCAGAGGATGCTAAAAGATTATATACAAAGCTGCGAGGTGAAAACTTTGATACCCTTCGCAGTGGGCATGCTCCGGTGCATTCACCGCATTGGTAACAAAGTCTTGATACCCTCAATATCTCTTCGTTCATAATTTACCGCTCAAACAATGTAATTCCCTTCTTAACTGCTTCCTGAATAATTGGATTGTTTAGCTCTTTCTTCGTATAAGGGAAAATTTCAACCGGGAAATCAATTGAAAACCTCTCGGACCACTCCGCAATTCTATCCATAAAAGGTTTATCATCTCTTTCGAGTATGATTAAAATATCCGCGTCACTTCCAGGCACACCTCTTCTTTCTGCTAAAGAACCAAACAAAATGACTTTCGATACGTTCTCATTGGCTTCGCCTATTTCGTTTGCAACTTTATAAATTTCTTCCACCAATTGTTCTTGTTCAAGCCAGAATACCTTTACAGAATTCAATGATTCTTCTACTACAAACGATTCCATTTTCTGCATCCCTCCTCGTGAAGTATTCGTATGGACTCCCAGATTCAAAGCTATTTGGGTATCTGGTGGGCACATAATATCTATCCAGGCTTCTTGCACAATTTAAAAGTTCCTCATTCACCTCCACTTTCTTTGACAGAATTCTCATAAGGTCAAATATGGAATGTCCCCAGGCGGCAGCGTTTAAATTCTGAAATACCGCTTTTATAGCTTTTTCCGCAGCTTGCTGAGCTACAAAACATGACCATTCGAAAGATTCGTCCTTCATCAGCTCTTCAGCTGCTTTCAAATCTTTTTCCGCCTGGTTTATCCAGTCCTTACTCCTTTCTGGCATCTTTCTTCTTTTACTTCTATTTTATCTTCTTCAATAAAAACCTATCTTATCTTACTATTCAGTAGTTACAACTCTCTCATACCTCTTTTCCTCACCCAACTCCTTTGTCGCATCTATCCCGAGCTTTGTTGTGAGCCCGTTTTCGGCAGAAGGGTCAAGTGACGAACCCTTCGCGCCGGGTATGAACACCACATCCTCATTCCATCTCACCCTCGTTGCTATTGCATATTCCACCTCATTAGAGCTAAATATGTCTATATCGGTGTCAACAACGACAACGAGTTTAAGACTGGGATGAGCGGCGAAAGCCGCGATAATTGCATTTTTCGCCTCGCCTTCACCTTCTTTCTTTATCTGCACCACCGCATGCAAATAACAACAGCCGCCTTCTGTTAAAAACACGTTCTTCACACGTGCCACACGCTCTACTGCTCTAAAAATCAGTGGTTCGTAAGGCATACCCATAAGCAGCTTATGCTCCCCGCCTGAAGGTAGAATAGCATGGTAAATCGGGTCTTTTCGGTGATACATCTTCGTAAGCGTGATAACAGGCTCCTCTCTTATTTTGTCATAAGTGCCGGTAATATCCAAAAATGGACCTTCTTTCGCTCGAGCTTCGCCCATGAACCCTTCCAGGGCGAATTCAGCATGAGGAATCGCTACGCCGTTACCCAGCTTGAAAAGCTCCACCGTTTTCTTTTCTAAAGAAAGTTTTTTCAATGCGGATGCATAGTCAAACTCCTTACCCGGCGGGACTCTTGTTGAAGCTGCTAAAAGAACTAACGGGTCTACTCCTATGGCTATTCCCACTTTTAATTCCTCTCCTCTCTCTATCGCTTCACGATGCATCTTATATAAGTGGCGAGGAGGAACAAGCCTCGCTGCTAATCTTTTACCATCCAAGACCATCAACCGGTGAATGGATGCATTCCTCACGCCATCCAATTCCGCAACGACCACGCCACCTGTTATATACGCGCCACCATCTCCACGAAAATGGGTTAATATCGGCAACTCGCTTAAATCTGGCTCTTTAACCACTTCTTTTGTCGGCGAATCCTCTACTATTTTCACCTTGCTACCCTCTCCACCTTCAGGGATTTCCGCCAAAAAGGGTGCGAGATTGGATGATGAGGTGCCAAGCAACTCCGCCAGTATTTCTCTTCCTCCCAGGAGGTTCATTATGACTTTATGCGTGCCGTCAACGGAATGGAAAAAAAAGGGCATTTTGTTACCTTTACGTTCAAACTCTGCACAAACATACGCAACCTCGTATTTTGACGATACCTCTCGCTCAATCTCTATTAACTTCCCTTCCTTCGTCAGCTTATCTTTAAATTCGCGCATATTATACAAATACATTTTTTCAAATTCAAACCCTACAAATCTCATATTCCAGCTCGCCCAATCCCAATCTATGCGCTTCTCGCACCTGAACGGTAGGGTCGCCATCGAACAAGTGCTTTCCTATCATATCTATGGTAGCCAGGTCTACTGCGACAATATCTTTAGAGGCTAAAACGCCTATATCAGGGCTCATATATTCTGGTGCGAATTCAGCACAATCGCAAAACGGTGTAATATCAATCAGGAAATTAACGAAGACGAAATTTGAATATGGAAGGTTTGTTAGGACGGCATGAGCGACTTCTGCGAGTCTCTTTTGTAAATTCATGGACATATCCTCAGGAGATTTCAAAGCACCCGTTTCACATACCGCTATACAGGAACCACAACCTATGCAGTTTTCAAGGATTAATTCATGGTTTTCACTAATCGCATCATGTTCACACACTTCTCTACACTTATCGCACTGGTTACATAAATCTTTATCGAACACTGGCTGTGTTACCTCATGCTGATATATTTTCGTTTTTTTAGTCACGCAGCCCATTGCAATGTTCTTTATCGCACCACCGAAAGAAGAAGCGCCATGACCGGTGGCATGTGAAACAACAAGCATCGCATCACTATCGTATATGCTCTTCGCTATTTCCACTTTCTCGTTAATTTCCACACCGTCGTCTTTCAGACCATCTGCTATAATCACTGGACAGCCGAGATGAGAAGGTAGGAATCCATGAGCAAATGCAGTTCTGTAATAGTCCATCGCAGTGTACCTTTCTGCCTTATATATGACCGTAGTATCGGTAACAAAAGGGTCTACACCATGCTTCTGCACCACTTCCACTATTTTCTGCACGTAAAGGGGCTTTACGAAAGTTTTGTTGTTATGCTCGCCCATGTGCATCTTCAGAGCAGTAACCTCCTTCAAATTGCCAACTCCAACCTTCTCCAGCAGTGTCTCGAGCTTTTCTATAATTGCCTCTTTTGCGTCCAGGAAGTATACCTTGCTCATTGTTTGCTCATTAATTTAAACTTGTCACCTCATCTTTAAAATTTAAAACTTTGGGAAATCCTATTTCCCCACCAATTTCGCCTCTTTCACCACCAATCTTGCAGTATTCTCATCTTCCTCCACTATCTCGCTTTTCACTATAACAAGTCTTTTCTTAAACATTGGTCCATCCAACACCAGAGATTCAAATTCTCCGCCTTCTCCTGCAATATTCATACTAATCTTCTCGTCTAACTTAACTATCCGTTCTACATCATCCACCGTTATCCTCCTTCCAAGCCAGCTCTTGTCCAGACCATACGCACTGATGCCGGTGAAAAACACCTCGAAATTGGTCACCACGAGTCGCATCTCCGTTTCCTGATTGACATGCCACAAAGGAGAGAACACCCTGAGGTCTTCTTCCCCGGCAATCCTTTCTATCCTTCCTTTTTGATAATTACTTCTTAAAGCGCCTGTTATAACCCCCTCTATCCCGTATCTCTTTTTTGCTTCCCTAAAAGCAGCTCTTAAATCCTCCAGTTCCTTCTCTTTCTCGCCCTCCGTCTCCTTCACAACCAAAGGCAAGCCAATCGCTTCGGCTTGCAGCTCTACCAAATCTACCGCAGGTGTATGGAACATATACGATTCGGGATTCTGACTTTTTATGGTGATTAAACATTCCACCGGATAGCCCTCCTTTAGCATAAGCC
>JAGXOS010000055.1 GCA_023659775.1 Methanomicrobia archaeon LH_S14 | reverse complement strand
CCCCTTGCAATTCCATCAATGGGGGATATTTGGAAGGTAAGCGGATGAAGTTCTTGAAATAATAAAGCACGCTCTTCCAATTTTTTAATTCTTTCGACATAGAACTTTACTACTTTTTCTTTTGACAGCGGAGGCTTATATCCTTTCTGAATCAGTTCAATTTTCATATCTTTAACTTCTAACTGATTCATCAGAGGTTGAATTTTTTTATCAACTATATATTCAATCGCTTCCTTTTTGTCTTTGCCTGGCTTTTCAAGCTCCTCTTTCTCAAGTTCAGTAAGATAACCCTTGTCTTTAAGGTTATCCAAAAAGTCATCTCGAACTTCCAATGCTAAGCTGTCAAGAACAGAATATAAATTTTGCAACTCTACATAAACTTCAATCGTAGAAATTTTTTCCATCAACCTTTTTGAGAGATCTTCACCAAATAAACGAGGAACATACACTATAACGGGTTTGCCAAACGCATGAGTTATACCTGCCTCAGCATCTTTTCCAAAAGTGTCGGATTCTTGGGCGTTATAAATTGTAACCAACGCTCGCTCTATCATCATGTTCTCTAACAATCCTTTTTCAATCCTATCAGGTAAGTAGGCGAGGGTAGGATCAAAAAAGTATTGAATAGTATTTTCCTTTCCCATCTTTCGAGCTTCTTCCCCTTGGTCAAGCTCACCTTGAGCACAATAGAATTTAATAGTGTCCATAAGGCTATTGAAAAAAACAGGTGGTGGCTCTTCTTCACCTAAAATTAGATTGTCAACTTCGCTTATTCCTGCTATTGCACAAAGGGTATATATATCGTCTCCTTTTTCATCTGCTAATTTTTCTCGTGCTCCCTCAACATCATGGCGGTGGCCATAAGCAAGATATCCTAACAGATAACGTTTTTTCAGTTTATCTCCTTCTTTTCTAAATATCCCAAAACCCTCTTAAAAATCGGCATACTCCAATAGGCAGAGACAACGGAATTTATCAACACGTTTTTCAACTTCTTCAATATTTGAAAAATCAACATCTTCAAATACTACTTCTAAAAATTCAGAGCAAATGCAGTCGTACCCCATTAAGGCAAGAATTCTATTAATTATCTCAAGTTTTTCTTCATCTGAACCTGCTCTACGAAGAGAAATAATGTTATTTTTAAGGGGTTCATGTAACGTTAATCCTCCTTCTTTTTCTGATCCTGTCATCTTTTGAAAGAGTCCAAGTAATTTCTCTTCTTCAGTTTCCATTTCATTGCTTAGGTTCATTTATATCACCTTAAGGAGATGCCCCCAAAACAAATATAGAACCTTCAGACCCATCAACAACGACTTTCATGCCATCTTTCAACCTTTTTGTTGCATTTTCGCTGATTACACATGGCACACCATATTCTCTTGCTATGATAGAGGCATGACTTGTCCTTCCACCTACGTCACAAATTAAAGCTGATACTTTGTTGATGATATGCATAACATGCCTGTCGGCATATTTAATCACTAAAACATCTCCGGTTCCAACTTTGTTGATCTCATCCGAATTTAATACTACCTTAACAGTTCCATTACTTACACCAGGACTTGCACCAAGTCCTTTGATAAGTTGTTTTTTAATCCCCTTGCTAATTGCCTTTTTTTTATTTTCCTCTCGTTTCCATTTCATAAATTCATAGAAATAAAAAATCCCTTTTTTCGATAACGACCACTCTAAATAGCTATATTCGGGCACAAGGTAAGAATATTTTAGAAGTAAATCAAGGTCTTTTTCATTCAGAATTTTCTCCTGGATTTCATCCTCTTTTTCCCACGAGCCAAGGTATGTCCATCTTTCAATGTCTGGCGTTTTACCCTCTAAAAGCGAAGGGGCATCGCCATGAACCACTTCTACTGATATCTTGTCTGAACCCTTTAGCATTACACCAGAGCACCTTGCGTCAACTACTTGCTGGACGATTAGTTTCACGTGAGGTTCATTTTTATCACGCAGCCTTAAAGCCCAGTTTATTATTTCTTCCACTTCCATTAGGTGTAAATCGCTTCTGCCACCAGCCCTTCCAGCGCCCGAAGTTCGTATCACTATACCTATTCTATCTTCTTCAATCGTTGGTATTCCTATCTCGCTTATGATTTCTTCGATTTTAGAAGGAGTTACCTGGCTTGATTCTACTACTTCATAAGGGGGATAAGGTAAACCCCACTGCTTTATCTTTTCCAGTCCCCGGATTTTTTGGTACTGCATTTTTTCTTCTCCATTTATATTTTGAGAATTTCTATATTTTGACTTCCTATACCTTTTGAGTATTCCTTTGCCGAAATATGAGCCATTGTAAGCTTTGGAATAAGGAAATCTTTAGAATTCCTTACACAGTGAACATAATACATTGCGATGCCAAGTGCAATCACCCTGTTTCCGCTTACAAAAATTTCAGCTGGTTTGATATATTGTAGCAGGTTAAATACATCCCACGCAGAGGTATAGCTAACACTAAATGTCTCACTATTTGGAGTTATAAACGGTTTCATAGCTTTGTACGACTTTCTATCAATAGGATATTCTTTATCCGTACCATTTGATTCACCAAACCCAATATACACTTTATCATATCCATATAAAGGTAAAACGCCAAATTCATCGAATCTAATTGGGTAATTTTCACCGAAAAGTACTAGAATATTTGAATCGGAATCAAAACCATTATGCGTGCTGGTAGTATATGAATACGAGAGCTTTCCTTTACCATATTCATATTCTTCTGCCTCATTATAAATCCATCTTTGGCGGCATGAAGTTTCAGGTAGATTTAAGTTAATAAAGAGGGTAACCACTGCTTCTCGTGGCATAGCGGAAAAAATAATATCTAATTGCCTTCTCGGATTTCTTAGAAATCCTAGTTCTTTATTGAGTTTATCAGGGTCCCATGCCTCTACTTCTACGAAACGAGGGGGATATGTCGCGGCTATCTCTTTTAGTTTTCTCTCCACTTCAACTTTGAAGTTTTGGTCTAAAGATGGAGCATGGATGGCATAGGCTTTGCCACACCGTTTATCGTAAGTTATAAGAGCACCTAATACTCGGTCTCCTTCTCCTGCATCAACGTAAATTAACATGTCTAATCCACTTCTTTCTCTCCCCTCACGCACACTCTTCCAGTTTACATTACCGCCGTCGCTTTTTATCTCTTTTGATTTTCTTTTTACAAACTTTATAAAGATATCACGCTCTTTTTCGTCTATTTTCTCAAGCTGTCTCTTTGTGTACCTTTTCCCCTCTTTGTGTACAGTGAATCTGCGGCTGTCTTCTTTATCGGGTTCGAGGTACCGCCCTTCCTTTAACCTGAACTTGGCTCTGTCAACATCGCTCTTCGATTTATTAAAGTAATCGATAAGTATTCTATCAACCTTAAAAATAGAGAGACTGCCCCTATATATTTCCATTGTACCAGCAACTATTAGATACAGCGAAGCAGTCTCATCATATATTAAAAAGCTTTTTGGAAGAATCTGTTCAATAAGCTTCTTAATTTCCTCATCTATAAGCGCTTCCGACACCTTCGGCCTCCGTTACAAATTTACACAGATCTTCTTCTGCCTCCTCTATTCGCCTCTTTAGATGTTCTCTCAAAATATTCCTCTTTTCCTCCTTTCCCCATCCCGCTGGCAGTCTCTCTAACATCCCCTCTAAAAGGACATCTACCATGATTTCCTTCTGTGTTGGCAGGTCCCGCACTATACTTACAAGCGTATCTCGCGCTTTAATATTCTCCTCCTCGACAAGATTCCTCCCTTTATCCGCAAGTTCGTAGCTCACGTTGCGACTGCTCTGCTCAATCTTATTGATAAATCCGTCTTCGACTAATTTTTTCAATATAGTGTGCGCAGTGGCTTCTGATACGGTGGCAATCTCCTTTACAAGTTCCTTAGACCTCATAGGACCGCTATACAGCTTGTTCACCACGGTTGCCATCTCTCTCGGATGGGTATATCTCATTTCTTCCCCTTTCCTTATCCCGCTTTCGCCTTCCACTTCTTCGCCTCTCATTTTTTACCTCCTTCATTTGTATGTACAGCTTTTGGGTATTTAAATTTTTCGGTTAAGATGACTCAATTAGTCCATTATGAGTTGAAACTTAAGCAGCGAAAGTTTTAAATATAACATTTTGAGAATATATCAAAAGGAGAGTATGAATATGTTGCCAATACTTGAATCTGAACTTCAAAAGATTGGAAAACCAATATTTGGCGAATATGTCTTAATTTTGATTCAGCATCTATTGAGAGACACGATATCCCTGATAGAGGCGTTTGCGGGTGCAGGTGCAAACCCAAGCGACATGTTTATTATCGGTATTCCTTACTCATCGAAGGCGAGCATTGTTAAAGAACTAAAAAAGACTTTTAAGGTCTTCACTCCGTCTTTTCCCATTGATGAGAAGGTTATTGACGTTGTTGAGCAAGCGGTGGAAGTTTGTAAAGAAAAGGAGAAAAATTTGTTAATAATAGAAGATGGCGGATATGCGGTGCCCATTATCCATGGATGGATAATTCAAACAAGGAAAGACGGCGGATATATCAAGGTGCCTATTCCCAAAAAATTCGAAGAGATATTAGAATACTGCTATGGTGCAGTAGAGCAGACTACTCAAGGAGTTTGGCGTGATAAAGAGATAGAATTGCGGATCCCTGTCTTAACAATAGCCTCGTCTGAACTTAAAAAGGTATTAGAAGCTCCTGAAGTGGGTAATGCTGTTGTCAGGAATATACAAGAATTGTTATCACAAAGGGGCGAGTTTATAAGGGGCAGGAATGTATCTCTTATAGGATATGGTACCATTGGCAGTGAAATAGCAAAAGCTTTGCAAAATAATAGAGCGGTAGTTATTGGTGTGGCGGATATAAATCCAATAAACCTAATCACAGCTCGTTTTGACGGGTTTTATACTGATTCGAGAATGAATTTAGTAACAAGAAGCAACATAATAATTGGTGCAACAGGTCGTTGTTCAATTGGTAAGAAGGCAATCTCAAAGATTGCTGAAAGAGGTAAGGACGTGGTTTTAGTAAATGCCTCTTCAAAAAGAATGGAGATAGACGTGGATGCTTTAGAAGAGCTTAAGGAAATAAAAACAGCAACTGAAATTGGTACTGAATATCAGATGCCTGAAGGCAATAAAATCCTTCTTCTTGCAGATGGATATCCAGTAAACTTCTATGGTGGTTCCGAAAGCATTCCAGATGGAATTATGGATGTTATATTGACAGAACTCTTCTTATGTGCTAAAAAATTAGTGAATGAGGACTCTTCACCGGGTATTTATGAAAATGAGGTGATAGACGAAAAAACACTGGCGGAACTTTTTCACTCTTTGTATTTTGGAGTTTAGATATTTGAATTTGTTTAGGATTTGGTGCTTAGGATTTATGATTTTCTACTCCTTGTTGTGCATATCCGACTAATGATTCAAAGGCCGGGGCTGGGATTCGAACCCAGGTCTTGGGATCCACAGTCCCAAGGGATGCCTCTACCACACCCCGGCAATTTTGTTCAGCTGCTTTTATAACCACAGATTACACAGATTTTCACAAGTATAAAATAAATTAGTGTAATAAAATCCTTGTAATAATACTTGAAGAGGTCTTTCAAAAGTGGAAAAAATAGGTGAGGTGGAATTAGGACTTACGCCGGTTGTAGTAGGCGTAATGAAAAGGTTGTCCATTCACGAGGCGAAGCATGCAAAGGAAAGCGGAGCTGACGTAATAGAGTTGAGAATTGACCTTTTAGAAGACGAAGAAAAAAGCGTAGAGAAGGTGAAAGAATTCGTTGCGATGCTAAAAAATTCGCAGTCATCAATACAAATGCCGATAATCGTGACAAACAGGAAAAAAGAAGAAGGTGGCTCTTTTGCAGGCACTGAAGCCAAAAGAATTGGTATGCTGAATAGCATCCTCGAAACTGCTGAGGTAGACGCTGTGGACATCGAATTTTTTTCTCCCGCAGAGGGAAAGAGTATGATAATAGAAAAGGCAAAAAGTCTTCACATACCTGTTATTCTCTCTTTTCATGATTTCAAAGGCATGCCAAGTCGTGAAGATATATTGAGAATCATTTGGAGTATGTATGAGGAAGGGGGAAGTATTGCAAAGATTGCAGTGACGCCGAGGACGCTGAGCGATTCTTTGCTTTTATTAGACCTCACGCATAAGGTATCAAGCGAAGGAAAGTTGTTAGTGAGTATTGGAATGGGACCTGTAGGAAGACATCTGCGAGTGGTTGCACCACTGTATGGGTCTGCATTGACTTATGGATTTATAGAAGGAGAGGAAGGAGTAGCACCTGGTCAATTCAGTGTTAAGGAGTTAAGGAACATGCTGCTCAAAATTCAGTGGAATTTTGAGCAGACAACAAATGAAAAAATTCCAAATCCCAGGCACCAAATAAGCCCTTACAGGGCTTGCGGGGTCGTGGGCAGAGCCTACGGAAACAAATCTAAATATCTAAATTCAAAGTTCAAAACAAAAAGGAAAGTGTGATGATAAAACTTTTTTCTAAAAAGTTTCATGCGCAAGGATTTTTAGTTAAAGTTTTTGCGAAGCAAAAACTTTATTTCTAAACGAATTTATTGATTCTATGCTCTTCATCCCCCTTATTCCCAATATCCTACCTATTTCTTCCCGATACATCCTCTCCACTTTTACACCCTCGCACTCCAGCCCTGCTGTCAATTTTTTGTTAAATTTCTTCCCCGCTCTGTCATAGTCGGTTAGAATGGCAACGCGCTTGTGTCTGCTCCTCAGATAATCAACGAGATTGACATAAGAGAACCCCGAGGAATACATCGCTATTTCCTTTGTAATACCCATTTCCACTAACGCTGCTTTATCATGAGTGCCTTCAACAACAACAGCATCTACCGAATCGTCCATTTCTTGAACCACGCTCTCCAGTTCCAGATAAGTTTCGTAATCTTCCTTTCGCATCATTGCCCTATTTGAGCTGTTCATACCAAACAGATAAAATTTATTTTATCTTAAAGTTTAAAAAACATCGATGAAAAATGTTGGAGGATTGGAACGTATTGGCAGTAGGGGGGGAGAATGCTGAGGGTGAGTTATTTGAGGAATTAGAAGAGGACGGTGAGTTTGAGCGTTCCGGATTTAGAGATGTATTGATAGGAAGCGTGGAAGATATAGTGGAATTCTTAGAGGATGCAGAGAATAAGAAATACACGCATTTAAACAGGGTAATTCCCATTGATGATGCGTTCTTTGTATCGCCGGAGAACCTGATAGAGATACTGAAGAGGAGAATAGAGTGGTATATAGATGAAATCGAGCCTGGTGAGACCTTCGGATTTAGAGTTGAAAGGAGAGGGATGAAAGAAGATATTTCAAGCCAGAAGGTGGAAAGAGAAGTTGGCGGATATTTTTACGACTTGATAGAGAAGGTGCACGGTAGAAAGCCAAAAGTGAACCTTAAGAACCCTGATAAGCTAATAGCAATAGAGATAGTAGGGAATAGATGCGGTATTGGTTTTATCACAAAGGAGATGCGCGAGAAGTACAGTATGATAAAAGTAAAATAAAAATGAAGAGAGTAATGACCGTCGGAGGGTCGGATTGCAGTGGCGGCGCTGGAATACAAGCAGATATAAAAACGTTTTCTGCGCTGGGTGTCTATGGCACATCGGTACTCACTGCTATTACCGCTCAAAATTCGTATGGCGTGCAAGCGAAACATGAAGTGCCCGTTGAGCTCGTGGAGGCACAGATAGAATCCATTATGAGCGAAGCGAGCGACAAAGGCATTGCTGTGGATTATGCAAAAACCGGCATGCTGTATTCCTCTGCAATGATAGAAATGGTAGCGAAGCAGCTTAAGAAACATAAAATCCCTTTTGTGCTGGACCCCGTGATGAAAGCTGGCTCAGGCGGTCTTTTGCTCGAGGATGACGCTTTAAACACGCTTATCGAGCTTCTTATACCTATATGCGAGATTGTAACGCCGAATGTTCCCGAAGCCAGCTTTATTTCCGGTTTGGAGATAAGGAATAAGGAGGATGCAAAGGAAGCAGCAGTCAAAATACACAAAATGGGCGCTTCTGCTGTAATTATAAAAGGTGGGCACTTAGAGCAGGAAACAGCAGCAGGTAAAGCAACGGATTTGATATACGATGGAGATTTCGGGGAAATAAGCAACGAATACATAAAACCGAAAAAAGGAAAAATAGTGCACGGAGCAGGATGTTCCTTTTCCGCTGCTCTAACTGCTGAACTCGCAAAAGGTAAAAATTTGCGAGATGCCGCTTTGGCTGCAAAGAAGTTTGTGCATGATGCTATATCAGGTGGTGAGGAATTGTCTAATTTGATAGTGGTAAACCAGGTGCATGGATTGCGCAAAGACGCTGACAGGTATTTCGTGCTGGAAAACGTAAAGGAAGCTGTCAGGATGCTGAAACGCACAAAAAAAATCGAAAATATTATACCTGAAGTTGGAACAAACATAGGTATGGCAATAGAGGGTGCAGAAAGCGAGCACGATGTTGCGGCGGTGGATGGCAGAATAGTTCCTACGAAAGAGGGAATACACACGGGGTGTATTGATTTCGGTGTGAGCAACCACGTAGCAAGGATGATATTAGCGATGATGAAGCAAGACAAAGAGAAAAGAAGCGCTATTAACATAAAATATTCACCAAAAATAATAGATGCGTGCAAAGAGTCGGAGATGCGAATTTCTCCATTTGAAAGAGGAAAAGAGCCTTTGGGAGAGAAAACAATGGAATGGGGTGTAAGAGAAGCGATAAGGAAACTTTCCTTAGATGGAAAAGCTTTACCAAAAGAAAAAGTGGAGTTTTTGCCTGATGTGATTTTCGATCTCGGTGCGGTTGGAAAAGAACCTATGGTGCGAATTTTTGGTAATACCGCAGTGGAAGTAGCGGGAAAGGTGAAGAGGATTACGGAAAGTTTAGAGTAGGTGGCTATGTTTACGAAAATGAAATGCTAAAACGATAAAAGTCGATACCTTTTTAAAGTAATAATGATAAAGGTTACATTATGGCATACCAATTTATTGGCATTGGGCAAGCTGGATGTTCCCTTTTAGATTCAGTTTTTAAATTCAAGAACATCAGGCTTTTAGGTAACCCGACTGCGATAAACTCGACGGCAAAAGACCTTGCGAACTTGAAAATAGTGAAGAATAAAGCGAATTGGCTTGGAATCTCTGCGGAAAGGGGTATTGTAAAAGGGGATGAAAAAGGTGTAGTTTTTGAGGAAATCGTGACCGGTGGATTTGGCAAGAACCCGGTAAGAGCAGCAGAAGTCTGTGAGGAGCATTACGATTCCTTGCTTAGCGCACTCGAAGAGAGGATGAAAAGTGAAACTGGAGTCGAGAAGAGCAAAAGGGTTGTGTTGAAAAAGGGAAAGAGCGAAGAGGTCGAAGCGGCACGTGTGCCCTTCTCAATAGTTTTCCTCTGCTTCGGTGGCGGAACTGGTTGCGGTGTCGCACCTTACGTCGCGAAAGCTTTGAAAGAGTTATCCGAAGAGAATACTCGAATTATCGTTGTAGGTGCCTTACCCGCTGCTGACCAGATGTTAGAAGCATGGAACACCAGGTACGGTATAAACGAATTGAAGAAATACGCTGATTCGTTCATTCTTGTGGACAATCAGAAGATTGCTTACAGAACAGATTATGAAACTTTGTACCCAAGATATAATGATTATGTGGCAGCAAGTATCGCTGACCTAACGGCTGGTCTTATTCTTGAAAAAATAGACCCTTCCGAATATGAAGAAATAAACCCCCCCGTATGTGACATGAGCGATGTGATAACTGCAACATCTCTTGATTCCGAACCTTGCTTCGCAACGCTTGGTCGCACGAGCATGATGAGCAGACCTCTTCCAAAATATTTCTTCCCCTTTGGTGGGCATAGAGAAATAGATACACTTACGCTATGCCGGCTAACTGCGGAGAAATTGACCGTGGCGGATGTTGATTTAACAAAAACATTAAAAAATTTGGCGTTATTGAAAGTGCCGGTGTATTACTTGAAAAAAGAGGGAAGATTGGATGTAAAGCAAGTGGAAGACTTTATGCTGGATCGTTCTGCATTAGGGGAATGCCATTTTTGCATCTCTCTGACGAAACGCAGCCTTGTTTCACTTACCATGCTCTTCACGCACAAATACGATGAGATGAACAGACTCAAGCAGGTGGAGCAGCTTGCTGAAGAATACGAGAGGCGAGGAGGGAGAGGGGGGGAG
>JAGXOS010000054.1 GCA_023659775.1 Methanomicrobia archaeon LH_S14 | reverse complement strand
AGGTTTAGTGGCTAATGGCCAGTGGCTAATGGCTAATGTCGCAGAGGCTAATCCAATAAAACAAGGATTGAAACTCCCCCTCCATTTTTTCCAAACCACTAAACCGCCAAACCGCTAAACCTCTAATTCATCTGCTTGGATGAATTTCTTTATTCACTCCTTCCATACGCATTCGCATACGGACCAAAGGTTTTGATATATGCCTTCTCGCAACCGGTGGGACTTCATATAAGCCTTCTTCTATCCCTCTGTCAACAATTACCTTATCCTTATCTGCACTATAAGTCCCACAGCGTTTACATCGGTAGCCCTGCAGCCGTCCCGCTGATTTCATAGTCCTTCCACACTTCTCACATTTGGGATTTCTCTCCGTCACGGGGTTCAATTCCCTTATCTCTATCTTCTCGAGATTTAATGTTTTTTTCTTCAGTGACCCGAACACCGTAATCTCATCACCGACTCGCAGTTTTCTTATAATAGCACGAAATCCCTTTGTCGGCTCGTAGGCAATGCACTCGATACTACCTGATACCTTTTCGGATAAAGAGATGGAAAATACGACATGCCCTCCTTCTATCGTCTGGGGGTTGGAGCTGACCATGCCGTCTAAGATATAAGAGTGGTAGTCTTGCAACGTTTCCTTTGCATCTTCCAGCTTTATTAAGTGAAAATCCGTGCCTTGATTTGTGACGAATAGCATTTTCCGCTCCACCGGCTCTGCATGTATAAACTCGTAAGCTTTGTAGATAGCATCTACGCTGTCGCCTCTTATCCCAAAAAGAACCGGACATGGAGAATGAGGAGCAAAAACTATTTTTTCTTCGCCCCTGTCTACCGTATCCCAGGTTATAGGGTAAGTAGCCTTATCTGCTTTCCACACGCTCGCTTCGTCTATAAATCTCGACGTCCCCCATCTCTCTTTTCGACGGTATGCCATTAACTCGTAAGTGAAATCGTAATAATTGGGCTTGCTTTTTTGTAGCACTAAAAACGAAGCGGCAGCTAAAGCGCCTATTATCCCGCGCTTATTCTTCAATCCGAAGTAATCGAAGTGCAGATTGGAAATGAGTTCATAAGCATCTTCTATCGTCAGCACTTCTCTCACCGCATTTTCGTAGAAGTTCTTTAACATTTCCTCGCTATCGTTTTCTCTTTTTTCTCCACCGATCACATTTAAAGCGCGGTCATCAATGAAAACAACCCCTGGGTTTGTTTCCTCTTCACTTAATTCCGATAGCTCACTTACCCGGGCTTTGACAACTTCTTTCACTTCTTTCTCCTTACGTTCCTTTTCCACGCTTATTTCTATTTCAAAAGATACTGCTCCGTTGCCTCTTGTCTTAAAAGGTACACATGGATTAAGTCTTACCAGTCCCGGAGTAGAAACTTCTCCAAACCCATATTTTTTTAGCTCGTCAACTAAAACTGCACATAGATATGTAGTACACATTCCTTTTCTCGAATCTGTATCGTCTATTCCAATGATCATACAAACTTTCTTTTTAAAAGAAAGTTTGATTTGATCAAAGAAACTTATTTTTTGGTAAAGCTTTTTGCTTGCAAAAAGGTTTGTAAACTCTTTTTCTAAATGGGTTTAAAGAAAAGGTTTATCAAAAGAAAAATTGTATTCTTTCATAAGCATGCTCAATAAAAAGTGGAAAAATCCAAACCCAAGCACCAAATTCAAAACTTGCCAGGTCTGTTTTGAACATTTGGATTTTTGTATTGGCTATTGTTTGATTTTTGGGATTTGGAGTTTGGAATTTATAATCCACATGATATTGAGCAATTACAACGGGAGGCAGAGGGAGATATAAATGGATTCGTACTATCTGACACTGGCGCTGTACATCTTTCTGATTTACTGGTTTATTGTGCTAGTTCTCAATAGAAAGGGCATTTTGCAGCGATATAATATCTCTACATTCGGACCTATTCTGATGATAAGGACGCAGAGAGGGGAGAAGTTATTGGAGAGACTGGCAGAAGGCGAGTTAAGGAAAAGGTTTTGGAGGACTTATGCCAACATCGGCACTATTTTAGTGCTTATAGCCATGACTTTCATGTTTATTCTTGTATTACTCGGCGCTTATGCAACATTTACGGTGCAGCCGGAGCCAACGGAGCTCAATGCGCCAAGGAACTGGCTGCTTATCCCCGGGTTAAACGAGTTCATACCTTTGTGTGCGTGGATTGGTTTTGTTGTTGCATTAGTAGTGCACGAGCTTTCCCATGCGGTATTGAGCACCGTAGAGAAAGTAAAAGTAAAATCCATGGGGCTTTTAGTCGCAGTGGTGCCGATAGGAGCATTTGCAGAGCCTGACAGTGAGCAACTATTTGGTGAAAAAGCAGGAAAAGAAGAAAAGAGAAAAGTAGCAACTGCACGTGAAAGAACCCGCATACTATCCGCAGGTGTAACGAGTAATTTCTTCGTGGCGTTAATTGCATTTGCTCTTTTCTTTTCCATTTTATTCGCTATTCAGCCTGTTAGCGATAAGATGTTTTATGTTTATGGCGTTGCAGAGGGGAGTTCAGCCGAGAAATTGGAGATTGCGGAGGGGATGTTCATCACAAAGGTTGACGGATCGGGGGTTACAAATTTAGAGGACATGAATAAAGCGATAGAAGAGAAAGAGAAGGTGTTTCTCGATGTGTTGGATAAAAAAGGAAAAGAAAGAGAAATAATAGTGGAAAGAGGTTATGAGAGCGAAGGAATGAGAATAGTGGAGGTTGTGGAAGGTTTCCCAGCGTCTAATGCAGGCATAAAACCAGGAATGACCATAATAAGAATGAATAAAGAGAAGATAGATTACTCTGAAGATTTTCAGAATTTTATGAATCACACGGTACCCGGGCAAGTAATAGAAGTGCAAACAAAAGATAAAATATTTTCTGTGGAGTTAGAAAAATCGCCTTATGACAAAATCGGTTTCTTAGGCGTTGTGGTTGCAAATAATCCTTTGGGAATGCGTGTAGAGGATTTTCCTGCAAAAGGCTATCTGAAAGGTTTACAAAGCATACCTTCTTCTCTTGTGTCTCTTTCAACAAGTGGCTGGTTATGGTTGACACTGTTGCCATTTTTACCTCTTCCTGTGGGCTTCAGCAGCTTTAATCCTCTTTTATCTCATTTATACGAGCCGGTAGGCGCAGTGTCATTCTTGGGCGGTGGTATTTTTGTCGTTGCAGACGTGCTATTTTGGATAGGCTGGATAAATTTCTATGTCGGACTGTTTAACTGTCTGCCTGCTATTCCTCTTGACGGCGGCTACGTATTTCGCGAGATGCTGAATCCCATGCTGAGGATAGGTATAAAGGATGAAAGGAAGAAAGAAAAAATTTCAACGGCAATTACCGCTACAATCGCAATTTTTATCGCCTCCTCTATCGCTTTCATGTTAGCAGGCCCTTATCTCTTTTAAAACAGAGGATTTTACTTTGTTTTGCTCTTTTTTGCAAAAACGCTAATAACATCCCCTCTTGCTATTATCCCCACCAATTTACCTTCTTCATCTACCACAGGAATCCTGTTAAAATCGTTTTTATGCATTATCCGAGCAGCATCTGAAATGGAGTCTTCGGGCGAAATCGTTATCGGTTTTTTTGACATCACGTCCTTTACATATCCCTCGAACAGTGTGGCAATTTCATCTGGAATTTTCTTTACCTTCTTCATATAGCCAGATAGAGAGAATACAGGGAAAGGATTAAGTGGGTCTATATCAGGAAAGGGAACCGTTGCAGTCAATCTCATGATGTCCGCTTCACTGATTATGCCGATAACCTTTCTCTGGTCATCAATCACCGGCGCCCCGCTAATTCTATTCGCTCTAAACGTCTCGGCTACGTGGCGAATGCTATTGTTGAGCTTGAACGCTATAACGTCAGTTGTCATCAGTTCTTTGACTTTAACATTTGTTTTTGTTTGCATTCCCCTTCCTTCTCCCTTATTTTTATTGATTTTTATCATCTGTGTTAATTAAGCCCTTTCAGGGCTTGCGAGGATGTGGGCAGAGCCCACAAGCGTTAATCTGTGTCTATAATTTATTTTTCATAAAGCGAACTGATTATGTCTGCTCTGGCAACTATTCCTACTAACTTACCCTTTTCGTCCACAACGGGTAATCTATTAAATCCCGTTGAGTGCATAATCTGTGCCGCATCGTCAATTAACGTATCCGGCGGTATAGTTCGAGGATTCTTTGACATCACGTCCTTCACTTTCATCTTGCTCGCTTTTTCTATATCTTGCTGTATATTGTGTAAGTCCTCGCCAAATACATGCATAAGGTCATGAGCCGTAAAGATAGATGTGTACCAGTGAAAATTCTCCAGGAGCTTTAGAACATCCGCCTCACTAACCACCCCAACTACTTCCTCCTGCTCATTGAGAACCGGAACCCCTGCTATTTTATTCTCTTTTAATACACTCGCAACTTCCAGTAATGTATCGTTCTCCTTTGCCGTAATTACCTCTTTTGTCATAATCTCTTCAACTTTCTTTTTCATTTCTACTCTACATCCCACTCTTTATGCCAATCGCCTTTCTTATCAATTGCGTTATTGGTATCGAGCATATCATATACCAGAGCACCCAGTAAGGAAAACTGAATATAAAACTATCTGAGAGGTCCTTAGCACCTATTAAAGGAAAAATCACCGCTCCACCTGAGTACATTCCTACATATTCCCATATCCACATGAATATAGGTATCGTAATAATACCGATATAAGCCATGGGCTTCATCTGCTGCCTGAACATCTCACCGGAAAATTGTGTTTGCTTTCTCATCACCTCCGCCCTCTTCTTTTCTAATTTCTTTATCTTATGCTTGTTGTCTTCCTTTTTTGCCTCCATTAATTCCTTCTGAAGCTCCCTTATCTGCTTTTGATACTCCTTCGACTTCGCCATCAGCTCCCAATTCATCGTGTATTTCTGTATCACCGAAGTATAGATACCTGTAATCACGGCTAAAATGATAATGGTAATTAAAAAATTATCAGGACCCACGAAGGCAGCGAGAGGACCAAGAACGACATCCAATGCAGTGCCCATTCCTTCCCTGAGCCCCGGGATTATCATAATGCCAAACAAGACGAAAAAACCTAAACCCATAGCTGCTCCTTCTACAAGCTTTTTCACCTGCTCTTTCTTTCGCTGTACCGCTTTATCCTTCTTCACCATATTTCTTAAAAATGATTTTGAATATATTTAAATTTAAATTTAAATTTAAAATTACACCATATCCTCTAACACCTCTGCAAGCGTGGCATGGAAAGACAAATCCTTCTTTAGTCGTTCTAGTATTCTCCTCTTCGCATATTCATCTTCTACGAATTCGAGCCCATGATATGAAACGTTTTTAAGAAGGAGCCCGAAAGCAGGTGCAGGTTCAATTTGCTCCTTTACCCGCAGTTCCAACAGGTCTTCCACCCATCTTTTGTCCTTCATGTCACTGCCAACCATTCTCAGCGCTGAAACTATTTTCCTTGCCATCTTACGCAGAAAGCCGCTTGCTTCTATATCTATGATGACAAACGATTTTCTTTTTCCTATCTCTATCCGCTTTATCTCCCTTATCGGTGAGTGACTTTCAGCCTCGTGCTGAGAGAAGTTAGAGAAATCATGTGTTCCGATAAGCAGTTCTGACGCCACTCGCATGCGAGTTAGAGCTATGTCCAGGTCAGAAAATTCATCGGCTAAAAATAAAAAATATCTGTATTCACGACTTAAAGCATCCTTGCGTGCGTTGAATCCGGGATGCGGTTTTGCAAGAGCAACCACCCATATATCGTCCGGAAGCATACTGTTTATCATTCGAGGGGTCACGTTCTGGTTTGAGGTGTCAAAGGAAACAACTTGCGAGAGCGCATGCACTCCTTTATCGGTCCTACCTGCGGAGGAATAATTTGCCGCTTTCCTGTCTTCAATAATATCGAGTTTCTTTAATGCCTCGAAGAGTTCACCTTCTATGGTTGGCACCTCAGAATGAGGCTGAATCTGAAAACCGTGGTAGTTAGTTCCAAGATAGCCAATTTTAAGCGCTACTCTTTCTTTTATTTCCACTTCTTTCATCATTCCTTCTATTCAACGCTTTCCAAACCTCCACCATAACGAAAATAGTAATACTCGTGGCGAGAGCAATACTCCAGTCGAGAATGGTTAATCGCGTTGTATGAAAGAACGCTCCGGTGAATGGTATTTGTATTGCGATGACCATGAGTATGATAGAGCCTATTACGCCAAATATCAACCATTTATTTGAGCCAATGCCAACTCTTAGCAGAGAATGTCTTTCCGAACGGCAATTAAATGCGTTTATCATCTCGTATAGAATGAACGTTGCGAATACCATCGTTTGCGCCTTCCATAGAACCTCATCTCCTATTGTTCCCGTACCATACCCATACCCCGGTAGATATTTTAAGAATACCCCCAGGCATCCGATGAATATCACCGCGGACATGAGTATTAGCAGGTGAAGCGTTCTTTTTGTAAATACTCGCTCCTTTGGGTCTCGTGGCTTCCTTTCCATTATATCCGGGTCCGGGGGGTCAATACCCAAGCCCATTGCTGGCAGGTCTTCTATTACCAGATTCGCCCACAATATCTGTATAGGAATAAGAGCCAACAAAGGCACTCCGAAGAAGAAGAAACCGAAGAAGAAAGCACCCACCAGTAGGCATACCTCTGCAAAGGCATAAGATAGCTGATATACAAGATATTTCTTCATATTATCATAAATGGCTCTGCCTTCATGTATCGCAGCCACGATGGTGGCGAAATTATTATCAGTTAATACCATATCAGATGCTTCTTTTGCTACCTCGGTTCCTGAGTTCATCGCTACACCTACATCACTCCTTTTTAAAGCCGGCGCATCATTTATTCCGTCTCCTGTCATCGCAACCACGTTCCCCTTCCTCTTCAGCGACTCTACTATCCTCAACTTGTGCGCAGGTGACACCCTTGAATAGACAACGAGGTTATCAACAATTTCCTCAAGCTGAGCTTCGCTCATCTTTTCCAGCTCTGCCCCTGTCAGCACTTTTTCATCCTCGCTAAACGATGTCATACCAAGTTCCCTGGCGATTGCCATTGCAGTTAGCTTATGGTCGCCGGTTATCATAATTGGCTTTATTCCAGCTTTTTTACATCGCTCTATCGCATCCTTCACCTCTTCTCTCGGTGGATCGGTCATTCCAAGCAGTCCTGCAAAAATGAGTTTTTTTTCTACTGCATTGTATTCCTCCTTTTCTTCCCCGGGTAAATCTCGATACGCTACTGCTATTACCCGCAATGCGTCGGCAGCCATCTTATCGCTCACATTTAGCACCTCTCTTCTATCTTCCTCCGTTATCTCTTCTATTACTGCTTTTCCTTCGTCATGGCGATAAATACCGGTGGAAAGGTCGAGCAATACTTCAGGTGCACCCTTCACGTAAGCCACTTTTTTACCTTCTACCAAATCCTGATGAACCGTGGTCATTCTCTTCCTTTCACGTTCAAACGGTATCTCGCCCACTCTCCTGTATCTCTCCTCCAAATCGTCCTTATTCAAACCTGCTTTCTCCGCTGCTACAACTAACGCACCTTCGGTCGGGTCTCCATTTATCTTATGGCCATCCCCTTCCTTTCTCAATCGGCTGTCGTTGCACAGCGCCGCGATTTGAAACGCCATTCTCAAGCTTTCGTCCTCGCCTGGTTCTGTTTTTTTGTTTTGCGAGAAAAATTCGCCCTTTGGCTCGTACCCCGCACCCGTAACTTCTATCATCTTTTCGCCAACATAAACTCTACGGACAGTCATTTCGTTCTTTGTCAGCGTGCCTGTTTTATCTGAACATATCGCGGTTATGCAGCCTAAAGTT
Source organism: Methanomicrobia archaeon LH_S14 (assembly GCA_023659775.1). Lineage (GTDB taxonomy): Archaea > Halobacteriota > Syntropharchaeia > Alkanophagales > Methanospirareceae > JAGXOS01. Next base: position 2,457 of record JAGXOS010000054.1, on the reverse strand, counting down.
TCAACAGCCGGTAACTTCCTTACTATCGCTCGCTTCCTCGCCATTCTTTGCACCCCCAACGCCAGTGTCCCGGTAATGATAAGAGGCAAAGTTTCCGGCACTATCGCCACCGCTAAGCTTATGCTCCATATAACCATCCCTAAGAGAGAAAGTCCACTGAGCACGCCAAGCACAAATATAGTTGCGCAAATACACACGTATATCACACTTAGCCATCTTCCGATTTCATTTATCCTCCTTTCTAACGGCGTTTCTTCTTCTTTTGCCCCTACCAGCATCCTCGCAATCTTCCCGAGCTCTGTTCCCATACCTATCGCAGTTACCACGCCTTTTCCTCTTCCATACGTCACTGTCGTCCCCGAATATGCCATATTTTTCCTCTCTGCGATTGTCACGTCCTCATCGAGCACTGATACTCCCTTTTTCACTGCTCTCGATTCTCCTGTTAATGGCGACTCGTCCACCTTCAGATTTACTTCCTCGAATAATCTTGCGTCTGCGGCTACCCGGTCTCCAGCCCGCAGTACCAGAATATCACCGGGCACTATCTCCTTAGAGGGTATCTTTACCTCGTTCCCTTCCCTTATAACGCTTGCAGTAGGCGCTGCTATCTCTTTTAACGCTTTAATTGCCTTTTCAGACCTGTATTCAAAAAAGAAGCCCAATATCACACAAAGAAAGACAGCTGCGAATATAACCGTCGCATCTATAACGTTTCCCATTGCCGCTGATATCGCCGTAGCAACCAGAAGTATAAGAATAAGAGCATTTTTGAATTGCGAGAGGAAGATTTTAAGTATAGAAATTCTCTTTTCTTCTGTTATCTCATTCATACCATACCTTTCTTGCCTTCTTTTTACCTCTGCGGAGGTGAGTCCTTCTTCAGAGGTGCGAAACGCCTGCAAGACTTCTCCCGGCTCCATCAAATGCCCTTGTTGTCTCTTTTCTTCTAAATCCGCCAAACCTGTTTTCATCTTTATCTTGTGAAATCTCGTGGTTTTATACCTGCTCGAGAACAAAAGCCGCCTTCAATATCTTATCTTCTTCAAAATGTCTGCCAACGAGCTGTAAGCCTATTGGCAATCCATTTGAAAAACCACAGGGAATAGAGACAGAAGGAACACCAGCCAAATTAATAGGCACCGTATTAACATCCGCGAGATACAAAGAGAGAGGGTCTTTTATTCTCTCGCCGAGCTTAAAAGCAACAAAAGGCATCGTTGGCATCGCTAATATATCATGTTTTATCAACGCATCCTCAAATTCGTTTTTTATTAGCGTGCGCACCTTTAACGCCTTCAAATAATATCTGCCGTAATAACCTGCGGAAAGTGCATAGGTGCCAAGAATAATCCTTCTTTTCACTTCCTCACCAAATCCCTCGCCTCTTATCCTTGAAAAGGTAGTGTGCCAGTCCTCGTCCTTTGCAGTCCTGAGTCCATATCTCAGCCCGTCAAACCTCGCAAGATTTGACGATGCTTCAGACATTGCAATGATGTAATAGGAAGCGAGTGCGTATTTCAGATTCAGGCCTCGCATGCTTACTTCCTCGTATGTTGCACCGGAATCCTCGAATTTGTGCACCGCGTTCCAAACGGATTTTTCAACCTCCGGAGAAACACCCTCGATGAACTCCTTTGGAACCCCTATCTTCATTCCCTTGACCTCTTTATCTATATCTGCATCTCCATTCCCGTTTAGCGAAGAAGCGAGGTAGTTCGATGCAGCATTATTCTTTATCTTTACCTGCGTGCTGTCCCGTGCATCCTTCACAGATATCACTTCCAAGAGCAATGCAGTGTCTGTTACAGTGGACGCCATCGGTCCTATTTGTTCAAGCGAATTTGCGTATGCAATGAGTCCATATCTCGATACAAGCCCGTAAGTGGGCTTCAGCCCAACCACACCACAGAAAGAAGCAGGGCATCGGATAGAGCCCCCAGTATCAGAACCAAGAGCAAGAACAGTTTCTCCTGCTGATATTGCCGCAGCACTACCTCCTGAAGAGCCCCCCGGCACCCTGCCGAGGTCATGCGGGTTTCTCGTTGGTCCATAATAACTCGTTTCGGTTGAAGTCCCCATGCAGAACTCATCCATGTTTGTTTTCCCTATAATTATCGCTCCTTCACGCTTTAGTGCTTCTATTACCGCGGCGTCGTAGGGTGGGATATAACCGGTAAGAATTTTGGATGCACACGTGGTTTGGATTCCCTTTGTAGATATGCTATCCTTAATGGCTATGGGCACGCCAAGCAGCTTTTTCCGCTTGTATTCCTTTTCGTTCCTTTTCTTATCCACTTCTCTCGCTTTTTCAACCGCGTTCTCTTTGTTTACAGTGATAAAAGCATTTAATTCGCTTCTTTCTATTCTCTCGTATATCTCCCACACTAACTCCTCACAGGATATATTTTCACTTTTTACCCCCTCTACGACCTCTCGTGCAGTTAAATTATCGTT
>JAGXOS010000053.1 GCA_023659775.1 Methanomicrobia archaeon LH_S14 | reverse complement strand
TTATGATCTCATCCAAATCGAGCTCAACGGATGCAATCTCTTCTTCGTTTTTACACGCATATATCACTTCTCCACGGGGTGATACAACTATACTTTTCCCAAGATACTGCTCATTTCCTATCTTTCCACATCTATTTACGCCAACTACAAACAGTTGATCGTCAATGGCGCGCGCTTTCAGTCTCGCTTCCCATAAATAGTCCGACTCTTTTGGTGCGCTTGCTGGGACAAAAATGACCGAGACACCTTTAAGCGCAATTACCCTCGTGAGTTCTGGAAACGCAATTTCAAAACATATCAGGACACCAAAAGTAATATCATCGAGCTCAAATACCGGGAATTCCTTGCCCGATTGAATAAACGGTTTCTCCATCGGATGTATGACCACTCGTTTGTATGTCCCGATTACATCGCCATTGTGAATGATACAGGTTGTATTATAAAATCTATTCCGCATAACCGGATGCTTTTCGATTAGCGGAAGTATAGCTGTTTTCCCAGTCTTTTTAACCGCCTCTACAATGCTTTTCGTTTCATCACTAACCTTGTTCAAATACTGCAATGTTTCAATACCACTTCTTCCGAGTGCAAAACACTCTGGAAAGCAGGTTATCCCCTCCAGGTCGCCCAATACTTTCTTAAGCCTTTCTATGTCCGTTGGATCATAGTTCGTCTGCACGATGTTTATTCTCATTTTCTATGCTCCATATCCTTCTTATATTTTTAAGTTATTAAGTAGAGATAGAGAATAAAAGAAGTATGACCAAAACTCAAGAGGGATTTGGATGCGAGTATCAAGTTCATAATGAAATGCTTAACGAGGCTGAGAAACTATTCAAGGAGGCGGAATTATCTGATAGCGAGCGTGAAAAGAAGACAAAAGAAATAGCTAAAGAAATCATGAAAGCGTCTGTTGAGACCTCTGACATTGAAATATTTTTAAGAAAAGTGGTAGATATGGGAAGTAAATATTTGGAAGTGAAGTCTTTTTCTATATTTCTACTTGACGAAGCCAAGGAGAAAGAAGGAGGTAAGGCATTAAGAATTGCTGATGGCAGTGGGGAAAGTGGTTATAAACTCAAAGAAGATATGGTTAAGTACTACGTGCCGGTAAGACCACCATTTACAAAAGAAGAAAGAGAAGAAAAGAATAACTTGAAAGAATTCACCGAGAACTTAGAGAAGGATAGGGACCTCAAATTTTCCTGGAAGGAACGAAAAAGGTTAATCGAGAACAAAATGCTGCCCATGGGTATAACCGCCTGTGTTGTCCATAGTGGCGATATTGCTAATTGTAGTTTGAGGCTAAAAGACAATAAAGTATTAGATGAGGTTGTATGTCATGAAGAATGGCGTGGAATGGCTGAGCCAGAAATAAAGGAAGTATCTGGATCAATAATCGAAGTACCTTTGAAATGGGGTGGAGAAGTCCGGGGTCTGGTTAAAATTGGGAACCACCAGGAAAGCCTTAAAATTGGAAATCGTGAAGAACTTAAGAGCTTATTTAAAAATATGCAAGAAATTAAAGCAATGATCAGCAAAGGAGAAAAAATTATACTATTTAATAAAAATCATGAGAAGCTTTTAGTGGATTTTGCCGGATATATCTCGCAATCGCTCGAAACTTTTTACGCTTCAAAGGAAAGGTATATGAGAATATTTGGAAGCGAGCTACTAAAAAGACAGAACTTTTAAACGCCGAAGAAATTAAAGGGGGAAAAAATAAGGATGTGGCAGAGAGGATAAAATGTTTCGCTTTTAATACACTTGCCCGAGATATAATAGGAATTGGCAAGATATATGGAAAAGTAGTAAATCATATAAAAGAAACATCAAATTATGCATTAAAGTTAAGCAATGACTATATTGGAATTATAGAAGATTTAGAGCGTTTTGAGGGTTTATTAAGAATGGATATACGATACAGGGACCATTTTATACATCAATTTCAAGTATTTCTCTTGGGCTATTACATGATAAACCGCAGTGGTAATCTCCAAAATTTGTTAGTCGAATACTTAAAGGAGAAAGGGTGTTCTGGAAGTAACGAAGAGCTGCTGGACCAGGTTATTACCTGCTGGTTTTTAAGTTCCATGTTCCATGACATTGCTTACCCCATCGAGAAAACTAACAAATTGCTTGGTAGCTACCTCAAGGCGGCTTTTCTTAAAAGGGATTTTCATTATGAGGTAAGTGAAATAACACCAGAGGAACTTTTGAAAGAACTACGACTTACGATTCCATGGGGTAACTTCCTGGGGATTTATGATGGGATCTTTGATTATTATAAAACAATTCTGTGCGATTTGATCTGTGAGCGAATAGGGGGAGATGTGAAACAAAACATAACAAAGACACTAATCCAGCAAATAGTAAAGAATCAAAATCATGGTCTTTTCAGCGCATTAATCTTACTGCACTGCTCATACGAAAATCTTCCTCCAGAAAAGAAGATAATAGTGAGAGAAGCAGCACTTTCTATGACTCTGCACACCCCGGAGATCTATCGAGAAATATTTATGGCAAAAAGAGGTCTGCTATCACCCAAAGAGTTTCCTTTTGGTTTCTTGCTCGTGTTTTGCGATAATGCCCAACAATGGAGACGCCCACGACTTAGTGACTTAATGGAAGATATTCAAATAGAACTAAAAAAGCTTGAGATATCCGACGATAACATTAGCGTAGAATTAGAATATTCAAAAATGCCAAATGATGCCATAATATCTAAAATAAATGAGCCAGGAGGGAGTTGGGGATATTCAATTGAGAACATTAAATTCTCAATAAGTTTTTATGTTAGAGATTATATGGGTCGTTTCGCCGGAATTGGGATTTAAGGCAGAAAGGGTTTTATTGCCTGAAAGAAATCAAACTTCTTCTTGACCGATTTATCTATCCCCCAAGGCATTGATTGGCCTTTGTTATCTCTTGCATATATGCCCGCATCTCCGGCGTTCCATAATCCTCATCCAGGTATCGGTAGTTCGAACCTTTGTCAGCGAGCTCAACATCATCAACCTTTTTCCCTTCAAAATATTCTTCTGCAACCTTCTTTACCAGACCATGTATGCCCGACCCTGACTGCGCCATATCCTTTCCCCGATATGCTGTATAGTGCGGCACACCAAGTGCAGCAGCAACCTTTCTGTGAACCCATTTCCTGGTTGAATCCCCCTCATCCTTTATCTTAAGTCTTGGAGAAATTCTCATCGCACATTGTACAACATTTCTATCCAGGTATGGAACGCGTAACTCGACGGAATTCGCCATTGTAACCTTGTCTTCCCTCTCAAATGTTTCGTCGTATGCTAAGTCAATGTCTTCCCACATTTTGTTGTGTAATTTTAAAAATCCTTCTTTCCTTACAACTTCCTTATACCACCAGTAACCTGCGAATAACTCATCCGCACCCTGTCCCGTGAACATCACCTTTATTCCGTCTTCAGATGCCGCCTTTGCCGTAAGATACATCGTAACCGCGACCTCTACCTGAAGGAGACCATTCATCTCGATGGATTCGATGACCTCGGGTAGTATTGCTTTCACGGTTCGCTCATCTATCTGAATCACGCGTAAATTCAATCCCAAATCGTTGGCTACCCTTTCCGCATTCTTTACATCTTCTGAGTCCTTTTTACCAACGCAATAACATCTGAGATTCCATCCGAAGTCAGATATGAGCTTTGCTATCAATACGGAGTCCACGCCGCCAGAGAATATCATCCCTACCTTATCCACGCTTAAGCCCCTTAACATCCTCTCAACCGCATCAGTTAAAGCACCTTTATACAAGGTCAGAGCTTCATCGAAATTTGTAATATCAATTTGCGGTCGCTCGATTCTCACGCCCTGATGTATAGAGATTCCATCTTTATTTGCTCTCAATATCTTTCCAGGAGGGATCCTTCTGATTTCGCCTTCAATATCATAAAGTCCCTTCTGCTCAGAACAAAAATAGACACCCCCGTCCTCTTCCACATAATATATCGGCTTTATACCGATCGGGTCCCTTGCGATTACGACCTCATCGCCATCTGTGACTGCGAAGGTATACATGCCGTTTAACATCTTTACGACAGACTGCACGGTTCTCAGCAGATTGCCATCATAGATTTCCTCTATTAGATGCAATAGAATCTCGCTACCGTTATCCTTATCTTCTATTGTATGGTCTTTACTCAATAGTCCCCTTAATTCTTGACTGTTGTATATCTCGCCATTGTGCACCAGCGATAAAGAGCCATCACAAGACTGAAATGGCTGTATCGCATCTTCATCTCCGCTAACAATGCTCAATCCCGAATGCCCAAGACACACTTTTGCCTTTTCACTGCTTTCCAAATCGCTTATCTCTCTACTCCCTTGAATCTCCCCATCTGCATACAATCCATGCGCATCTGGACCTCTATGCTCTGTCTTTTTGAGCATATCGGTAACGATACGCGTCGGCACTTTTTCATCAGAAAAATAGCCGGATATCGAGCACATAAATAATTATTTATTTCTTATACATCCTTAAATAGGTTGTTTGCGGAAAAATAGGATATTAACGGGATTTTCTGAAGATTCGGAAGCTTTATGTAATTGACTCTATTATGAATAAATGATGGTGAGTAAAGTAGATAATAAGATACTCGAGATACTTCAGCGGGATGTAAGGACACCCATATCTAAGATCGCAAAATATTAAATTGGCATCTATCTCGGTATAAAGCTTGACTTGTGCAACAGCAGCCTTCATGATTTTAAATCTCCTCTTCTACATAAACACTTTCACCATCTGGAAGGAAAGTTATTCTTATCATTATATTATAAAATTTATCTATTCTAAGCATTAATGTGAAACAGAGGTTACTGAGCGCGCCTTCTGTTTTATTGACCCCTTTTTATCCCTTCTCTCGTCTATCTTTAACGTTGTAACCACCCTTTCAGCACCTTGCTCGAAAACCGATTCATGCACGGATTCAAACGCTTTTAAAATCAAAGAGATATCTTCCGCTTCAAATATGGTGCCCATAGCTGTAAGTTCTGGTTTCAATCCTAATTTTTTCAGCTCATCCACTGCTTTTGCCACGTATTTACTTACACTCGGTGTTTTTGTTCCTATTGGAATGACAGTAATTTCGGCGATTATCATTTTATTTCTATTTCTTATTTCTTTTTATTATAAACAAACTTTAAAGGAGATAACTTATACTATCACAGATATAAAAGGGCATAAGGGGAAAAGAGAAATGACAAGAGAGAAGTTAAGCGGTGCGGAAATAGTAGTGGAGGAGTTGAAGGACGAAGGAGTGGAAGTAGCCTTTGGAATACCCGGAGGAGCTCTGTTAGACTTGTACGATGTGCTGTACAAGGAAGAGGCGATAAGGCACATATTAATGAGGCATGAGCAATGCGCTGCACACGCTGCTGACGGCTATGCAAGGGTGTTAGGTAAAACAGGCGTTTGTATCGCCACTTCTGGTCCCGGTGCTACGAACCTCGTTACCGGGCTGGCGAATGCAAACATGGATTCTTCGCCTGTGGTGGCATTAACAGGGCAGGTGCCGACCTCTGTAATAGGCACAAACGCATTCCAGGAAGCCAGCACCTTCACTATCACCATGCCCATCACGAAACATAACTTCCTCGTAAAGCGAACGAGCGATTTACCTAAGATCATCCATAATGCCTTTTATATTGCCAATACTGGAAGGAAGGGGGTTGTTTTGGTTGACCTGCCAACGGACATATTAGCAGGCGTAGCGGAGGTGGATTTACATCCGAAGGAGACTTTTGCCGGCTATAAACCGAATATAAAGCCGAATCAAGTGCAAATAAAGCGAGTTGTTGAGATATTAGCAAATGCTGAGCGACCTCTTATACTGGCAGGCGGAGGTGTTATCAGCGCGGATGCTGCGGTGGAGTTACGTCATTTAGCGGATTTTCTTGGTGCTCCCGTAGTAACAACGCTTATGGGTAAAGGAGCTATACCAGAGAATCATCCTTTCTGCCTGGGCATGGCAGGAATGCATGGACAGCTCTATGCGAACAGAGCGATTAACGAATGCGATGCTCTGCTCGCCTTAGGGACAAGATTCAGCGATAGAACCACGGGCTGGCAATTAGACCAGTTCGCTCCGGATGCTACTATAATACACGTGGACATAGATACCGCAGAGATAAACAAGAACATGCAGGTGGATATACCAATTGTAGGAGATGTGAAGCTTGCGCTGTCGGGAATATTAAAGTTGCTGGAGAAAAAGAGAGAAAAGAAGACCGGGAGCGAATGGGAGAAGAGAATAAAAAAGATGCACGAGGCATGTGATTCGTGCGTAGAAGATATATCAAGGGAAGGGGCGTCTGTATCAGATATATTAATAAAAGAAATCAGCAAACTCCTGGATGATGATGCAATCGTCACAACAGAAGTGGGGCAGTGTCAGATGTTTGCAGCGTATTATTACATGACGAAGAAGCCTCGCACGTTTATATCCTCTGGCGGGCTGGGGACAATGGGATTCGGATTCCCCGCAGCAATAGGAGCGAAAGTTGCGGCACCAGATAAGAAAGTGGTGGATATAGCGGGTGACGGAAGTTTCTTGATGACCTGTCAGGACATGGCTACTTGCGTTGAGAACGACATACCCGTTGTGGTGTGCATCTTTGACAACAGATATTTGGGAATGATAAGGCAGTTCCAGGAGCTGTTCTTCGATAAGAAATATTCTCAATCGGGTCTGGGAATAACGCCGGATTTTGTTAAGCTGGCGGAATCGTTTGGATGCTATGCAGAGCGAGTGGAAAAGCCGGAAGAGTTGAAAGACGCATTAAATAACGCATTTGAGTCAGGAAAACCCGCAGTACTTGATATGATTGTAGGCAAGGAGGATAAGGTATTGCCCATGATTCCTCCAGGAGGTAGTATAACGAGAATGATAGGAACGGAAAGATGCAAACACATATAATTTCGTTATTGGTGGAGGATAATCCGGGAGTGCTAACGCGAATGTCGGGCATGTTCACGATGCGAGGAATCAATATCACCTCACTTACAGTCTCTCCATGCGAGAAGGAGGGTTTATCAAGGATGACGGTGGCGATAGAAGGTTCAGAGAGCGAGTTGGAGATGGTAAGGAAACAGCTCAGCAACCTGATAGAAGTGGTAAAGGTGGTGGATTTGAAAGAGAGCGAGGCGATTATCCGCGATTTGTGCCTGCTGAAAGTGCATGTAAAGGATCCAGAAGCTCGCTCGGAGGTAATGCAGCTTGCGGAATCGTACGGAGCGAAAATATTGGATGCTGCGTTGGATTCTGTAACACTGGAACTTACGGAAGAGCCGAAAAAGATAGACAGGTTCGTGGATTTGATGCGCCATTTTGGCGTGAAACAGTTGTTCAGGACGGGGGTTACGGCGATTGGGATAGGTGCAGGGGTGGAGAGATAGGCGCAACAGCAATAACATAAGTATTCTTTATATATACCATTGTAACAATCATAGCATAAGAGGAGAATAATCATGGGAGCTGCTTCAATCACATTGCCGCAAAAGCTTGTGGTGAATAAATATATTGAGGAAGCAAAAGAATTGTTGAACAAAGGGGATTTGGTGCAAACATCGGAGAAGTTATGGGGGGCATCTGCGCTCGCAGTGAAGAGAATAGCGGCGGGCAGGGGATTAAAGTTGGAGAGACATGGCGATATATGGTCTACCGTGAGCAGAATTTCAAGGGAGAGGGGAGATGAGGAAATTGTGGTATTTTTTGGTGATGCAAATGCTTTACATAGGAACTTCTACGAGAATGAAATGGATAAGGATGCGGTAGAAATATTGTTGAGGCGTATTGAGAAGTTGATTGAAAAATTGAGGAGAATAACATGAAAATATTACATGATGAGGATGTAGATGAGAGTATTTTAAGGGATAAAACAATAGCGGTGATGGGATATGGTGCACAAGGAAATGCACAGGCAAACTGCTTGCGTGACTCGGGAATAAACGTGGTCGTGGGTGTGAGAGAAGGTGGAAAGAGCTGGGAAAAGGCAATAGAGGACGGTTTTGAAGCATTACGGATAGACAAAGCGGCAGAAAAAGGGGATATTGTTCATATTCTGCTTCCGGACGAAATACAGCCGGATATTTATGAGAATCAGATAAGGAAGCACATGAAAGCAGGAAAAACACTCGGGTTTTCACATGGCTTTAATATCTGCTTTAAAAGAATTGTTCCACCTGTGGATGTGGACGTTATCATGGTTGCGCCAAAAGCGCCGGGAACTGAGGAAAGGAAGGCATATTTAGACGGCTTTGGAGTTCCAGGCTTAGTAGCAGTAAAACAAAACCCTTCGGGAAAAGCACGAGAAGTGGCGTTGGCAATGACAAAGGCAATGCACTGGACAAAAGCGGGCATCTTAGAATGTACTTTTGAACAGGAAACCTACGAGGATTTATTTGGTGAGCAGTGCGTTTTATGCGGTGGTTTAGTAGAATTAATGAAGAACGGGTTTGAAGTGCTGGTAGAGGCGGGCTACCCGCCGGAGATGGCATATTTCGAATGCGTGCACGAGATGAAATTGATTGTTGATTTAGTATGGCAGGGCGGAATAAAAAGAATGGCAGAAGTTATCTCTAATACCGCGGAGTATGGAATGTGGTCTGTAGGTCATAAGATAATCGGACCGGAGGTAAAGGAGAAGATGAAAGAAACTCTGAAACGAGTGGAGAGCGGCGAATTCGCAAAGGAATGGGTTGAGGAATACGAAAGAGGCATTCCGTTCTTAAAAGAGAGCAGAGAAAAGATAGGCGAGCATCAGGTCGAGACAGTTGGTGAGGAGATAAGGAAGTTGTTTGCTAAGAAATGAGCTTCTAAAATGCTCAGGTTGAGATTCCACGGCAGGGGTGGTCAAGGTGTGAAAGTTGCCAGCAGAGTGCTGGGTACCGCAGCATTTTTGGAGGGCTACCTTTACGGAAAAGGAGTGCTCTGTGTTCCCGATTTTATCGCCAATGCGGGTGGCGTGATCTGCGCGGCTATGGAGTGTCAAAGAGCCTGCCAGGCGGTGGCATTTCAGGCTATCGAGGAGAAGCTGCGGCGTAATACCCGGCTGGTGCTGGAGGAGGCAGCAACCAAAGGGATACTGTCTCGGGAAGCTGCCGTGGACCTCGCCGTACAGCGGCTGAAGAAATCCATGAGTTGTAGACGCTGGTCGCTGTTTTCGTCAGCTCCCGGTTTCGTATAGCAAAACACAATGATTCGCAAACAGAAGTCATGCAGTGGTATGGTGATGAGGAAAACTGCGGAAAGAGAAAAAACGAAAAGCTTTTATGTAGCTTTATGCCAAATAATATCAGGCAGACTTCATATACTTAAGTACGGGGTATAGTGTGGCGTGGATGGGGCTTCTATTGAATAAGAACAAAACGTGGAGAGGAAAAATGAATAACAAAACGAAGAGGTTTTTCTCAATAGCATTAATAGCTGTTGTATCGCTATCAATTTTTACAGGAGCGACATCAGCGATGGCTGAGGATACAACAGATACAGATGTATTTTGTGAACCGCCAATGTATGATGATCAAGAATACGTAGAGGCTTCTTCATTCACTGTACTAAAACCAATTGTTGGTTACGATACTACCAATCCAGATATGCCATTTATGTTGAGCACATACAAGCTTTCTTACTCAGACAACGTAAGGCATAAAAATATTAGAAGTTGGATATATGTCTTCAATGTTAACCGGTACATCGTTTTAGAGTTCCAAAAACTCCCGGCTGGGGCAAGCGTAACCGACGTCACGCTTAAGTTTGAATGGCAACGGAATGGGCATATTGACGATGCCAGATTGTGGGTTTATGGAAAACCCTGGCCTATGCCTGAATATCCAACGGGTGATGTATATTCGCTTAAGCCTTTGCCTGCCTCAGACACAGATCGATGCGAAACCATTTCCTTGGATTCGTATCCTTTTAATATTGACACCCGCGAAGAGGTCAACAATCTGAAAATCTGGTTCCAAGCAACTGGTGGTGCTGGCGATAGATATACACAGCTCGACTGGGTTGAGATACAAATCGGGACTCCCGAGCCGGAGCCGGACCTGGTGATAACTGATATTTGGAATGATGATGGCACGATATATTACAAGATAAAGAACGAGGGGGATAAAGAAGCCAGGTCAAGCCACACATCACTAAATGTTGACTACGATTTCAAGACATCGGACTATGTTGCTTCGTTAAAACCCGGGGTGGAGAGAACAGAGAGTTTCAAATATACATGGAATTGCACAGATACAAGTGACTATCATGCGTGTTCGGTTAAGTAACCCATCGCTCCATCAGCCTCTCCCGCTTAACATTAGGATCGCAT
>JAGXOS010000052.1 GCA_023659775.1 Methanomicrobia archaeon LH_S14 | reverse complement strand
GCTCATACGATGCCTTTTTCTTGTCAGCTTCCGATAGCGAGCCTGAAAATTTCATTATTTATGACCTTACTTTTATAAATCTATTTAAAACCATGATTTTGTAAATCCTGATGTTGTTGCCTCTCTGGACTTTGAAGGTATTCTCAGAGCTGCTACTGCGAGTGAGACAGGAGAACTGTTAAGACCATCGGATGGTAAGCGAGTGAAAAGGATAGGATTTATTCAGTGCGTTGGGTCGAGGTGCCAGGAGAACGAGATATGCTCTACGGCGTGTTGTGCGTACACGGCGAAAGAAGCGTGGGAAGTGAAAGAGAGATTTCCGGACATGGAGGTTTACATCTTCTACATGGATATAAGGGTATTTGGAAAAGATGAAGAATTAGTGGCGGAGTTAAAGGATAAATACGGAGTGAAATATATAAGGTCAAGGGTTCCGGAGGTGATACCGGAGGAAGGAGCCCTGACGGTTAAGTTTGAGAACCTTGAGAAAGGGACTATTGAATCACTTGACCTTGATATGGTGGTTCTTGCGGTTGGTTTGCTGCCATCGAAAACATTAAGCGGGCTAAGCAAGCTTGCAGAAATAACGGGCGTGAAAACTGATAACTACGGATATATTGAGACGAGCATGACGAACCCGCTGGAAACAAATGTTCCGGGAGTTTTCGCTTGTGGGACGGCAACGGCGCCGATGAAGGTAAGGGAAAGCGTTGCACAGGCAAGCGGTGCGGCATTAAGGGCTGCGGGGCTCTCACAGCGCACGGAGCCAATTCCTGGGCAGGAGGAGCATAAATTTATTGAAGTTGGTGAAGAGTTTAAGATAGGCGTTTTTATATGTGGTTGTGAAGGAGAAGTGACGAAATCCGTGGATATACTTGCGGTTGCGGAGCAAGTGAAAGAATTGAAGGACGTTGTTTATGTGAACAGCGAGACGAACACAATGAAAGAGGCGATGGAAGCGATGGAGAGTGGAATAGTGGACCAGGGTTTGAACAGAATAGTATTTGCAGGATATTCACCGCGAGAGTATGAAGATATGGTCAGGGATGCATGTGCCAGGGCGGGGTTAAATCCTTATTTGCTTGAGATGGTGAATCTACGTGAACAATGTGCGTGGGTGAACGAGCCGAAAGAAGCGACAGAAGCAGCGGTGGATATGCTAAGAATGGCAGTAGAGCGAGCGAAGTATCTTGAAGAGATCCCGGTTGAGAGGTATCCGGTGATATCGAAGGCGCTTGTCATCGGCGGCGGTGTGTCAGGGATGAATGCTGCACTTGGCATCGCAGATGCGGGATATGAAGTATATTTAGTGGAGAAAGAGCCTGAGTTGGGAGGCGGTTTGAGAGAAATACCGGAGTTACAAAGTGGAGAGCAAGCTGCTGACGTTTTAAAAGAATTTGTTGACAAAGTAACGAGTAACGAGAGAATAAAAGTGTATACGAATGCGAAGGAAGAGGATGTTCGTGGAAGAGCAGGTTCGTTCAAAGCGAGGATAACCGGAGAAGGAGTGGATGAAGAGATAGATTTTGGTGCCTGCGTAATCGCAACTGGAGCGAGGGAATTCGTGCCTGAAGGTTACTATGGATATGGAAAAGAGAAGAACGTGGTAACGCTAAGCGAATTTGGGCCCATGCTGGCAGGTAAAATTGATGCAAAGATAATCCTGCTGATTCAAGATGTGCCAGGGGAAGGGGTAAATGCAAAGTATAGCAGCATCGAAGTGGTGGATAGTGCGTTAAAAGCGAAAGAGAAGAACCCTGATGCGAATGTCTTCGTGCTGTATCAGGACATAAAGACATACGGAAAGTGGGAAGTGCTGTATAAAGAAGCGAGAGAAAAAGGAGTGATATTCCTCAGATACGATAAGGAGAAGCCACCGGAATTGGAGGATGGGATTATCTCAATCTACGATGTTATATTCAATGATGAGGTACAGATAAAGCCGGATTTGGTGGTGCTCAGCACACCGACAATGCCTGCGGAGGAGAACGAAAGACTAAGCAAGATGTTTATGATTCCTTTGAAAAACGGATTCTTTATGGAAGAGCAGGAGCGACCGAAGATGGTATTAACACCGGTTGACACGGTGAACGAGGGAGTATTTATCTGTGGTTCTGCGGTTTATCCTGCAATGATAGATGAGTGCCTCGCGATGAGCAGTGCAGCCGCGTCGAGGGCATGCGTGCTGCTGGCGAAAGATTTCCTTGAGACGCCTGCGGTGACTTCAGTGGTTGATGAGCTAATCTGTTCAGGGTGCGGCGTGTGCGTGGATATGTGTCCGGTTGATGCGATAGAGTTGACGGAAGAGCCGGTGCCTGTGGTTACTTTCGGCGTGGCGACGGTAGTAAGCGGAGTGAAGAAGGTTGCGAAGGTCGGTGATGGCTGTATAGGCTGTGGAAGCTGCGCTTCTTATTGCCCTTCGGGTGCGATGTCGTTGCGGTATTTCAAGGACCGGCAGTTGTACGCTCAGTTGGATTTTGCGGTGTAATACGCAGTCCACTGGGCTTTTCTTATTTTCTTTTCTTTGTTAATTGCTTGTCAAAAAAGTATTTGTGCGGGATACTTTTCTGAGGGTTCATCTTGCGGAATCTCGTGGTTTTTTTATCTTTTTATCCCTCTTAATCTTAAACATAACTTAGATACAGAAGATGGACCATAATACATTATCCGGCTGGGTAGAGCTATCGGGTTATCCAAAATTTACAACTACTATGATTCCGTTCCTCTTAGGAGCAGTCTTAGCATGGGCTGACGGATATGCTTTTGATTGGCATGTGCTCGCAATCTCGCTGCTTGCGGTGTTCCTGCTAACAGATTTCTGCTTCGTGCTTAACGCGTGCAGTGTGTACAGCGATTTAAAGCAAAAAGGGATTGATTTTGGTCGTGTAGAAAAAACAAGCACTCTTCATTCCACCGCGGTTAGCGGGAGGTTTAACGCATTCGTGAAAGGGCGTATATCGGTGAAACAGGCGGTCAACGGTGCTTATCTATGCGTATTCGCTGCTTTACCCCTCGGCGTGCTATTACATTTTTACCTGAATACCGGACCTTTGACCTTGCCACTTGGTCTCCTCGGCATATTCATCGCATACTCATATTCAAGGGGACTGCGATTCTCTTACCACGGATTGGGAGAAATAGCACTAACCGCAGGAGTGGGATGGCTGACGGTGTTCAGCGGTTACTATTTGCAATCGCATCAGGTGAGTTTGCTTCCCACTGTCGTCGCACTACCCTGGGTGATAGACGTGTTCAAGCTGAAATTAACGAGGGAAATCCCGGATTTCGAGTGCGACCTCCTGATAAACCGCAGGAACCTGGCAATTCGACTTGGTAAGACCACGACCGCCAGTTTTTATTTACCGTTGACGGTCTGTTCATGGCTTGCCTTCATTCCTATTCTGTTCTTAGGTGTCCCATACATTGGTCTCGTGCTGTTATCCATTCCTATGTTCTTCACTGTAAAGAGTTTAAGAAAGTTTGACTGGAAAACAGAGGAAGGACTCAGCGCTATAACTAAAAACGCCTTTACCGGCATGATATTGATTCCAGTTGCGCTTATTGGGATTTTTGTTATTAAGATTGTGGCAGCTGTTTAGCTCTTTTATAAACCACAAGATTACACGGATTTTCACGAGAGAACAATTGAAGATGCAAGACGCAACTCTAACTTGTATCTGTATCCTGCATCATGAATCCCCGCTTCATTTTCTTGTGTCTATCTTGTGCAATCTCGTGTTTTTTCTACCTTTACCCGAATCTCCTCCTATACCTCCGTTCCACAAACTTCTTTATTCGGTATGCAAAAGCTTTAAACATAATTCCACCGAAATACATCACTGCTTTATCATCACCGAGCGATATAAAAGCTCTTGGGTTCTGTACCGTGTTCTTTGGTCGGTATCTCCGCAATTTTTCCTCTTTCATTGTATATAAAGAATAATATTTCTTTGGTAAAGCTTTCTTTTTGAAAGAAAGGTTTTTTATCGTTCTGATTATATTCTCCGCAGCGACTTTAGCTTGTCGTTCTGCCTCCTCTACATTCTGCCCGGAACGAACACCTTCATTTTCGAAATATACCGTATCCCCAACCGCAAATACGTTCTTCATGCCTTCCACACGAAGATAAGGGTCCACTTTTAGCCAGCCCTTCACCTTTGGAATATCGAGTTTCTCCAGAAGACCGTTTGGTTTTATCCCCGCTGTCCAGATAATAATATCGTATGGGAGTTTACTTCCATCTTTGAACGTTAACTCCTGTTCGCTCACTTCTTGCACCGCCGTTCCCGTCAATATCTCAACGCTTCTATCAGAGAGGAATTTACTTACATAGGTGGCTATGTTCTCGGTGGGAAAAGCGGGCAATATCCTCGGCATCATCTCCACAAGATATATTTTCGCTGATGCTCTGTCCCTAAAGTAATCAACCAATTCGCCGGCAACTTCTACCCCGGTCAATCCGGCACCTATAACGGCAATACTGATTTTCTTCGAGTAATCGAGTCTATCAAGCGCTTTTTTCGTCTCTATCGCGCCTTTTAAGCTATTAACGGAGTGTGATAGCTCTTCTGCTCCGGGGATTCCAAAAAATGTCTGTTCAGCACCGATAGAAATAATGAGAAAATCGTAAGGTATCTCCCCTCCCTCGTCTTCAGTCTTCACCTTTTTCGCTTCAAAATCAATGTTTACAACCGCTTTATTTATGAATTCCACATTTATTCTCGATGCGAATTTATTTAAATCGCCGGATATCTCCTCTGGTGTGACTTTTTCACTCAATATCTCTGGATGCGCAGCATAGTATTCAAGTCTCGTTCCGCGGTCAACCATGAAAATATCAAGTTCCTTTGAACGCTTTCGTAGCTCGCTTAGCTCGCTTAGCTCGCTTGCGACTTCTACGCCTCCAAATCCACAGCCCAGCACAATAACTTTCATCTCATAATTTTCACTCTTCCTTTCTATTATTTTTCTTTCTCTAATAATAAAATAGCTTTGAGTAGTAATCAGGTAGAATGACCATCGAAGAGGACATCAAGAACATAGAGGACGAAATAAGAAAAACACCCTACAACAAGGCGACTTCTCATCACATCGGGCGGCTCAAAGCGAAACTCGCCAGACTACGGGACGAACTCCAAAAACGTGCAACCGCAAAATCCGCAGGCAAAGGAAAAGGATATGCAGTAAAAAAGTCAGGCGATGCGACTGTCATCATGGTGGGTTTTCCATCAGTTGGTAAGTCAACACTGCTCAACTGCCTTACCGGCACCAGCGCTGAGGTTGCTGATTATGATTTCACTACCCTCGAAGTGATCCCGGGCACGCTTCTCTATAAAGGTGCAAGAATACAATTTCTCGATGTCCCGGGACTTATCGCAGGTGCAGCGGCAGGACGAGGGCATGGTAAAGAGGTAATATCTGTAATGCGAAACGCTGACCTAATCCTTATCATCGTGGATGTCTTCCAGCCGCAGCAGTTCGATACACTGGTAAATGAGTTATATGATGCTGGCATTCGAATTAATACAAAACCACCTGAGGTCGTCATTCATAAAGCGAGTAGAGGAGGAATTACAGTAAACAGCACAGTTGACCTCGAGCTGGCTAAAAAAACAATCCGAGCTGTGCTATCAGAATACAAAATACACAACGCAGAGGTTCTTATACGAGAACGCATCACCCTCGACGAACTTATTGATGCGGTTATTGGAAATCGTAAATACATCCGTGCGCTCACGGTTATAAACAAGATAGATTTGGCAGATTCGCGGACGTTTCGGGCATGCATGGAGCGAGTTCCTGATGCACTCCCAATTTCTGCGGCTGTCGGCACGAACATTGATGCTCTGAAAGACAAAATCTACAACGAACTCGGATTCATACGCATCTACATGAAGCCGCAGGGTGCGCCACCGGATAAGGACCATCCGCTGGTCATGAGAACTGATTCTACGGTCGTTGATGTCTGCTCTACCCTTCATCGTGATTTCGTTGAGAAATTTCGATATGCACGCATCTGGGGTAAGTCAGTGAAGTATGGAGGGCAGCGTGTGGGTCTTTCGCATGTGCTCGCAGATGGCGATGTAGTGAGCATGGTGACGCGTAAATGAGGACCTGCAATTACTCAAAATCCACAGGATTTTGAGTAATTAAATGCAAAAAGCAAAGTGCAAGTTGCCTACATGAAAAACACCTCCTAAAGAAGAACCGAGTACATGCACTGTTAGCGATAGAGGGAGTCCAACCACCGCCTATTTGGAAGGAAAGGGATGAAGTTTCTGAAAGAATAGTCCTCAACTCTGAGTGGGCTTCCAATATCTCTTTTTGTCTTCTTCCGGTGATGTCTATGAAGGAAGCAACACTCTTTTTTGTCCCGGGAATCATTCCCATGTTAAGATAAATGGTCTTTATATTCCCTCCCTTATCAACGGCTCTGAACTTGTATTTCGCTGGCACTTCTTTCCCATCTTTTCCTCTCTCCTCGTGATATTCCTTCATTCCCACTATAAAATCAGTCCAGCTCTTCTTTTCTTCTATTTCTTCCCTTGAATAACCACTCAGTTTCTCAAGGTAGGAATGGACACCAATCTTTAAAGCTTCTATTGCATTCTCCTTTGACGCATAAGCCGTAATTATAATAGTGTAAGCTTCGGGATTGTCCTCTTTTATCCCCCTCAACACATCTATTCCATTAATGTCAGGAAGCCTCAAGTCTACCAGGCAAATAGGGATTTTTCCTCCTTTGCGAGAGCTAAACCTTCCTTACCCTGATTTGCTACCTTTACTTCGTAGCCGTTCTCCGAAAGAATGTCGCTTAACGTCTCGCATATTCTTTCGCTGTCCTCAATGATGAGTATATTGGGCTCCTTTGTCGCCATAGCCATCGTTCCACCTATCTCCAATCCTACTCCCTATTTCACTTTCTGTAATGATATAAAACTTTTTGTTCACCTAAACTAAATTTTACGTTTCTTACCAATGTAAATACAAAACAAAGTATTCTAAACTAAAGCTATTTCTTGAAAGATATAGATGCTATTATCAAAAACAAATGAAAATCCCAATCAAGAAGCCGGTCCTGGTAACCTCTGCATTACCTTATGTCAACGGAGAGTGCCATATGGGGCACCTCAGGACTTATGTCCCCGCGGATATTTACGTGAGGATGCTCCGAAAAATGGGCTACGATGTTCTATTTATAAGCGGTTCAGACACGCACGGAACGCCGATTGTGCTGAGTGCAGAAGCTCAAGGCATCACGCCTGAAGATGTCGTTGAGAAATATCATGAGCATTTCAAACGAATTTTTCAAACCCTAAATGTCAATTTCGACTATTATGGACGAACCGACTCGGAAAGCAACCATAGGAGGACAGAAGAGATAGTAAAGAAGTTGATAGAGAACGGATATGTGTATAAGAAGGAAACAAAACAGGCATTTTGCAATACCTGCGGGCGGTTTCTACCAGATAGATATGTGGAGGGAAAATGCCCCTACTGCGGTGCTATTGCAAGAGGTGATGAATGTGACCAGGGCTGTGGTAAACATCTAGAGCCCGGAGAGATAATAGAGCCGCGATGCAAAATTTGTGGAAGCGAAGCGGATTTCAAGAAGCAGGAACATTTCTTCTTCAAACTTTCCTCCTTCTCTGATTTCCTCATCTCCTACTTAGACAAATTGGGTGGTACTCTGAATGCGAGGAACTATGCGAAGGAGTGGGCGAGGAAGGAACTGAGAGATTGGTGTATAACGAGGAATCTGGAATGGGGCGTGAAATTCCCGGGCAGGGATGGTCTGGTCGTTTACGTCTGGGTTGACGCTCCTATTGGGTATATCTCCTTTACTGAAGATTTAATAAAAGAAAAGGGAGAAGATGAGGAGGAATGGAGGAAATATTGGAAAGAAGACAAAACAGCCATTGTGCATTTCATCGGCACGGACATCATATATCATCACTGCATATTCTGGCCTGCGATGCTAAAAGGAGCGGGTTATTCGCTGCCTGATGCAGTCGTTGCTTCCGGTATGGTAAAAATAAATGGGAAGACGTTTTCAAAGAGCAGAGGGAACGTGGTATGGACAACAGAGTTCTTAGAACGATTCCATCCCGATACGTTAAGGTATTATTTAGTTGCGCAATCAAGCCACACGAAGGAGTTGGATTTCTCCTGGGATTCCTTTTATATGCGTGTGAACAATGAGTTAGTGGCGATTTTGGGAAACCTTGTTCATCGGGTTGTATCATTTGCATATAAAAATTTCGGCGAGGTTCCCGAAGGCGACATAGGAGAAGAGGTTTTTGCTGAGATAGAGCATACGAGTGAGGAAATGATAAGAGCGGTGGAGGAATACGAATTCAAGAAACTCGTTGATGCAGTGATGAAGCTTGCGGACTTTGGAAACAGTTTTTTTCAACGAGAAGAGCCCTGGCATTTGATAAAGGAGGGTGAGAAAGGTAGAGAAAGGTGTGGGGGAATAGTAAAAAACGTGCTGCAAATAATAAAAGCCGTTTGTATTGGGTTGGAGGCGGTGATGCCAGATAAGATGGCTGAGGTGTGGTCGCAATTGGGAATGGAGAGCGATGTGCATTCTGTGAAGCTTGATGAGATGATGGTACCAATAAAGAGTGGAACAGCATTGAAAAAGCCGGAGAAGTTGTTTGAAGTGGTAGAAATATAAGAGAAAAGCGAAAAGATAGTAATATGATTACAGAAGAAATAAAACCCGAGGATATTATGGCGGAAGAAGAGTGTGAAATCGTTGAAATAACAGAATGCCCGAAATTCATTTTACTGCGGTAGACAAACTCTATCGCTTTACAGTCCAAAAAATACCGGTGCGAGTAAAAGGAGTGAAAGCAGAAGTTTAAATGAGGTGTGAATAAAAAATGAAAGTATCCATGGACATCGAACTAAAAGACATTCCAGGTCAGTTAGTACTCGCTTTGAAGCCGGTATCCGATTTTGGAGGTAATATTCTCAGTGTGCTGCATCAAAGGGATAAAAAGACGCCTTCAGGGAGAATACCTGTTCAACTGGTGTTTGAGATAGAGGAAAGGAGATTGGATAAATTGGTGGAAGGGCTAAAGGAAAGAGGCGTGAACGTGGTAAGAATAGGGAAAGAGCGCCTGAAGGAGTCTATGGTAGTTCTGCTAATCGGGCATATAGTGCATTCTGATATAAGAAAAATGATAGATAGTATAGACAGCACGGGATTTGCGGAAGTGGTGGAGCTTTCTCTTTCCATGCCCGGCGTGGATAAGAAATCCTCTGCTTCAGTTACCCTCAGTGCGATAGGAACGGAAGAACTGAAAGAAGCTTTGAATATATTGGAGCGAACGGTGAACAAAAAGGGCATCATGGTTATCTCGTCCATTTAATCTGGAGTGTGTGAAGATGAAAACAAAACAAAAAACGGTAAGGATTTCGATAATCGGTTTTGGGAACGTAGGAGGCGGCGTAGCGGAAGTAATAAAGAGGAAACGAGAGGAGATAACGAGAAAATACGGTATAGATATAAAAATTGTCGGCATAGCGGACATGAAAAGTGTTATTGTAAATGAGAATGGACTGAGTGACGATGCGATAATGAAACTCAAGACAGGGGAAAAGCCGGAATACGTGACAACTCTGGATGTAATAAAAGAAGTAGAGCATGAGGTTATGGTAGAGGCAACGCCAACGAATGTCGTGAGTGGCGAGCCCGGATTAACGCATATGATTACAGCATTGGAGTCAGGCAGGCATGTAGTAACTTCGAATAAAGGTCCTCTGGCGTTACAGTATAGAAAGCTGATGGAACTCACAACGAAGAAAGGGAAGGAAATGAGATTTGAAGCCACGGTAGGCGGAGCTATGCCGATAATATCATTGGTGAGGGAGAATCTCGCAGGTAACGGGATAATGTCAATAGAAGGCATTTTGAATGGCACTTGCAATTATATTTTAACGAGGATGGTAGAGGAAGGGTTACCATACGAGCATGTGTTAAAGGAAGCGCAGGAACGCGGAATAGCAGAGGCAGACCCTTCTAAAGATGTTGCAGGAACGGATACCGCGGTGAAGCTTGTGATCTTAGCTAACTCTGTTTTTGGTAGGGATGCGACTTATAAGGACGTAGATGTAGCGGGTATCACAGATATAACACCAGAGGCTTTGAAGCTGGCTAACGATGCGGGATACGTGATAAAATTGATAGGAGAAGTGGACAGGGATGAGTGTCTGAAAGTTGCGCCTCGGTTAGTTCCAAAAGACGACCCGCTGAATGTTGGAGGCACGCTGAACGTTGCAACCATAAAAACTGACTTGGCTGGCGATATTACCGTCATCGGAAAAGGCGCGGGACCTATCGAAGCTGCGAGTGCTATTTTATCAGATATAATTGGGATTTATATGTAGCTATAGAGGCTGTCCAACAATTACCAAACAACCAACAGATAATATTCCCCGCACTGATAT
>JAGXOS010000051.1 GCA_023659775.1 Methanomicrobia archaeon LH_S14 | reverse complement strand
CATACATACACTTAACGATACTTAGAACTATGAAAAGGGTAACTGTTACAAAGGCGTAACCGAGGAACTCGTTCCGTATGATGCGGAATTTGCATCTGTATTTGCAAAGACCGTTCCGGGTGAGCCGATGCTTGTGACGGGCGATAACGGAGATTACTACATCGTGCCGTTCAACGTGCCGGTAGAGATAAGACCGCCGGTAAAGAAGGTGCCGGTTGAGATCGAAAAGGTCAAAGCAAGCGGTCTCAAGAAGTTCGAGCGAGTGAAGCGCCTGGCTGCAAACGCTGTAATCGAACCAATACCAATCGAGCCAATTAAAGTCGAGAGGACGCTGGTCGTTGTCATCGTGGATGCCGATGACGGCAGCTTCAAGGAGGCTTCATGGGTCGCGGACCCGGTGAAGTATCTGCCGGTATCGAAGAGTGAGGCGTTGAAGCTTGCACTCGGTGAGATAGACATAACGTCAGCCAGTAAACTCAGCAATCTCCAGTCGAAGCCAACGATCGAGCTCGTTCACCGCGATGTGAGTCCGTACTATCCGGACTGGAAGATCACAATTGGACAGATGATATTTCACAAAAAGAAAACCGGGGGCTAAAAGAAAAACTAAGAGAATGGAAAACTTTATATAAGGATAAGAATTTATTTACATAACATGAAAGAATCAGAGAGGAACAATTCTACAGAGGAAGTAATAGGAAGAATAAGCACTCTGGAGGGAAAAGTAAGCGAACATGACAGGATATTTGATATGATAAATACAGGATTGGGCGAAATGAACAAGAGAATAGATGGGACAAATGAGAGAATAGATAGCTTAAGATTGAGTGTGGACAAAAAGATAGATGACACGAATAAGAAGATAGAAGGAATGGACACGAGGATAAACGGAAGGATAGAAGGAATGGACATAAGGCTAAACGGAAGGATGGAGGAGATGGACACGAGGATAAACGGAAGGATAGATTCAAACTTTAAGTGGATGCTCGGTATTCAGATTGCAATGTGGATAACAATAATAAGTGCAATTCTTTTACATTAAAAAGGAGGTTTTGAATGCTGGCGGAAAATCATGAACAAATTATTCTGCTGGACATCAGAACAGAAGGGGAATACAGTGCGGAGTATATACCTATGCCTGGCGTTGAACTTATCAATCTACCACTGGACAAATTGGAAACTGAGATTAGCAAGCTGAACAAGTCTAAAACCATTATCGTGTACTCTCAATCCGGTGGTAGAAGCGGAACGGCAGGTGAAACACTTGCTCAGCACGGATTCATTGTTTATAACATGCCTGGTGGAATAAACGCGTGGAAAGAAATGTTCGCTACTTCTATCGCAACACCAATGCCAACAGCACAGACACCAGCTCTTTCGCCCACACTAACCCCATCGCCTGCCGTATCGCCCGCGCTCACACCCGCAGCATCGCCGACTCCAATAACACCGCCTATACTCACGCCAATACCAGAAGAAGAGATTCCGGGATTCGAAGCTCCTCTTGCAATAATGATGCTTCTTATTCTGTTCATGTTATTAAGGAGGAAATGAATTTATATAGTAGCAAGATTTTGGATATACACAAAAATAAAAGAAGAAGGGGGGATTCGAAATGGAAGAATTTGATAGTGAAATTGAAAGGAAATTGCAGGGAACAGATATCGTGAAAGCCGTACACAAGGCAAAACTGAGGAGTACCAGATTATTGGAAGAGCAGGGAATTTCCACTCTGGCATTAATCCTCTCAAAGACCCTGGTTGATATGATAGAACACCCGGAAAAGATGGAAATAGTAGATTAGGATGAGAATCTATTTAGAGACTACCGCATTGGCGGCTCTGACTTATTTCAGAAACATAGAAAAGGACAGATGCAATTCTGTCTCTAAACTACTTGAAATCTGTAAGAAGCAAAGGATAGTGCTGATAGTGTCATTCTACGCATTACATGAAATTTTTCTGCTGGCATTTGATTACTTTGATAAAACAACAGCCAGAAAGATTGGTAAACATTTTGTGATGCACCAATCAAAGTTCAAGATGAAAGATCGAACCGATATCCCACATGCGATCTCTGCATTTGTGGAAAATTGCAACTATATCATCACCTATGACACCCATTTTGATCATATCATGTCTCTCACATTTCTTATTGTTTTCTCGTGGGAATCGGTGTAATCTGGGGGTTAGGTCACAAGCCCCTCAACGCTTCAAAGTCGTCCAAATCATATACGAGATAGCCATTGCTTCCGAGGTCAATGCGCCTCGCGATTATTCCATACCGCTCGGTTCTTTCTTTTTTATGCCAGTCAACAATAATTCTTTCACAATCCCTTCTTTTTAAAATACAAATTATAATGCTGATTCTGTCACTACACTACTCTGGTCAACCCTGACCCTCCACCGATTCGTTCACCAGGATATATGCCGACTCACCACCCGGCTGTTTCACCTCGTACAGTGTTCCTGACTCCTCTATATCACCGGTAACGGTAACCTGCTCTTCTGTCGGGCTCATCTGCATCACCTTCCCGTGCTCAATTATCTCTTTCATCTTCTCCGGATTCACGAGTGCCTCTTGCATTCCCATCTGCATCAGTACCATCACCATCAACCCGAGCGCAAAAATCATTGCCACGTCGAACAGGTTCGCAACAGCGCTTAAAGGGTCTTCATCCTCATGTAGTTTCCTCCCTCTGCCTCTTCTATTCCCCCTACTTCCTCGCTTCAAATATCGCATTTTTATTTTCACCTCCCTTCTACTTCTTCCCAAAAACTTCTCCCACCTTCCCCTTTTTCCAACCCTTCACCTTATTCAGGTATTGCCGGAGCTTCTGCCCTTTATCTCTCTTCTCTCCCTCTCCCCCTCCTCCCAACTCCAGGCCTTCTACACCTTCAACTTCACTCGCACCAAACAAAATCTCCGATAAATACTCCATATCACTCATATCCTGCTCATACCATCTGCTTCTGACCATTGAAATCGTATGCCCGATCAGCCCGGTCGCCAATCCGAGAACCGTTGACCCGAATGCGATAATCAGGTTATCCGCTAAGGTCTTAACGTCGCCGCCGGCAAGCGCAAGCAGCGCAGGTCCCATCGGTATCAACGTGCCCATCAGACCAAGCATAGGACCTGCACGGGTCACAAGCCGCGACTTCTCCAGCCTCTTCGTCATCGCGGTCTCGAAATCCTGCAGTAGCTTCTCAACCTTAACTTCCATGAGCTTTTTATTCTGGAACACTGCTCGGAATTCAGATAATCTGCTGAGAAAATCATGCACGAAACTATTTGAACACCCTTTGCCCAGTATATCAAACGCATCTTCTAATTCATTCGATTTCAGTAATGCCCTCGCCTTTAACGCAGCTCGTTCCAGCGACATGAAATCACGCTTCCTCGCATGCCACTCATACAGAAACCCGCCAAGCGCTATTAAACTCCAGCCAATTAAAATGAATAATATGATTATCACCGGATACAATAGGTTCGTTGAAATAATGTATATCCCTGACTGTGCACCAGACTTAAATATCTCCAATGCAGAGCCTATATCCATCTAAGCATCCCCCCTTGCCCTTTCTCTTTCTCTTTCCCTTTTCCCTACATCTAATACCCGCATCTTCCTATCCCTTATCATTTAAATATTACTTTTGATATTTTAAATATAATTTTTTATTTTTTAAACTTATGTATTTATATAGATAAAGACATAGTAAATAAATACGAATATGAACGAGAATAATAAGAAAGTACCGCAGATGTTATTAACAATAAGCGTAGTGATACTTGCTATTTCGGTGCTCTCATTCGCACCAATTGGTAACGTTAAAGCAACTGCAACTGATACCTCTGTGACACGCACATTATCCACGACAAACCCAACTTCGGGTTCAACATTTGAGGTTATGCTGAACATAACAGGGCTCGAAATCGGCGGCATCGTAGAGATCATTCCTGATGGTTTTGCATTCGTCAGCACCATGCATCCTTCAAATCAAACTTATCTATCAGGACAAAGGGTTGTCTTCGTAGTAGTTAATGAAACTTCGATAAAATACGAAGTGCGAGCGCAATCAGAAGGAAGCGGAACTTTTAGTGGAACGTGGTATCATTCCTTGAATGAAAAGGAGGGAGATATTGAGAGAACTGACGTTTCTGTGAAAGTTGCGGAAACATACACGCCTTCACCCAGTCCAACATCTACACCCTCTCCGCCAGTACCAGGATTTGAAGCGGTATTTGCGCTTGCTGGATTGTTTGTAGTAGCAGTTCCCTTTTTATTCAGGAGAAGGAGAAGAGGGGGTGAGAGAAGTGAATAAGTTAAAAGCGGTTTTTTTTTGCATGTTATTTGTGTTGGTCTTATCTTCCTCTACGAACACAGTTTTCGCGGATGACGTAGATGATTTATTAAACAAGTGTACAATCGCTCCTGACCCAATACCTTCTGTAATGGTGTATGATTACGAACTCAGCCCAGAGACATTAATGCCTGGTGATGTAGGTGTACTCACGATAACGCTTAAGAATATGCAAGATAAGCCGATAGAGAAGGATGTAAAACTCAGCAAGCCTTATAATGCGTCAGTTGACGCAGAGACAAGGTTCACAATGGATGCGTACATAAAGGAAGCTTATATCATAGAGCGTGAATTTAAGGTCTATAACAGGTATATCTCTGCTGGTGTAATAGGACCGAATGAGAAAGTGGACTTCGCGTTTAAAATAAAAGCACCGCTTGAAGAGGGCATATACATGCTGAAATTCATTGCTGGCATCGAGGATATGGACGGCAAAAGCAGCAAAGGCATTCGCTATTTTATCCCGATTGTGGTTACAGGCACGGTAAACCTGTTGCCTCTGGAAGTTTCTGAGGACGAAGTCAGATTGGAGGTTATAAATGAAGGGCTATCTGACATTTACGGCGTCTATGTTGTTGCCGTTTCAACTGCAAGCGGAGTGGAATGCCAGCCAGAAAGAGTGTACATTGGTAAGATAAAGTCTGGCGAGTCTGCCATTGCGGTGTTTAAGGTCAACAAAGCTGAGGAAGAAGTGAACAGAGCAGTTTTCAAAGCTACTTATAAGAATGGCGTAAACAAACACGAATCAAATCAAGTATGCGTGAGAATACCGTGTTTGCACTGCAATGAAGAAAAGAGAGAGAAAGAGGAATCATTATTGGAAGAGGAATCTGAAAACTCTTTTAAAGCTTTAACTGCAACAACTACACCAATTCCTACATCTTCCAATTCAAGTTTAACACCGGCAATATTCGCATTTGCTGGACTGCTCGTACCGGGAATACTGTATCTTTTTTTGAGCAAGAGAAAGGGAAAAGATAAAAGGGGCGGTGAAGAATGAAGATAAATAAAATATTGTCTTGTCTTTTGGTGATGGTGTTTCTTGCACCTTGTTTCCTGCTGGCAGTTATGCCTGTGATGGCGCAAAAACAGAACATTGTGCCTTCTTCAAATATCGAAGAAGTAGCGAGAGAAGTGCTTGTCAATGAACTCATGCGGTATCTTAGAGTGGCGTATCTAGATGAGGAAATAGAATGTCTTTCAACAGGGGAACTGAAGGAAATTGCAAGTTATTATCCACATTATCCACGACAGCTCGAAGATTCTGCCGGGAGGGTTGTCACAATCTACAAACCACTGGAGAGGATAGTGGTGCTGAATACAGATGTAGCGGAAGCGATTCGTGTTTTGGGCGCCAAAGATAGAATTGTTGGTATTACCGATACGATGACAACAGTAACTACTTTTTTCCCTGAGATGAGCAAGAAAACGGTAGTCGGCGGATGGAAGGAGATTGACCCTGAGTCGGTACTGCAATTAGATGCGGATGCAGTATTTGCATACGGGAAGTGGCCGGGTCCCGAATATATAGAAGACAAGCTGCCGCCAACCATAACAGTCATTCGATTGGACTTCTACAAACCGGAGACACTTAGAGCTGAAATGCTAAAGCTTGGATATTTACTTGACGAAGAGGAGAATGCATCCAGGTATATCAAATGGCATGATAAAAACGTTGATGAAATAGAAGACAAAGTATCAGGTATTCCAGAGGATGCTAAACCCAGTGTTTTCCTGGTTAAGAGTAGTGAGGAGTCAACGAAGGTGCGGAAGACATATACGAAAAAATCAGGTGGAATAAGCGCACTCTGCGAGCTCGCAGGCGGTAAGAATATAGCCGCAGAGCTTGAAGCGGCGTATCCGGAAGTGGATTTAGAGTGGATTTTAGACCAGAACCCTGAGATTATTGTTGGGCTTTCATACGAAAGAGGTTACGAAACCGACGATGAATCTGTGATGAAGGAGGAATATGAAGGGATAATAGAACTACCCGGATTTGGTAATATTACCGCTGTGAAAGACGAGCGTGTTTATCTAATAGGTGATAGCGTGCCATTTGCTCCCGGTTATCCGATTGGTCTCGCATACACTGCAAAGTGGTTCTACCCGGAAGAATTCGAGGATTTAAACCCGGAAGTAATCCATCAGGAATACGTGGATAACTTCTGCGGCATAGACTTCGACGTGACAAAGCACGGAGTGTTTGTGTATCCGCAGTTGTCTGAGTAGAGAATCTTCTGGTGAGATGGAACAGGATAATAAATCCACCAACAAGGGATGAAGAAGTGATTTTCGATGAACTGGAAGGGTGGGATGAGGAGAAGATAAAGAATAAATTGGAAGAAGCGAAAAGATTTTGCAAAATAGTTAAAGACTTGTAAACATTTACATTTTCAGTATAAGTTCCCGGATCAACAGTAATTGTATGCCCATTTAATGTACCAGCATCATCCATTGCCGCTTGAATCGTGGAAAAGTTCTCTCCTGTGTCGATGTTATGGACTGGCAACGTTGAAACTTTACTTGCAGAATGTTTGTTCAAACCAACACAAGATTACCCCGATAAACTACTTCTCCGTATTCTTTACGACCCAGAATTTGCTCAAAATCTTTTGATTGTGCACCTTTAATCTTTTTTATTTCCTCGGAAGAGTAGTTTGTGATGCCTTTAGCGAATTCCACACCTTCGGCATCAACCACGCTTACAGGGTCACCACTCATGAAATCGTCTTCAACACCGATGACTCCGGAAGCAAGCAAGCTACTGCGGTTTTTGATTAATGCGTTCTTAGCACCTTCATCTACCTTGATCTTGCCTTTAACTGACGAAGCAAATCTGAGCCAGTGTTTTCTATCTTTCATTTTTTCTTTTGTCTCTGCATCTGGTAGAAAAATTGTCCCGATTCTTTCGCCGGCTATAATTCGCGAGAGAATATTTTCCTCATTGCCATTTGCAATGACCATAGGAATGCCTGCTTTCATGGTGACTTCGGCAGCTTGAATTTTTGTCTTTATTCCACCTACACCTGTTTTTCCTCCGGCTGAGGCAATACGCTCAATCTCTGGTGTTATCTCCTCCACAACCGAAATGAACGCGGCTTTTTTACTTCTTTTCGGGTCATAAGTGAACAAGCCATCTATATCGGTCAATATAACAAGTAAATCCGCATCGAGATTGGTTGCCACCAGGGCGGATAAATTGTCATTATCACCCAATTTTATTTCATCCACTGCTACGGTGTCGTTCTCGTTGATTATTGGGATTACACTGGACTTAAGCAGCGTAATCAACGTATTTTTAAGGTTGAGGTACCTCTGTCGGTTAAAGAAGTCCTCATGTGTCAATAAGAGTTGAGCGATGGTCTGCTCGTACTTTGCGAAATACCTATCATACGTGCTCATCAAGATATTCTGACCTACGGCAGCCGTAGCCTGCAACACCTTAATGTCGCGTGGTCTTTGCTTCAGGTCGAGTTTACCAATACCGGCACCGATAGCACCAGAAGACACCACAATGACTTCTTTACCATGTTTTTTCTGTTCAACTATCTCTTTAGCGAGTTTTTCAACTTTTTGCGGGTCAAGCCGGTAGCTCTTATCGGTGAGATTGCTGGTTCCTATCTTTATTACGATTCTTTTCGCTTCGGATATGTCCCTAACCCCAACCATCTTTTCAGTGATTTTGTTCGCTTTTTAGATTTGTTAATAGTTTAAAAAATCGATTATAGGTTATATATAAAATGGCAAAAATTAAGGATGTATTGCGGGATTTAAATTAAAATAATAATTTAGGGTTCAGAATCTTTATTTATAAGAAAAAAGTCAAAAGAAACGCTTGCTGGAAGAATATTTGAGTTTAAAGTCGAGCTGCTTTCATTCAAGGAATTCCTTCGCTTCAAAGAATTTGATTTTAAGCCCATTGGCATTTATGAAAAGGAATTGACCAAGTTGTTCGACGAATTCACCTTGACCATTGGTTTTCCTGAATTAGTGAACATCAAAGAAAAAGACGTGGTGAGGAAATATGTTAAAGAAAGCATAGTGGAAAAGGTTGTTTATAGGGACATACCGGGATTGTTTAAGATTAAGGACATATCAGTAACAGAATCATTACTAAATGTAATTATGGAAGAGCCGGGGCAACTCATAGAACTATCAGAATTGGCAAAGGAGTTGAAAATTTCAAGACAAACGCTTTCAAATTATCTGACGTATCTCGAGGAATCTTTTCTCATTAAAAGACTGTACAACTTTTCAAGAAGTAGGAGGAAGACGGAAAGGAAATTAAAAAGATATTATCCGACGATAATCTCTGCCGATCTCCTGTTCAGAGAAGACGAGCATTCTAAATCGCGCGTATTTGAGTGCTTGGTAGTTAATCAACTTAAAGCAGAATTCTTCTGGAGGGATCCGTACAAGAATGAAGTTGATGTAGTGATGACAAACGGAGAACCTGTGCCAATTGAGGTAAAATATGGGAAAACAGACATTAAAGGATTGATTGCGTTTATGAAAAGGTTCAAAGTTGAGAAGGGTTACGTAATTTCCCCTGATAAAGAGAAGACGCAAAAAATTGGTGGAAAAGTTATTTCGGTAGTTCCAGCATTTAAGTTTTTACTCGTGTCCCGGGATCGGTTGAAAGGATAATCAATGTATTTCTAAGGTACCGCTGTCTGTAAAAGAGGTCCCTGTATATTATGAGCGATAGTCTGCTTCTATTAAAAGTTTTGTAAATGTTTTTGCTTTGCGAAGCATTTTGATCAAACTTTCCTAAAGTTTGTTGCGTAAGCCCTTTTCGGTAAAGCCTTTTTCTTTAGAAAAAGGGTTTTTTCTCACACTTCGCCCATTCCAGCCCCTTTAGCACCACGCCACCTTCTACGCCCATAATCTCCGCACCATCGAACTCCTTCATGCCGCAGAGTAAATGCTGCTCTGGATGTGTCCCCGGCGTGATATCGCAGCTCAACACAATTCGTTTGCCCGCAGCTACCACTATTTTAAGGCGAGCCGGTGCAGGATGGTTTTTTGGCAGCACAATCAGCGGCGAGTTTACTTCTCTAATCATGTATAGCACACACCGTAACCCATTCACTATTCGTTCGTCAATGCCAAAGCCAGAAGCTACAAGCAGTTCTTCAGGCCCCGCAGCCAATACAATCTCGGTTTCCGGAGTGTCAACGAAGAACTGCCTTTGTTTACCTATCTTGACCACAGCTAACGTACCGCTATTTCCATGCACCAGCAGCATCTCGTTACTGCTCAGGGGTATCATGTCAGGTAACCGTAACCCTTTTCACACTTTCATTACGTTTTCTGACTGGCATGAGGGGCAGACCACTTTCTCCCCCATCGCATCAAACTTGTTTCCGCAGTCATTGCACTTGTATCTCTCTACTTCTATCTTCTCAATCTCCAATTCGAAATCCCCACCACCAACACTACACATTGCTATCGCCTCTTTTATCTTTTGTTTTTAATATAGGTAGCTCATCGAGTTTACCCTACATTATAGGTATAGCACGAGAGTATATAAAATATTAATAATAAAACAAAGTATATTGTGTGGAGCTCAAAATCAATTGGAATCACAAGCGATGTAAGCATGCGATTGAACGGATGTGGCTTCGAGGGATATCTATGGATGAGGTGAAGGATGCAATCTCCAAAGGGAAGAAAATAAGAAAAATATATCCGATTACTGTAAAATTGTGGTGAAAACATGAACGAAGAAAAAGTTCCCTATAAATGTAGTTGTGGTGGAAATCTGAAGAAGACAAAGGTCGAGGTAGAGTTTTTCGGCATTGATTTTGGATTAAGGGACGCAGAAGTTTGTACGGTTTGTGGCTCCGAATATCTTGACCAGGAGACATTGAAAGAGATCGAGAAGGAGATAAAGGAACGAAAAATTTTCGCACTGGAGAGAAAAGTCCAGATTACCAGGTCCGGGGAATCCCTTGTGATAAGGATACCGCCAGAGATCGCTGAGTTCCTCAACATTCATTATAAGTCCTTGGTTCAACTTTTTCCCGTAGACAAAGACAGAATGGAAGTTAAAGTCGTTGAGTGATACGATGGCTAATTATCAAAAAGGGCGGTATAGGGGAGCGGAGAGGGCGGGGCTTAAGGGACAACGACTGAATGATAGATATTGACGGAAGGA
>JAGXOS010000050.1 GCA_023659775.1 Methanomicrobia archaeon LH_S14 | reverse complement strand
GTTATATGCTAATCACGAAATAGAAATAAAATAAAATAAAATAAAATAAAATAAACGAAACAGGGAGAGTGGGGAAAATGAGTGAAGAGAAAGAGACGTTCATAAAAATTCGAGACGTGAACAAGAAATTCGAAGACAAAACAGTGTTGAAGAACGTGAGTCTGGATATAAAAGAGATGGAACCGTTAGGGCTGCTCGGTAAGAGTGGAGCGGGGAAATCGGTTTTGCTTCGTATGCTCCGGGGCACGGATGAATACGCACCGGATAGCGGCGAGATAATTTTCAGGCTGGCGTATTGCCCCTCGTGTTCGTGGTTAGAGGGACCGAGCAAGGTTGGAGAGCCATGTAGTAAGTGCGGGACGGAATTAGAATTCAGGGAAGTAAATTTCTGGCAGGATAAAGAAATGAAGAGGTTATTAAAAAGTGCGATTGCTATTATGCTACAGCGCAGTTTCGCTTTATACAGCGATGACTCAGTTATATGGAATGTATTAGAGGCATTGGAGCGTGCAAAATATCCAAAGAGTAAGAGGATGAAAAAGGTATATGAGATCCTAGAATCGGTGAAAATGCTGCATCGTGTAAATATGCCAGATACGAGAGACCTCAGTGGAGGCGAGAAACAGCGAATGGTGCTTGCGAGGCAGTTGGCGCTGGCGCCAATTTTGCTTTTAGCCGATGAGCCCACGGGAACGCTGGACCACGAGACGGCAAAGGTAGTGCACCACGCACTGGTAGATAGCACGAGGGGAGGAACGACATTCCTCGTCACTTCTCATTGGCCGTACGTGATTCGAGATTTGACAGAGGAAGCGGTATGGTTTGATAAGGGAGAAATAGTAGAATATGGCGATACGGAGAAGGTGGTGACAGATTTTGAGAAGGAAGTGGACGAAATAGAGCGAGAGGATTATAAAAAGTTCGGCGACCCGAAGATAAGAGTAGAAGGGCTGAAGAAGTATTTCCTCTCTGCATCGAGAGGCGTTGTAAAGGCAGTGGATGATATTTCGTTCACAATAAATGAGAATGAGATATTCGGGATTGTAGGAGCGAGTGGCGCGGGGAAAACGAGTTTGATGAAGATCGTAAGTCATTTAGAGCCGGGATCAGGCGGTTCGGCGTGGGTGAGAATAGGGGATAGCTGGTACGAGTCATCAAAGGAGGATGCTGGGACCTTCATAGACCATGGAGTAATTATGGGTGGCACGACCGACTGGAAAGCCTATTTTGTAGGTGTGCTACATCAGGAATATACGTTAATTCCTAAAATCACGACGTGGGAGAACCTCACGCACGGTATAGGTCTAGATATGCCAGAGGACCTCGCAAGGATGAAGGTAAAGTTCGTGCTCGAAGGGGTGGGATTCACGGATGAAGAAATGGAGGAGATACTGCCAAAAACGCATCAGGAACTGAGCGTAGGAGAAAAGCAGCGGATACTTATCGCGCAATTATTGATGAAAGAGCCTAATATTGCGGTGCTCGATGAACCAACGGGAACAATGGACCCGGTAACAAAGAAATACGTTGGAGAGACGATAATAAGGGCGAGAGAGAATTTGGGCATTACTTTCGTTATTGTCACGCATGACCTTGATTTCGCGGAGAAGGTATGTGATAGAATAGCGAAGATGGAGAATGGGAAAATAACGGAGATAGAGGATTTGAGGACTGTTTAACTCAATACAAAAATTTTATTTTCATATATATATATTAAACCAAAAATACAAAGAGAGAGAGGGGGAAAAATGAGCGAAGAGGAGCTGTTCGTAAAAGTCCGCGATATATGTAAGGAGTTCGATGGCAAAGAAGTTTTGAAAAACGTGAGCGTGGATATAAGAGAAGGCGAGCCGTTGGGGCTGCTTGGAAGAAGTGGCTCGGGGAAATCAGTTTTGCTTCACATGCTGCGAGGTAGTGAGGAATACGCACCTACAAGTGGTGAGATAATTTTCAGGGTGGCGATGTGCCCTTCGTGCGGTTTGGTAGATGTGCCAAGCAAAGCAGGAGAGCAGTGCAGTAAGTGTGGAGTTGAACTGGAATTGAAGGAAGTGAATTACTGGAAGGACAAAGAAGCGAGGAAGAAAGTAAAGAGGGCTGTTGCTATCATGCTACAGCGTACTTTCGGTCTATACGGTGATGATACAGTGATGTATAACGTGTTACAGGCACTGGAGAGCAGGAAGTATCCGGCAGCGAAAAAGTTTAGAAGAGCGTATGATTTGCTGAAAGCCGTGAAAATGATTCACCGGATAACCTTTCCAGCAAGTGACCTCAGTGGAGGTGAGAAACAAAGGGTAGTGCTTGCGAGGCAACTGGCGTTAGACCCAATGTTACTTTTAGCTGATGAGCCCACGGGGACGCTGGACTTTGAGACGGCAAAGCTCGTTCATAAAGCGCTGATAGAAAGCACAAAGGCTGGAATGACTATGGTCGCCACTTCACACTGGCCCTATGTCATTGAAGAACTGACAGAAAAAACATTATGGTTTGACCACGGGGAAGTCAGGCAATATGGTGATTCAAAAACAGTGGTAGAAGAGTTTAAGAAGGAAGTGGGTGAAATAGAGCGAGAGGAATATGTGAAGTTAGGAGAGCCGAAGATAAAAATAGACCATTGTAAGAAGTATTATTACTCTATATGGAGAGGAATGGTAAAAGCGGTAGATGACGTTTCGCTAACAATATATGAGAACGAGATATTTGGGCTGTTAGGTAAGAGTGGGTCAGGGAAAACGAGCTTAGCGAGGATTATAACGCAAATAGACGCACTTACGGGCGGTTCAGTTAAGATAAGGGCTGGAGAGAGGTGGATAGAAGTAGGAAGAGTAGCAGAAACAGGCGTGTGGATTGCGTGGGGTGCGCTTACGCCGGGTGTAGGCGAGCAAGCAGCAACACACGTAACTATGTTACACCAGGAATATTCATTATATCCGGAGAAGACGGTATTAGAGAATCTAACGAGCTGTATAGGCTTGAAGGTCCCGGAAGAGCTTGCGAGGATGAAAGTACTCTTTATCTTGCAGGGGACAGGATTTAGTGAAGACGAAGCAGTGGAGATACTCACGAAAGAGCATACGCAACTAAGTGCAGGCGAAAAGCAGCGGGTAGTTCTCGCGCAAGTATTGATGAAGGAGCCTGCGATTGCGATACTTGACGAACCAACAGGAACAATGGACCCGATAACAAAGAAATTCGTTGCGGATTCTATAAGGGCGGCGCGCGAGAATTTAGGGATAACTTTCCTGGTTGTGTCTCATGACATGGATTTTGTGAATATGGTTTGCGATAGAGTAGCGCACATGCAAGATGGAAAAATAACGAAAATAGAAGAATTGAGAGCAGCGTGAGGCAATAAATCCCAATGGCAAATACTACCAAATATTGGGATTTGGGATTTTTTCTAAGCAAATACAAAAAATAAGATGGGCGTGGGAAGAGAAACACAGGTTGTAGCATGTAGAAAAGGGCAGGCACTTGGCTTAGGTGGGGGTATTGCACAGCGAGGGACATTTGCAAAAGCGTGGCGGAACGATGTAATAGCACTTGCGATGTCCCCGGGGTACAGGCACGTGCCAAAGCCAGTGTGTCAGATAACCACGGAATTAAGGAGTAGAGGTATAAATACAGGTGAAATAATATTGAATGCCGGAGATGGAACGCCGATGGATGCACCAAGGACGGGTGGGCATGGCGTTGCCTTCGGATTGGAGCCAAGGGAGATAGATATAATCGGAAGGCATAAGCTTGCCATATTGCATCATGGTAACGTAAAAGCGCATTTCATTTATAAAGTGAGGTTTGAGTTGAGAAAGGTGGCGATACCTGCGATTGTTCTTTGCCAGTGCCCGGTAACATTCAAGGATTTTGAGGAAATAGGAGTAAGCACGCGAAATAAAGAGGGTGAGACGCCGGGTAAAATCGTTGGCATTGTGACGGGCATTGTGAGAAATGCGGATGTTCCACAGGAGAAACTGGACGAAATCGTGAGCAAAGTAAAAATGTGCCTTAGAGAACTGGGGAATAGGGAATAGGGAATAGGGAATAGGGATACTCAATAAACAAACAAATCCAAGATTGAGGTAAAAAACCACAAGATTACACAAGATTAACACAAGACCAGAAAACAGAGCATAGAAATAATCCCAAGCAAGCACCTTCTTCTCAATTTCAGCAAGCCTGACTTCAAGTTCTGCTATCTTCTCCATCATTGGCATCATTGCCTCGAGAGAATCGAACCGGGAAATCATTTCGTTTCTCAAGCTTGCAACGTTAGTGTCCACCGCTGCAATCTTGGCATCCGTTGCTTCGAACTTTATTAGCATCTCATCATTTAGTTTTGGCAGGAGCAGCCTCTCAATCCAGGCAGGTATTTTATCCATAAAACCATCAAAAATAAATTATAGACACAGATTAACGCTCGTGGGCTCTGCCCATCACGGGCTCCGCCCGTGCCCCCGCAAGCCCTGGAGGGGCTTAATTAACACAGATGATAATATAGTGGTTTAGCGGTTTGGTCATGTGACTGAGCCGCTAACGAGCTAAACCTCTAAACTCGCTTAATCCGTGTAAATCCACGTCTTAAATAGAAGGAAGTATACTTTATCCTTATACAATGCAAAACGAAAAGTAACTAAAAGTTATGTTATAGAAGTCTTTATTTAAATAAAGTAAGTTCTAAGAGAGGAGATAAAAAATGGCATCGGTGTCTATTATCTTGCCACAAAAACTTGTGGTTAAACTGAGAGATAAA
Source organism: Methanomicrobia archaeon LH_S14 (assembly GCA_023659775.1). Classification (GTDB taxonomy): domain Archaea; phylum Halobacteriota; class Syntropharchaeia; order Alkanophagales; family Methanospirareceae; genus JAGXOS01. Next base: position 5,844 of record JAGXOS010000050.1, on the reverse strand, counting down.
GCGGAAGAAAGCGATTCAGTGCCAGATGAACTGGCTATTGAGCTATTATTTAAGGGATTAGGAGAGGAATTAGACCCCGAAGACCTCGTAGAGCAGTACCAGACGTTGAGCGAGAAATATTTCAACGATGGGAAGGCACTTTTGAAGGAAGGGGACCTCGTCCAGGCATCTGAGAAACTTTGGGGCGCTACTGCTTTAACAGTTAAGATGGTAGCGGCAAAAAGGGGGTTGAAATTGGAACAGCATGGTAGTATGTGGGCTTTTGTAAGCGAGATTTCAAGGAAGGAAAAGGATAGAGGAATTATTCGCTTTTTCTATTCCGCTAATGCATTGCACAGGAATTTTTATGAGAATGAAATGACAGAAGAGATGGTGGAGGTTGCAGTGGAAGATGTGGAAAAATTAATAACAAAATTAACTTGACATTATAATTTTCTAAATCAGTGTAAATCTGTGTCTCAAATAGAACGAATAACGTTATCAAGAGACAAGTTGATTTCCCTCCCTGTCCCCTCTCCCCTATTGGCTATTCCCTATTCTCCCCCCTCCACATTTCACACTTTTTATGTAATCTTCACAACTTGTATGACTCATATCAGATTAATGTGAAACAAGGACGCAGAAAGCGGCATCTCATTTTTGGAAGGCGCAGAAAAACCGAAAGCCATTTATGCTGGGTTGGGATATAGACATAATTACCCTAAACGAAATCATTAGGGAAAATAAATTTTGAGAAAGGAGGGAAAAAAAAAATATGGCCAAGAAGCAAGAGGATAAGATAGACTTGTACGACGACAGAGGGAATGTGCTAGTGAAAGATGCGCCATTAGAGGCAATCAGTCCGATAAGAAACTCAGCGATAAGGAAAATAGTTAGTCTAACCACACGAACAGGGGCGATAGACATGGCGAAGCTGGACAAGAAGTTGAAGACCGGGGAAATAGGCGGCAAAGGGATGGTAATCCGCGGCGTAGGCAGGGACATCGATGTAATGGGCAATGTGAACGAGATAGCAAAACAAGTGGAAGACATGCTGCGCGTTGAACCGGATGACGACACGAAGGTCGAGTTGATGGCAGGCGGAAAGCGGATGCTGACAGAGGTGCCGACCGCGAGGATTCTGAGCGACTACTCGGTTGGTCAGACCGCGGTAATGGGCGCGCTGACGCATGCGATAATTGACGTCTGCGGAGTGTCTATGTGGGATGCGGCGTACGTGCATTCAGCAGTATGGGGGATGTATCCACAGGACCCTGACACGGCAGACGGAGCGGTGAAGATGCTGGTGGATATACCGATGAAGAACGAGGGACCGGGATTTGTGCTGAGGAACATACCGGTGAACCACTTAGCAGCGACGGTTGGGAAGAGAGCACTGCAAGGCGCGGCGCTGACAATGATACTGGAGGAAGCAGCGCAGTACGAGATGGGTAACTGCATGGGACCGCATGAGCGCGGGCATCTGTTAGACCTGGCATACGAGGGTCTGAACGCGAACAACATGCTGCACGAGCTGATAAAGGAGAACGGAAAGACCGGGACACTTGCCGACGTGGTATATACCGGGATAGATAAAGCAAAGGCGGACGGAGTGATAAAGCCACTGAAGAAGATGCCGTCCGGGTTCGTGGTTTATGACGCAGACGACATGCAGTTGTGGAATGCATACGCATCAGCGATTATGCTTGCAGGAGTATGTGTGAACACAGCAACAATGCGTGCAGGGCAGCCAGTACCGTCGAACATCATGTACACCTGTGAGTTAATGGAGCAAGAGACAGGGCTGCCGGGACCGGACAATGGAATGGCGCAGGGAGCGTCGGTGTCGAGTTCGTTCTTCTCGCACTCGATTTATGGCGGCGGCGGGCCGGGCGTGTTCTACGGGAACCACATCGTTACGAGGCATGCGAAGGGGCAGTTCATACCGTGCTTCTGCGCTGCGATGTGCATAGATGCAGACACGATGTATTTCACACCGTCGAGGACATCGGGGTTGTATGGAGAAGTGCTGGGAGCGATACCGGAGTTTGCAGAGCCAATGAAGGCAGTTGCCGAGGGTGCAAAGGAGCTAATGTAAAAGGAGGAAAAAAAATGCCACAATATACGGCTGGAAAGAGCCATGTAGCGGATAACAGAAGGAAATATATGGACCCAGGCTACAAGTTAGAGAAGCTGAGAGACATAGCAGAAGAAGATGTAGTGCGACTGCTTGCACACCGAGCACCGGGAGAAGAGTACAAGAGCATTCATCCACCGTTAGAAGAGATGGAGGAGCCGGAATGCGCGGTTCGTGAGATGGTCGAGCCGACAGAGGGAGCAAAAGCAGGCGACAGGATTCGATACATGCAGTGGACCGATTCGATGCAGTTCTCACCGATAACGCCCCGTCAGCGTGCATGGGCAGGGTATAACAGATACAGAGGAGTGGATATCGGTGTGTTATCAGGAAGGACAATTACAGAAGGGAGAGAGCGGGACATAGAGAAGATGACAAAAGAACAACTCGATTCTGAGTTTACGGATACCGCAAGGACAGGAATGCGAGGAAGGACGGTGCACGGGCACGCGGTTCGGCTGGACGAGAACGGGATGATGTTCGATGCACTGCGAAGATGGTCACAGGATCCGGGCACAGGTGACGTCATATACGTGAAGGACATGATTGGCGGTGCGATGGACAAGGAAGTAACATTAGGAAAGCCGCTGCCGGAGGATGAGCTGCTGAAGAGAACGACGATGTACAGAAATGCAGCAGGCGGGCTATGGCAGGAAGAAGACGACCCGGAGTCAGTGGACGTATGCATGCAGATACACTGGAAGAGAACGGTTGGTGGATTCCAACCCTGGCGTAAGATGTCGGAGATAAAAGGCGGAAAGAAGGACGTAGGAGTAGGCAAGTTTAAGTTATTTGTACCGAGAGGAGGTGTAGAATAAAATGCCATATGGAGATATATCGCATAGTTTCCTGAAAGCGATGTCAGATAAGTTCGCAGAGCGACCAGAAGGCACAAAGACGAAGTTCTACGTGTATGGCGGAATAGCGCAGAAAGGAGGAATGAGGAAGCGAGAGTTCATAGAAGAAGCGAAGAAGATGGTGGAAACACGAAAGGGGAGAACACCGGGATACAATCCGGACGTGGGGATGCCGCAGGGGCAGAGATACCTGATGCCTTACATGATGAACCACACGGACATCATGGTGAATGCGGACGACCTGCACTGGATAAACAATGCCGCGATGCAGCAGTGCTGGGACGACATGAAGCGAGGGATTGTCTTAGGACTGGACGATGCGCACGGACTGTTAGAAGCGAGATTGGGTAAGGAAGTTACGCCGGATACGATAAGCCACTACATGGAAGTGCTGAACCATGCACTGCCTGGTGGTGCGGTAATTCAGGAGCACATGGTGGAGACGAAGCCGATGCTCGTGAATGATAGCTATGCGAAGGTATTTACCGGTGATGACGACCTTGCAGATGCGATGGACAGGAGATTCGTGTTAGACATAAACAAGGAGTTCGCAGCAGGCTGGGACCATCCTGGAGAACAGGCAGAGCAGTTAAAAGAGGCAATCGGCAAGAAGATGTGGCAGGTTCTCTGGATGCCAACCGTCGTGGGCAGGATGACCGATGGTGGAACGATGTTCAGATGGGTAGGCATGCAGGTCGGGATGTCGATGATAAACGCATACAAGATGTGTGCGGGTGAGTCGGCAACCGGAGAATTCGCATACTACGCGAAGCACGCTGCTGTGGTTCGGTTATCGAACTTCATGCCGGTAAAGAGAGCAAGGTCTCAGAACGAGTGCGCAGGATTGCCGTTAGGTATAAACGCAGACAGCGTGAGGTCAACGGCGTTGTTCCCGAACGATCCGATAAGGAATGAATTAGAGAGCATCGCAGTTGCCGCAATGGTCTATGACCAGTTGTGGTTCGGAACGTACATGTCGGGTGGTGTAGGATTCACGCAGTACGCGAGTGCGACATACACGGACAACATCCTGGAGGACTTCTGCTACAAGGGATGTGAAATCGGGCTGGATTACGCAGACGGCGAGATGGCTTCGCTAAAGGGCGACAAGCTGAACATGGACATCTTAGAGAAGATGGTACGCGCAGAGAACGATTACGCACTGACACAGTACGAGGCGTACCCGACGGTTGCGGAGTCGCATTTCGGTGGCTCGGTTAGAGCGTGCTGTGCAGCAGCGGGATGCGGTAGTGCGGTTGCGTGTGCAACAGGACTTGCACAGCCGACCTTGAGTGCGTGGTCGATGTCTCAGTTGGGACACTACGGGCGTGTGGGTAGACTCGGATTCTACGGCTACGACCTGCAAGACCAGTGCACGGCATGCGGCTCGTATTCATACCAGAGCGACGAGGGAATGCCGTTCGAGATGCGAGGCGTGAACTATCCGAACTACGCGATGAACGTCGGACACCAGAGTGCATACGGTGGTCTGGTTGCAGGTGCGCACTGTGCAAATCATGACGCATGGGTGCTGTCGCCGCTGTGGAAAGTGGCATTCGCAGACCGTGACCTGCCGTTCGACAGGGGCTACGTGACCAAAGAGTTCGGAATTGGTGCAAACAGGGAGTTCACCAAGGTTGCAGGAGAGCGAGACCTGATTGTCGCCGGTTACTACGGCAGAGAACCTGGTGCAAAGTATTAAAACACTGTTTGGTCAAACAGACGAACAAAAAAAGGAAAAAAAACGGGAAAAGGTTGGGGGGAGTTTTTTTTTCCCCCTTTTTATTTTTTAGACACAGATTAAACGAGAAAATTCTTGATCATTTTTATGTTAAGTTATTTCATGTATTTCGGAGTCCCATTGTCAGAGGATGTGATTGAAACTTTCAGAAGCATTGAGAAAAATACCAGGAGAGAAGTCTCTAATAAGGACCCAACGACAATAAACAATCCGGGAGAGGAGGAAGTGATAAGGACAACAGGAGGAGGAGCCTTTGCGGGTATGGTAACAGGGTGCTTATCAGGATTGACCTTTGGTCCAGCAGGTGTACTTGTTGGCGGTATCTTGGGAGCGTTGGCTGGGAATCAAATAGAGTACGAGAGCAAAAGGATGGAAAGAGAGAGAAGGAGAAAGAGAATAGAGAACTTGAAATAAAAATTAGGTAGGAGAAGAAAAGATGAAAGTCGAGGATGTGATGAGCAGTCCGGTCATTACTGAGGATGCAGACGTTTCAGTTACTATAATATCAGAGGACATGGAACTGTCGGGAATAGGAAGTGTGGTGATAACGAAGGAGGGTAAACCCGCAGGAATAGTTACTGACCGTGATATATTGATAAAAATTTGTGCAACGAGAAGGACAGGTAAAGTAAAAGTAAAAGGGATAATGTCCTCACCTTTGATTACCGTTGGACCAGAAGCACCGGTGGAAAAAGCATGTGAACTCCTGGCAGCGAATGACATAAGAAGGCTGCCGGTGATGGAAAATGATAAGCTCGTGGGCATTGTAAGCGTTAGAAATATATTGACAAGAGCGCCAGAACACGTGCACAAATTCTATCCTGCGGAAGGAAAGGTGGTAGCGGAGTTATTAGAGGTCGGGGATGTGATGACGCGGGAAGTCATCACTGAGGATGAAGACACACCGGTCACTAAAATATCAGAGGATATGGAAGTGACAGGAATAGGGAGCGTAGTGATAACCTCCTCGGAGGACAAAGCCGCAGGAATCGTTACTGACCGTGACATGGCAATAAAAGTTATAATGAAAGATAAAAAGGCAAGTGAAGTAAAAGTAAAAGGGATAATGTCCTCTCCTTTGATTACCGTTGGACCAGAAGCACCGGTGGAAAAAGCATGTGAACTCCTGG
>JAGXOS010000004.1 GCA_023659775.1 Methanomicrobia archaeon LH_S14 | reverse complement strand
GAAGGTGAAAGGAGCGTGCATAAGGAGAAATGGCCGGAGGTAAAGCAGGACATGATCGACTCAGAAGCGGAGAGCGAAGGTGACTTAATCGCCGATATTGTCCGAGCGGCTAGAAATTATAAATCCGAACGCGGTATCCCGTTAAATGCTCCTTTAGATAAAATAGAGCTGTACGTAGATATAGAAAGTTTGGATACCGAGGATATAGAAAACGCAACGGCAACGAAGGTGAAGGTACGCAAAAGTACAAGCGAAAGTGAAAGTGAAAGTGAAAGCGAGGGAGATATTCTCGATGTGAACAGTGCAAAAGTAAAAGTGGTAGTCTAAGTCTAAATAATTAATTGTAAAACAAAAGCCAAACATAAGTGGAATAATTATGGCAAAAAGAAAAGCAACGAAGAAAGCGAAGAAAGGAGGAGGAAGAGGAGAAGAGCGTGGGCTTATGTCCTCTGCCGGGTTGATGCGGTATTACGACGTTGAGGAGTCTGCGGTTAAGCTGTCGCCGAAGACGATACTGCTCATTGGCGTGTTTATTGGTGTTATGGTGTTAGGGCTGGAGATATATTACGGTGTCTGGCCAGCTTGAAGGGAAACAATGCATCGGCACGGCGCGAGCATGGTGGACATAAGCGAGAAAGAAGAAGTCGAAAGAGTAGCAGTAGCTTCTGGCAGCATAAAATTGAAAAATAGCACTGTTGAGAAGATAAAAAGTGGGACTATAAAGAAGGGGAATGTGCTTGGGTGTGCAGAAACGGCAGCGATATTGGCAGTGAAAAAAACGCCAGATATGATCCCTCTATGCCATCCAATAAGCATTGAAGCGGTAAAGGTTGATTTTTCGATAGGTGAGGGTGATATAAAAGCGGCGGTATCTGTGAAATCGGTTGGAAAAACAGGGGTGGAAATGGATGCACTGCATGGTGTGAGTGTGGCATTGCTCACGATATGGGACATGGTGAAATCGGAAGAGAAGGACGAAACGGGAAATTATCCGCATACGTGGATAGAGGAGATAAGGGTGAAGAAGAAGGAGAAGCGGGAATATACTCAATAAAGTGTGCTTTATTTTGCATTTTTCAATTTGCATTTTCTATGTCCCGACCCTTATTGGATATGATATGCGCTTCAGAGTTGCAATTGCAGAAGGAGCAGCTAAATAGCTCGTCTTTGGATTCGCAATCGAAGGGACATTCTCCACCCTCACGAATAATTTACCAAATTCCCCCCGCACCTCTATCTCATGCACATTCTCCGTCGCAGATGGGTCTGCAACGATTTTCACGCGCGTAGCCTCTGGACCTATACCCGCAATGCTTAAAGAAGCAGCTACGTTCACGTTCTCCGGAAAATGTTTCACTGCTTCCAGCGCGTGGCCCATGAACAACGTTTTCTTCTTCTTTATTGAAAACAAATTTATCCCTCTTTCCTTCACATACTCATTTCCCTCAAATCCTGAAGGCGGCTTTCTTGTCGTTAGCTTCACTGAATGTATCCCGCCAATAGCGCCGGATTTTAGCCCATCTATACCTGCCACGGCGCCTGATGGGATATACACTTTACATCCTTTTTCCTTCGATATACTTTCAATTTCTTCAAAAAGACCTGGTTCACACAGCAATGCACCAACGCTCAATATCATCACTTCTTTACCTTTTTTCAACGCTGGTATCACAAACTCACGAACCGCAGCCTGCGATGCACACTCTATCACCAAATCAACCTCGGCTAAAATTTCATCCAGTCCTGAGCTATCGGATTTTATTATATCTGGCTTCTTCCCCAGGCTTTCACACAGCCTTTCTATTCCCTCAGGATGTTTGTCTATCAAAAGTTTCAGTTCCATCCCCAACCCTAACTCACGCCCATTTACTTCATCACTATCTATTGCCCTGCATATCTCACTTCCGATTGCTCCGCAGCCTATCACTCCAACCCTTATTTTTGCCATCTCTTTACAAAAAACTTTTACTTTCAAAAGAAAAGTTTTATAAAACATTCTTTACTTTATAAGAAAGTTTTTTTTTTTGCAAATGCTGCTGAAGGAGATAGAAAGTTTTCTGGAGGAAGATGTAGGGCATGAGGATTACGAAGAGATAGTGCCATATACCAATTGTAAAGCAGAGATAACGGTGAAAGAAGAAGGCGTGCTTGCGGGTTTAGAGGAGGTAAAACAGATATTTGACTATATGTCGGTTCAATATTCCACAGAATTTTGGGATAGAGATAGAATAAAAAGCGGGGATACTATTTTGACTGTGAGAGGAGCTGGTGTGAAGATATTGAAGACAGAAAGACTTGTGCTCAATTTCTTAGGTCGGATGAGTGGTGTAGCGACTTTAACGGATAAGTTTGTAAGCGAAACGAGGGAAGTAGATGAGCATGTGAAGGTAGCCGGGACGAGGAAAACAACACCTGGCTTCAGAAAATACGAGAAGAAAGCGATAGCAATTGGAGGCGGCGACCCACATAGATTCGGGTTATATGAAGCGGTGATAATAAAAGACAATTACATAAAGCTGATGGGGCTGGAGAACGCGATAAAAAAGGCAAAAGAGAAAGCGAGTTTTACACGAAAAATTGAAGTTGAAGTTGAAAGCATCGCGGATGCACTCAGAGCTGCGGAATTAAAAGTGGACATAATCATGCTTGATAACATGCCAGCAGCGGAAGTAAAGGAGTGTGTGAGGTTGCTGACCGAGAGGGGGCTTCGTGATGGCTTGATTTTAGAGGCTTCCGGAGGGATAAATATGAGAAATATAAAGGAATTTGCTTCTACTGGCGTTGATGTTGTTTCAATCGGCATGATTACTCATTCTGCAAAATGGTTGGGCTTTTCTATGGATGTGGTGGAATAGAGTAGGCGATAAACGAAAACATGAGATATAGTAGCAGAGGACAACTAATTCGTAGCGGATGAAAAGTTCCAGTGTCGGCAAAAAAATAACTGATAGCGATACTTTTTTATATATATATGTTTCTAAAATATGCGTAGTTAATAAAAGGAGGAGATGGGAAAGAATGGACAGCAAAGGTTCCGGTATACCGTCATTGGCTATGGTTGCACTGAACGGCAAAAGTAAATAAGGGGTTAAGAAATGTCCTTAAGCGAAGCAGATACAAGGGCAAAACTCATAGACCCCACGCTACATCGCCGTGACTGGACTGAAGACCTTATTCGCCGTGAGGAGACTGCTCGTGGTATCGAGATTATAGATGGCAAGCCAAGACGGCGTGAGCGAGGGAGGACCGATTATCTCCTGCGTGTCAGGGTTAATATCAGTTCTCAACCTGTTGCGATTGCTCTAATTGAGGCGAAGCGAGAGGATGAACCGCCAGATAAAGGTCTTGAGCAGGCGAAGAAATATGCCCGTTTGAACCATGTTCCATTTGTATATTCTTCCAACGGACATCTATTTTTGAAGAAGATTGCGGATGCAGGGCAGCTTCGTCGTGCTTTGTTTCTGTGTGGCCGTGACGAACTTCGTAGCCAAGGACTGGCAGCTTTTCAGCATGTCTTTGGTGCCGATGCGGCTGAGGTGACAACAACAAACCCGCAAAAGAATGCACGCATCTTAATTGCAACTTACCAAACGCTCAACGTAGCTGGGGAGGTAGAAAATGCAAAATTTTTCATTGAGAATTACCCTGAGAACTATTTCAGCCATATAATTATTGATGAATGCCACAGAAGCGCATGGGAGAAGTGGAGCATTGTGCTTCGGCAAAACCCTGAAGCCGTTCAAGTTGGGCTTACTGCAACACCTCGCTCTTTTGAAGCCGGTACATATATGCTGAGTGGTGTGCTGCGAACGGACAACATCGGCTTGAGCCTTATGCCTTCAAGTGCACCGCCGCTGGCGATGGCAGTCAGCATATTGCTGATTTGCGTGGTTCGGAACGCAGCCACTTCGTTGCAACTACCGTTGACCTGATTACGACGGGCGTTGATGTCCCTATTTTACGCAATGTCGTATTCTTCAAATATGTTCGCTCTCCTATCTCTTTTCAGCAGATGATGGGACGTGGTTCGAGGATTCATCTGCCCTCGAACAAATTGATGTTTCGTGTTTACGACTACACGGACGCCACACGCCTTTTAGGAAAAGGATTTGTGAGCAGGTCGTCACCAACACGAGAAATAAAAGATAGAGGAGAAAAAAGGAAAGAGAAAATAATCCGTGTGGAAGGGTTTGATGTCCATATTAATCCAGCGGGAATATACATCGTAACGAAAAGGGAGGGCAGGTTAGCCATGGTCACGCTGGAGGAGTATGAGCAAATGCTTGCTCAGCGTCTCGTAGAAGAGCTAAAGACACCCGAGGATTTCAGAAAATACTGGATAAACCCTCAGATGCGAAAAGGCATTATGGATATGCTTCCCGATGGTGAACGCGGTTTGCGATTGTTCCGTGAACTTACAAACCGTCTGGATTATGACCTGTATGATGTTTTAGCGGAAATAGGTTACGGGATGACGCCTAAAAGTCGTGTTGAGCGTGTTGAGGCATTGAGCTACAAGCATAGTGCCTGGCTTAAGAGTCTGCCAGAGAAAACAACAGACACCCTGATCGCTCTTGCAAAGCAGTTTGAGAGAGGAGGAACAGATGAGCTGGAGAATCCTCATGTATTTACAGCGCCGGATGTTGCTCGTGCAGGTGGGTTTGAAGCTTTGAAAAATCTCGGTAACCCGAATGAGATAATTAACGAGACAAAAAGGAGGTTGTTTGCTGGATGAATGAAAAATATCCTATTCCAGAAGGTTGGCGCTGGGTTAAGTTGGAGGAGGTATGCAAGATAAACCCTCGCCGTCCCAAAAACTTTAATCGTGCCTACGATGCTTCCACTACATTTGTTCCTATGGTGGCGGTTGATGAAAAGACAGGCACCATTGCCAGACCTGAAGTAGTTCCGTATTCAAAAGTTGCTAAGGGCTATACTTACTTCGAGGAAAACGATGTTCTATTCGCAAAGATTATTTCTTGCATGAAGCGATAGCATATTTTACAGGCGCAGTTGGTCAACAAAGAATACCTGAAAGTTTTTTGTCTAATTATGTTATTCCCTTGCCACCCATAGAAGAGCAAAAAAGTATCGTTTCAAAAATTCAAGCATTGATGCAGGAGGTGGAGCGAGCACGAACTGCATGTGAAAAGCAGTTAGAAAAGTATCTCCAACTAAAGCACAATCTAAGAAAATGCAGATTGAGGATATTTTGGTTACCACTTCAAGTGGTAGCAGGAACCTTATTGGAAAGTGTGCCCTTTTTGATATTCAAGATGGGAAAAATTATCTTTTTTATTATTTGTTATCTCCTATAGCAAAATATCCCTCTTCCCCCTCTCCCTGTTCAACAGCACATCGCCCTCGAACTAAAAGAAAAAATGGCACAGGTTGAAAAACTCTGTTTGAGTATTGAAAAGCAACTGGAAGCAATAAATGCCCTGCCACAGGCGATTTTAAGAAAAGCATTTAGAGGTGAATTATGATGACTATAAAGATTTATCCTCATGCGATAGACCGAATGCAAGAGCGCGGAGCAACTGAAGATGAAATAATAAAAACAGTTGAAGAAGGTGAAAGTTTCCAAGCAAAGTTTGGACGAGTTGGATTTAGACGTAATTTTCCTTTTGCAAGCGTATGGAGAGGTAAGCAATATAAAACAAAACAGGTGGAAGTGTATGCTGCCAGCCAAAGAGGATGAAGATTTAATTATAATTACCGTTATAGTAAAATATTATTAGAAGGTGTAAGAATGGAACTAAGTTACGACCCCAGGTACAATATTGCGTATATAAGACTGAGGGAGAAAACTACTGAAGTCGAAACCATCTGCATAAGTGATGAATTGAACGTTGATATATCGCCAGATGGGAAAATCTATGGTATTGAACTACTCAACGCCAATGACCAGCTTGAGATTACTAAAGGTAAAGGCTTGCTTTTTACAGATGAATCTACTGGCAAAACAGTTAGACTGCCTATTTGATTTGATATTTAGAGATAATAGAAAAGATGTGAAAGAAGCAAAACAACACCAGAAGAGGCTCCAAATGGCTAAAAACAGTCGAAAAATCACAACTCCGCAGGGCCTGAACGCATACATCAAAGGCACCTGCGATATTATGCGGCGGTCAAACTGCGCCGGGGCACTCCAGTATGTCCCGGAACTAACTTGGATGCTGTTTCTGCGTATTCTTGACCAGAGAGAAGAAAGAGAAGAAGAACTTTCAAAAGCAGTTGGTGCTGAATTCCGCCCTTCGCTTGAATATCCCTATCGCTGGCGAAACTGGGCATCTCCAGAAGGGGATAAACGGTTAGAACTGCAAATGGGAACGCGCTTGGCGGGTTCATCAGTTTCGTAAACGGCGACCTCTTACCAGCACTCAGGAAATTAAAAGATAAGCCGGGGGCAACATCAAGGCAGAAAGTCATTGGTGAAGTCTTTTCGTCTGTTATTCCTCCAGCATGTTATAGACAGCCTCAAACCTGGTGGTCGCTGTGGAATCGTGATGGATGAAGGTGTGCTCTTTCGCACTAACGGAAACTCCTCAATGAATGCAATCTGTGGTGTGTTGTGAGCCTGCCGCCAAAGGTTAAGAAGAAAAGGTATATGATTTCCTGTATTTGTATAACTAATCATATTAGCTTACGAAACTTCTTATTTCTCCTGAGAATGCCTCTATCTCTACTCATTCTTTCTCCCGCCCCCTACTAAGGTCCTTCATCAAACATCGTGCAATATACATTCTTCTCGCTCACACATCTCGTGGGACATATTTCGCAAACACTGAGCTGTTCGTCCCATGCTTTTGCAATCGCATCGAGCATTTTATTCACCATTCTGTCACTCAGCCTCGGGAAATATGCTTCAACCATATCGTACGAGAAATACACCGTCTCGATTTCTCCTGATAGTTTTTGCAATACGATTCCCTTCATCTGCTTCGCGAGATAAACGGAAAAATCCGCTATTTGCTCTTCGTAAATCCCATATCGCATCAATTTTCCCCCCAATTCCTCTTGAATCTCAAGCTCAACACTTAAAGCTACTTCGTAGCAGAACCAATTCAGTTTCGTCTTCTCGTGCTCTGCGGAATAGAACGAAGTCGGTGTTATCAGGTCATCACCAAATTTGTCTTCTTCCATTTGTTCTTGTATATAAAATATAGCTTCCTTCTATTTAAGACACAGATTTACACTGATTTACATGGCACGGACTTATTTAAGTTTGACATTGCTGATTTTAACCACAGATTACGCAGATTACACAAATTTTGGACTTTGCAGTTTGTTTTGTCTGTGTTAATCTGTGTCTATAATTTATTTTTTCTTGCTACTCTCCCGGCACAGATTCACCTTTTATTCTATCGGTATAAACACCTTCCTTCTCCCCTTAGGCAAATTTATCCTGAGAATGCCATTTTTAAACGAAGCAGATGCTTTTTCCGGGTCTATGGGCTCTGGCAACCTTATCTGTTTCCTGAGTGCCTGAAAAGTTATCCTTTTCTGGGTACTGCCCCATCTCTCCCAGCAAACTGCATCGCTCATCCTCGCTATTACCTCCACCGTGTTTTCCGTTGTGTTTATCTCCACATTTTCTTTCCTTACTCTTGGAAGGTCAAAGGTAACCGAAATCTCATCTTCTTTATCCTCCACTTCGTATAACGGCTCTAAATTGCCATCATAGCCCCATGTCGTCCTTATTATCCTCCTTTCCATTCCCATTTCTATACCTTCTTTCACCCCCTAGCCTATCCTATTTATTTTATTGATTGATTGATTGATTGGTACAAATTTTTATTTCCTATTAACGATACATGATGGGCATATCCTGCTCCACACCCTTCTGCATTTCTGGAGCTGAGAGCGCTGTTTGCCTCATAAGGTCGCGAGCTTTTAGCTTTATCTCCTCACCTTTTTCTAATAGCTCCTCTACATCTATACCTAATTTTAAAAACTTCTCAAGCGACTCAATTGCCGCCGCCGCTGCACCTGGATCAGGATACACCGGGAAGCACTGAGCGAGCAGAGAAATTGCATTCAATTCCCTCTTGTAGCATTCCCTTAGCATTATAGCATGAGGACCAGCGATAAATCCTTCCTCCAGCAGTTCCATTTGCTTATCCTTCAGCTCTTTTACTGCTTCTTCACTGTTCCCCACGGCAAATACCTCTGGCTTGCTTATATCCATTCTGTTTTCTATCGGCAGCCCGGTTATCGGGATAACAAGTTTAGCGCCAATTTCTTTGACCCACTCAGCCAAAGCAGTCGTCAGCGGATAAATAGCGCTTGGCGGTATTGCAACTTCTGATAACACAACTACTCCACCTTCATTGCCGTATATTCGTAAAGGATTTTTTAATTCCCCCCCGTGCACCACCATAACAGGGGGAAACAAATCAGATTCAATATAGCCTATTTCCTTATAATTCATCTTCTCCACGATGTAAGACGCTGCGATGGTTCCCACCAATCCCACATCTGGCAAGCCCTCTATAACTATTGGATTTTTATGCACAACACCTTCTTCCACTATCCTCACGACTTCTTCCATTTCCATTATATGTATGGATATTTGTAAATTAAAAAGTTTTCAACTCTTTTTCTATTATCCTCCTCGCTTGCTCCTCGAATTTACCCTTTATTTCTCGCTTCTTCGGCACCAACTTTTTGAATGGGCATTCATCGGGTCTAACTTCATTCTCCGGACATACGCCGAGCGTGAAGCCCCGACACCATATCTTCGAGAAGATATCATGGTATTCTTCCATGCATATTTTATACATACGCATTGCAAGCTCTCTGATTTCAGGTGATGCTCTTATACAGAGCCTGAGCATGAAGAAGTTTATCAAGCTGCGAACATTCATTGTTACCACGTAGTGCGTGTGCAAAGCCAACGGTAAGACATATCTCGCCTGTTCTCTCGCAATGCCAAGCTCTCGCAACTTCGTGTATGCTTCGTTAGCGTTTTTCATTGCATCCCTGTAAATTCTCGCTTCTTCTTCCCCTTTTCGCTCTAACTCTTTTGGAACATAGTAGCCAAACCCTTTTTCTTCCATATACCTCGTGCTTCTCGCAGTGTGGCTGGCTATCCTGTGCTCTAACAATTCCCTGCTCAACGCAACACTTATCTCCGAGACATCAAAAGTGAAATAGACATGCTCAAGCGCCGATGAATAATCGTTATCCGTAATTAGCTCAACTATTTCTTTTGCACTTCGCATTGAAGAAAAACCACTTACCCTCGCTGATTCTGCAACCAAATTTATTCCCCCCTTTGTTACTTTAAGCAATTTCACTTCCATCGCATACTTTCACCTTTAATAAAAAGGAAAAAAGGAAAAACTTTTAAAACTCTCCTCCCTAAAAATTATTGTTATGAAAATCAAGTTCAATGGTGAGACACAGGAAGTCAGAAGTAAAAGATTAGGTGATATTATCGAAGAGTTAGACGGTGCATACAAGCAGGGCTGTACAATAGCTGTTATTTCAGAGAAGGAGAAAGTGGAGTTAAAAAATGAATTCGCTATAAAAACAGAAAGGGGAGAGGCAAGGATAAAGATTGTCAGAGAAAAAGAAGCAGAGGCTGAAACTGAATCGTTGTCTTTATTCTATAAGGATTATAAGAGATTCCGCAATGGAAGCGGTAGGATAGGATGGAAGAGTGAGGATATAACTGCTATTGGACCAATAGAGACGAATCTGAGCGTAGAAAAAAGCGAGCAGAGATACAAGAAATGGGATGTTTTCTTCGGCTTCGGCGGCTTTGACCCGGGCATGACATACCTTATGATAAGCAAGCGGGAACACGAGGCTGCTTATGGTACTGGCACCGATGCCGTAATTGGGAAATTAACGAGGGGAAGAAGCATCATTTCAGATTTGCCTGAAGGTGATAGAATCGAGGAGATAAGTCCTATTGTAACAAAGGCGGAGAGAATTGGATTCGGCACCTCTGACTTGAACACCGAGATAGGGAAAGGGCAGGAGATATTCACCTTTGCAAAGGTACAACTTCTTCGAGAAGCACCAATGTCAAGTGAGCATTTATTATCGCTTACAAGAAAGGGTATTTTCCACGTGGATGACCTTTCACATACTTATCTGGCTTCGGAATATTTAAAAGGGCTTAGTTTACCAGTTGAGAACATCCGTTACAGGTCGAAATATTACCTGTCAGTAAGAAACGAAGGGGCCGAGAAGGGGAAAGTGTATGCATATAAGGAAAGCAGACTGCCTCACCCTTCTCATAGCGTATTTGGTGAGATAATACAAGGTGGAGAATTGGTGGATTACGCGCAATCGGGTGATACTATTTACACAGTGACTGAGCCGAACTGGATGATGGTGGTAGGGAAAGCACAAAAGGAAGCGGAAGAGTTTTTTGAACGTGAGAATATCGAGCAGGTAAGGGAAGGAAATAGGGATGATAATGCAGTGGTTGTAGATCAAGAGCCTGCACTGACGATGGAAATTGTGGATAGAGGGACAGTAAGGACAGTTGGTGTTGATGCGGAAGGAGTATTTGAGGTGGAATTGTTTCACAAAGAAGCACCTAAAACCGTGTGGTATTTCAGAAAGCTTACAGGGTTGATTAACAGGCCAATAGGGAATTTAAAAGTGCATTTCTCTGTCCCGGGGATGATGGTGCTATTTGAGGGAAGCGCAGAAGAAGCGGGGACACTTGTTCCCGAGAACTTGCCAAAAGAAGAGGTCGAAAAGGGAGTCCTTGGGGTTACAAACATGTCCAGATCAAATCGTGGGCTAATGGGAATCAGATTGGACGACAGCAAGAAATACGGACCCACTGGCGAGACTTTCGATGGCGTTAACCTCGTCCTTTCTTTTTCTTCTCTCACTCCTTTAACTTTATCTTTCCTCAGCAAGCTAAAAGAGGGAGATATGATTTATGTGAAGGAGAAGGTGTAATTGCTCAAAATCTGGGTGATTTCGAGCAACTAAATGCAAAATGCAAAGTGTACATTGAAAAAAGCAAAATATTATGAGTTTTGCATTCTTTAAGATACCGCCCCACCAACCAATATTTTCTTCACGCGCACATGTGGAGCATACTCAGAAACAGGAACCTCTTGACCATCTTTACCGCAAAAACCTATTGAACCTCTCTTTTTATCATTACCCACGGCATCTATGTTTTTCAATACATCAAGGGTTCTACCGGATAGGGAAACGTTTTTCAATCTCTTTGAAAGAGCGCCCTTTTCTATCAGGAACGCCTCTTCTGCACTGAACTGAAATTCGCCCCTTACTGTATCTACCTGCCCTCCACGCATGCCTTTGGCATAGATTCCTGACCGTATATCTTCTCGCATATCATCAAAATTCCAGTCCCCTTCCTCAATTACCGTGTTGCTCATCCTGACCAAAGGAATTTCAGAATAATCCGCAGCGCGCGCATTCGAGGTTGGCATCGCTTCTAACCTGCCTGCGGTTTCCCTTGTATGCAGGTAAGAGACCAAAACGCCGTCTTTTATTATCTCCGTTCTTTTTGACTCCATTCCCTCGTCATCATACCTGTAATATCCATGAGAAAGCTCGATGGTTGGGTCGTCAGCAACAGTTAGACCTTCGTATGCTATCTTCTCTCCTAATTTACCCTTTAGTATTGATTCCCCGTATAAAACGTGATCAGCTTCTGCGGAATGTCCAAGCGCTTCGTGCATAAAAACCCCGGTAAGCTTGTTGTCCATTATTACAGGCAGTTCACCAGCAGGCGGCAGTTCAGCGTCAAGGAGCCTGACAGCTTTATCTGCTGCCCTTAAGCCCACGACCTCTGGATTATCCTCTTCTATGACTTCAAAACCCGCCACAGCACCTATGCTCTCCACACCTTCTTGCAAAACATTCCCCTTCTTCGCTACTGCACGCACACGCATAAAAACCGCGGGCGTTTCCATTACAATATAACTTCCATCTGAATTTGCATACACCGTCTCCTCGTAGCCATCGAGATACAAGATCGAAATGGTTTTTATGAGTGAGGAGTGTTCCTTTGCCGCTTCATATACTTCTTTAACCATACGCTTCTTCTTCTCAATGCTGACATCATCAGGGTTTATTTTCGGCTTTAATTTAAAATTGCCCTTTATCTGCTTCACATCTGCTATTTTTACGGTTTCTGCCTTCTTATTCGATTCTGATAGCGATAGTGCTCTACTGATGTTCAAAGCGTCTTCAAAAGTATCTTTCAGCATGGGTTTTGAAACATCGTTAGAAGAAGAGAACCCCCATGAGTTTTTATACAGGACTCTTATACCCATGCCCTGGTCTATACCATAGCTCATCTCTCTGAAGACATCATCACTTAGCTCGATAACAGTTGCGTAACCTTTTTCAAGGCGAATATCAGCGTATCTCGCATTTTCCGATACCACAAAATCTATTGCTTTTTTTATCTCGTCTTCCATTATAAATTGTATTTGTATAGCACATTAAAAATCCCACGCTCCAAGCACCAAATCCAAAATATAAAAATTGGGAGAATATTTATAAATTATAAAGAAGAAACAGAATATAAGAAGAGGGGCCGTAGCTCAGACTGGGAGAGCGCTCGGCTGAAGACCGAGTTGTCCCGAGTTCAAATCTCGGCGGCCCCATTAAGATGAAGAAAGAATTAAGAGTCCTGCCAATCAAAAACGGAACTGTCATTGACCATATTCCAGGGGGGCAGGCGCTGAACGTGTTGAAGATATTAGGGATAAATACGAGGACGGATGCAGTTGTAAGCGTTATAATGAACGTAAGGAGCAAGAAGATGGGCAGGAAGGACATAGTAAAGGTGGAAGACAGGGAGCTAAAGCCTGAAGAGGTGGATAAAATCGCTTTGATTGCTCCAAACGCAACGATAAACATAATACGGGATTCTGAAGTAACAGAAAAGCATAGTGTTTACCTTCCGAAGTCAATAGAGGGCATTATAAGATGTGCGAATCCTAATTGCATATCCAATGTGGAGAAGGAGCCGGTTATGTCTAAGTTCATCACGGTGAGCGAGAATCCTCCTCTGTTCAGATGCTTTTATTGCGAAAGGATAATAGAGGATGTGTCCGGGAGTCTGTAAGGGCCGGTAGATCAGTTGGAAGATCACCCGCTTGGCGTGCGGGAGGCCTCGGGTTCAAATCCCGACCGGTCCATAATCGAGGTCAATTATGGCAGAGAGAGAAAGAGGTCCACACCCAACCTTGAAGATAAAAGGGACAAAAAGTCATGCTTTATCGGGAAAGAAGATAGTATTAGGTGTTACTGGCTCCATCGCAGCAGTTAAAACCGTTGAACTCGCACGAGAATTGATAAGACACGGTGCAGATGTGTATGGCGTGATGAGCGAAGCGGCAACGGAAATAATTCATCCTTATACGCTTCATTATGCTACGGGGCACGAAGTGATAACGAAATTGATGGGGAATATCGAACATGTGGAGTTTCTTGGGATGGAAGGTTCAGCAG
Organism: Methanomicrobia archaeon LH_S14; assembly: GCA_023659775.1. Taxonomy (GTDB): domain Archaea; phylum Halobacteriota; class Syntropharchaeia; order Alkanophagales; family Methanospirareceae; genus JAGXOS01. Next base: position 21,378 of record JAGXOS010000004.1, on the reverse strand, counting down.
ACCTGTTTATCATCGCGCCGTGCACTGCAAATACGATAAACAAAATTGCTTCGGGCGTCTCAGATACAACCGTGACTGCATTTGCAACCACTGCCTTCGGCTCCGGAATTCCCATTATCGTCGTGCCTGCTATGCACGAGACCATGTACAAAAACCCGATTCTAATCGCGAACCGCGACAAGCTGCGAAAACTCGGCGTAACCGCCTTAGAACCCCGATTTGAGGAGGGACTTGCGAAAATCGTCACGGCTGAAGACATAATTCTCGCGGTTGAGCGTGTGCTTTCGCAGAAAAAACTTGCGGGAATGCGTATCCTCGTCACAGGCGGTCCTACCATCGAGCCGATAGACCCTATACGGATATTAACAAACCGAAGTTCTGGTCGCACGGGGATGGAACTCGCTAAGGAAGCGTATAAACAAGGTGCTGAGGTTACGCTCGTGCACAGCAAACCGTCGTTGAATTTAGATGGGATAAAAGAAGTCAGGGTGGAGACTGCACGTGAAATGATTGATGCGTGCGTTACTGAGCTTCGCGAAGGTAAAGACGAAGGGGAAGAATATGATGTGCTTATATCCGCCGCCGCTATCTCGGATTTCACTACCGATTCGTCCGAAGTGAAAATTCCATCGGGCGGAGATTTTCATTTGCATCTCGTTCCCACCGGGAAATTGATAGACGAAGTAAAGCGTGAATTCCCGGAGCTTGTCATCGTAGGATTTAAAGCAGAAACGAACGTCTCTAAAGAGGAACTGATAAGAAAGGCGAGGGAAAAGATGGAGGCTCATAACATTGAGATGGTAGTTGCAAATGATGTTGGCAACGGCGGGATAGGGACAGAAGAGAACGAGGTGTATGTAATAAGAGAGGGTACAAGCGACATAAAGCATGTAAAAGGTGTGAAGAGAATAATAGCAGAGGAGATAGTGGAAGAATTGGCAAAGCACTTTTCTTTGCAAAAGAAACCTGCGCTAATAAACTTAAGGTGAAAAAGCAAAATGGGAATCAAGCCAATGGAGCTGAAGTACACAATACTAATTGAAAGGAATGAGGAGGGTAGTTATACAGTTACGGTGCCTTCACTTTCGGGGTGCATCACTGAAGGGGATACATGGGAAGAAGCAATAGCTAATGCCAGAGAAGCAATTGCAGGGTACATCGAGGCGTTAAAAACCCTTGGTAAACCAATTCCACCGGAAGTCTCGGTTGAAGTTAAATCAGGGGCAATCTAATAAAACTCCCGAGAGTTACAGGAGGTAAGGTTGTGAAAGCATTGGAGAGGGCAGGATTTGAAGAAATAAGAATAAGAGGAAGTCACCATTATTTATATCATGAGCAGAAAGACAGACTTGTGACGGTGGTAGTTCATGCCGGGAAAATACTCGGTCTACATATGATTTGATTTTGAGACTTCTTTGCCGGTCTGGTTTTCATAATTTTGCTTGACCACCTCTGAACCGATAAAATAACTGTCTTCTTATTTTTATAACTTGCTCTTTTGTTTCAGGCGTGTATTTTCTCGTTTTTCCCTTTTCCCAGCCTCTGTTGTCATTTGATATTTCGTTTTCATCCATCTGTATCCATTTACCTACACTATCTTTGCTTGCCAGTAGATGGTATGCTATTTTACGGTTACTCCATCCTTTCTCGTGCAGTTCTTTTGCTTTCTTACGTTTAAATATTAATAACTTTTTCTTCATTTCGGGCACTTCTTTTACACATAAAAGTGTCCTACTTCTATACGAAACTCAACCTCCCTCTCTCTCCTCTCTCCCGGGAGATACATTTTCACGAATTTTGGGATTTTGTCCATCTGACGAGGAAGAGCCAGCTACAATTGAATTCATGTGGTAGTTTCCCAACGAGATGTCCGTTCCATAAGGTGTAGTTGCCAAAGAGATGCGGTTATAAAAGGAGCCTGAAGTGGCATTACCTTGGTTCTTCACTGTCCAGGAGACTGTAATGTAACCTCCCACCTCAGCAGAAGTGGGGGCATTGACCGATGTCACAGTGAGATCAGCTCTGTTGTCAATACCGAAAGATGAATCTGAGTTATCCCAGTTTGAAGAGTATTCTCCTAAATTATCTTTTGCTCTTGCCCTAACCCAAACTGTAGGGTCGTAAGTTATTGCTGTAGTATCCCAAGAAACGCTCCAACCGCCTGAGGAAGACGTGTCTGTTCCAATATTGTGCCAGCTACTACCATCTCTTGAATATTGAAATTCTACTTGTGAGACTGAACCATCTGTGTCTGATGCCGACGCTGAAACCGTGATAGTACCACTATACCATCCCCCTCCATTGGGTGAAGTAATTGTGCATGAAGGTGGATTATTTTTGTCTATCCCATGACTCCAATATATTTCATTCATTTCTGGTTTGTATCCATAATGTTGGAACCAATAGTCCCAAAATTTATTGATTGAATTTGGTTTATGGTTTCTTATGATGTAAAAAATTTCATCAAAATCTAACAAGAGTTCATCATAATCAGGATCAAGTGCATCGTTTGAATCAAATATATCCCACCAAGTACTGGCTACTGCTCCTTCAACAACAGCTCCACTATTATCCGCTACACAATTTCTTTCTGACTCGTTGATTCTTGCGTCTCCATCGACGATGATGCTTTTCCTCCAGCACTTACATTAGAATCTATATAACAGAAGAAAGCCCGATTAAAGCCGCTAAACTTTTCATTTTCAACCCATGCTCGTATTCTCCATTCACCCTCTTTGACTACCTTTATAGAAATCTTGTGCTCGATTTTCTCATCTCTCTTGAGGTCACCATTCCACACTAAGTTTCAGACTTTATATACTCCACCCCCGGCACATCCATAATTTGCCTTTGTTCCCGTGAGGGAATGGATAATTTCGACGTTGTGATGTCCCCTTTGGAATTAGTGACTACGACATACTTCACCTTACTCAATTGTTTCAGTGCATTCTCAGCGTTCATCGTCAATCCCCTTTTTTTTGAGCATGTGTTCAAGTGTTTTCATCAATAGATATGAAAGATAGCATATAAATATGTGCGCTTTAACTCTTCAGCCCTGTTGCGCTTCTTAGACGCCGCCTTCTTCGTATCGTAGCAAATAACAACCTTCCTCTCTTTACCGTATAACTCCAGAATCCGCTCAACTGCATAGAGACTGAAACCCTCTTCGAGGTCTTTGACAAAATTATCTTCTGACACCATGCCGCGGTCAAAGATGAGCAGGCAATCGGAGATGGAAAACTCATTTTTCAGGCGGGATATAGCTCTTCCAACGGTCGTTATATCCGTTTCGTTTCCCTCGAAGTACGTTGAAGTAATATCATAAAACAAACAATCCATTTTGATCCCGAAGAGTTCTTTCAGCTTCTCAGCATTTATACCGGTTATTTTCTCCAGAACGGTGTATTTTTCGATGGTTTGTGTACGTGGTGTTGGGTGTGTCCGCACAACAATCTGTTGCTGTTCATAAATGGAGACGTTATCCCAGCCCCCGTACAGAAACGTTAATTCTTCATAATCCTTTGCGCAGACTAATTCGATCTTGGTTTCGTTGTGAGGATATATTATAACCGCTTTGACCAATCCACCATAACTCTTTGCCTCAACATCAATTGCGGAATAACTCGCTACATCGGCGTTTTGAAGGGCTGCCTTATAGGTATCGAAAATCGCTGAAAAACGAGCCACAGCGAGCACATTGATAACCGGTATCTGTGATTTGGAATTCAAGAAAAGCTGAGTAACCCCCTTCGTCAGTAATTCTCATAACAGCATGAAAATCGTTTATAATAATATCCCCTTGTGCATATCACAAGGGTATATATAAGCTTTTCGATTGTTGATTGTTATTTTCTTTTAAAATATAATTATCAAGTTCAATATAAAAAGAAGGATGTGAAAGGTATGAGCACAAAGAGCGAAATAAGAACGCCTATTCTCTCTGTACTGGGACATGTAGACCATGGGAAGACCACTTTACTTGATTCTATAAGGGGCACTGCGATAGCAGCGAAGGAAGCAGGTCGAGTAACGCAGCATATAGGAGCAACGGAAATACCAATTGATACGATAAAAGAGATTTGTAAGCCGCTAAAAAGGGACTGGGCGGGAATAGAAGTTCCTGGTTTGCTTTTTATTGATACCCCCGGGCATCATGCCTTCGCGAGCCTGAGGAAAAGAGGAAGTGCTTTGGCTGATGTCGCAGTGGTGGTAGTGGACGTGATGGAGGGCTTTCTGCCGCAGACTCATGAATCGTTAAACATCTTAAGATTATTAAAAACGCCTTTTGTTGTCGCGTTGAATAAAATAGACCGGATAAAGGGGTGGGATTCAAAGAAAACGCCTTTTATTATCGGTTATAAAGACCAGCCGGAATATGCGAGAAAGGAACTGGATGCGAGAATATATGAAATAGTGGGTGAGCTTTACGATAAAGGATTCTCGGCTGAGAGGTACGACCGGATAAAAGACTATTCAAGGAATGTGTGCATTGTGCCGGTGAGTGCGAAGACCGGGGAAGGAATTGCGGATTTGCTACTTGTTTTAATAGGATTATCGCAGAAGTTCTTTGAAAGAACCTTGCGTCTTCATTTAGAAGAGGCTGGTGTTGGTACGATATTAGAAAAGGAGGAGGAGAGAGGGCTCGGAACCACGATTGACGTGATATTATACGATGGAAAGATCGGCGTGGGCGATACAATCGTGGTGGGAAGCACTGAGGAGGAGCCAATAGTTACAAAGGTGAAGGCGTTGTTAAAGCCGAGAGCTTTGCAAGAGATAAGGGTGGAGCAAAGATTTGAGCGAGTAAGAACGGTGAATGCTGCTTCTGGCGTGAAAATAGTAGCTCCCGATATAGAAAATGCGCTTCCAGGTTCGCAGGTGAGAGTGGTTGAAGTAGAGGAGAAACTCGAGAACGTGATAAAAGAGATGAAGGGCGAGATAGAGGAGATGAGGATGGAGACAAGCCCGGAAGGAATAATCATAAAGGCGGATACAATGGGCTCACTGGAAGCACTTGCTCTGGAGCTGAAAGGAGAAGAGATAGAGGAAATAAAAAAAGCAGAAGTCGGGAATATATCTAAAAGGGATGTTATAGACGCTACTACGGTTAAGAATTGTTATTTCAGGGCTATTTTTGGCTTTAACGTTGATATACTGCCGGATGCAAAAGAAGCGGCTTTGGAAAACCACATCCCGGTATTTATAAGCGATGTTATTTACCGGTTGATAGAAGATTATAAGAACTGGGCGAAGCAGGAGCGCGAGAAAGAGAAGCGTGAGTTCATGGATAGGCTGACCATTCCTGCTAAGATAAAAATACTGCCGGGATGTGTATTCAGGCAAAGTAAGCCTGCTATTGTGGGTGTAGAAGTTCTGGGCGGTAAGATAAAAACGGGTGTGGAATTGATAAAAGCGGATGGAACAGGTGTCGGAGCGATAAATGAGATACAGGATAAAGGAGAGAGCATAAAAAGTGCAGGGCAGGGGATGCAGGTGGCAATTTCAATGAAGAAACCAACGGTAGGGCGGCAAATAAATGAGAATGATGTTTTATATGTGTATATTAGTGAAGAAGAAATAAAAGAAATGAAAATGCTAAGTGGTTTGTTGTCGGTGGATGAGGAAGAGGTGCTGGAGGAATTGTTGGAAATTAGGAGAAAAAGAAAATCCAGTTTAGATCAGATGGGGAAGGGGAAGTCTGGGCGCTGAATTTGAACCTGTTCATGATATGTAATTTCATCAGGGAACCAATAATCTGCTTTTATTTGTTGCAAATAATTTATTTTCTCTTCCTTTGTCGCCATATGTTTAACTCTCTTCATCACTTCTTTTTCAACTCTCTTACGCTCAAAATTCCTGGAATAAAACGGAACGCCATGCCTTACACAGATATTTTGTCGTCTCACATTCTTTCTAAATTGTTTAACAAGTGCATCGGTCCAGCCCGCTTCTGTATGAATATGATAATCTTTATTTGTTTGCTCTTTCCGAGGATTATATTTATCGCTAATTTGGACTAAAGGTCTATACCTGCAATCTGCAATCTGAACCTTCCATTCCAAGCATTTTATTCGCTTCCTCTCCATCTCCTCAAAAGGTATATCCCAGTTGTAAAGCATGAAGATGTAAATATCTTTGAACTTGTAACCTCCTGCAACTAAAATATCAATCTGCTCTTTAATCTCTTTAAATTGGTTGTATCCCCAATCCCAAGCGATTCTTGGATAGCGAAAGCCCGCCTTTTTAAGCATTTTCCCTAAATATGGTTTTTCTTTTAGCACTCTGCCATCGAATCCGCTTTGCGATTCACACCACAAAATTTTCCTCTCTTGTTTCAACGTAATAAGTTCGTTTAGAATATCTTCTATATATTGACTTTTTAAGAGGTTGTTATCATAAAAGACAATCTTTCTTTTGATTATTTCATCTCGAATACTTTTCTTTGATTCAAATTTTGGTTCAATTTTCCAAGTTCCACAAAATTCACAGTTTCTGGGACAGCCTCTAGTAGTGTGAATTATCTGATAATCAATAGGGCTTGGATTGCTAAGTATCGAGTAATCTAAAGTGTGGTTATTAGCGTATTTCTCAGCACCTTTATGAATCCCAAAAATTTCCAATCGTTTTAAATATCTGGTAGTCCTTCGCAATGCGAGAATATGTTTTCTCTTCTCCATATCTCCTGCACTCTTTTAACTCGGCGTATACGCAATATATTTCCGATATCAAATCCTCCAAAAATACAATGTTATCTTTGCTTTCTTCAAATACGCGTTCTCTTAACATACCCAGCAGTTGCGGTATTGTGTAAGAACGCCATCCAACAAAATCATCTTCGTAAGGGTTCTTGTATTTAGACGGGTTAATTACAAAGTTTGGCAGTGTGTACAGCAAGCTTTTCACGGTATAATACAATCTTTTATTCTTTATCCTGTTCTCGTCTATCTTTGATAAAACCTCCTTTGCATTTCTGAGGTGATAATCAATATTTCCAGCCTTTAACTCTACTATTTCAATAGATGTTATGTTCTCGTAAAAGTATTCCCTGTCAATGTTGTATTTATTTATCAGTATCAGTTCTGCTCTTCTCTTACCATCTTCGTCTATCTTTCCGAAATACTCATCAATTGATCTTCTCTGGATTTCTGCATTGCTTCTCAGCACAGCGGTCCCAAACGGCACTACCAATGAATTTGTTTTTTCTTTAATTGTTTGGATAAACATCGACTCTGGATTGGCAAAATGAAAAATAAAACGCACCCCTCTATCCAACAATGGAGACAGCCACTTTAAAAAGAGTTCTGTGCTGTATTGAGAATGAACTAATCTGTCAACATTTTCAAAAATAATAAGCCCTGTATCAATTCCAACTTCTACATTATCAAATGTCTCTTCGTCTATTACGAGTTTTTTGATTATATCATCAACCATTCTATCTCCTTGAGATAATAATATCTTTGGTTCGGGGCTTTCTAAAAAATTCTCTCTTAAGTGTTGAATATATTCCTGTCTATATTCTTTACTCGCTCGCGGCAGGTAAACCTTCGCGTCTATACCCTCTTCAGATATAAAACCCATAGGGACAAAGAAAGAAAGATATCCGAAACCAGGTTGATTAAGAAGGTGATAATTTTTATAGTGAAAGTCACGTGCAATCGTAAATACGACTACACTTTTGTTCTTTTGCTTCGCATATAAGTATGAAATGATAGGAATGGGTCTTAAAACCACATCAGGGATTGCAATGATGAGATTTCGTTCTTCAATAGCATTTACGAAAACATTTAAGAAAAAATTAGTTAATGGGCTTAAAATACCTGAAAGTTCTACATTTCCAGGAGATACTCTTTGGCGTGGATTATAAGTGCATATTGATGTACTTGACCCATACCATTCCCTCAACTCAACCCTACCAATATCCGACACTATACCTCCTCCTGCCAAGGAACACATCTCTGTCTAAAAATTGATTAAATTCCGTGCAAACATATTCTGGAAGATATAAACACGAAAAACAAGCACCCCCTTCAGTAATACACGCAGGGTCAAATGTGCAAGCTTCAATATCAAATTCTACTTCTCGAAACCAATCTTCCAGAGAATGCTCGAAAACGAACTGGAAACCACCAATGTTTATGTTTGATGTAGAATAAATCATAATAGCTGCAGGATTCACAAATATCAGTTCGCCGCAAGAATCACTATCAAGACCGGTGTATAGGGACGATCTCCGTATCAAGACATGTGACAACGTATGTAAAAGTGCTTTTAGCGCTTTGTATGCCTCCGTATCTTTCTTAATGGCAAAAAGAGTTTCCTTAGCTTCTGAAACGCTTTCTGGCTTCTTATTCGCAATCAAGCCATTATCAATAAGCCAATTACACACCTGGTTTTTATTCAGGTCTATTAACACGCCCTCCGTTTCAAACGGATACGCATATACAATTATTTTATCTTTCTTCTTATCGTTCTTCCAGATAGGGTTGAAATGAGGGACAAAACCCGGCTCATAAAACTTGTTTATGCCGTTTATGATGCCTATGCAGGAGGATACCAAATTGATTTTTGATATGTAGGTGATGTTTTCAATGCCATATTTAGCTTTTAATTTCTGGTAATTTTGTTCCAAAAACGCTCTTCCTGCCCTCTCTTCCATCTCTTTGATATATTCGCCATAACTTTTCGCTTCCTTGCTCTTAACTGCAAAGTAGTCGTTAAAGTTTTCTAAATCAACACCCTCATATTTAATCTTCAATTCTCTAACTGCATTCTCGGTAATGTTGATAAATTCTTTTATATCAGACGAAAGAAACTGCCTGAGATTCTCATCGTTATATGCACGATAATAACTTTCTATCTTCCCCAAATCTACTGACCCTGCTCTTTCCGATAGTTTATCAAACTTACCAAGGTGCAAACCCAATAAAATGTATTCTAAATCCTCCAGATGAATACTCTCAGTGGGAGGGATATCCACTGAAGTGATTACTACCGGGGTATATATACCGCCTTCTTTTATAGTAAGAGGCTTGAACTTCTTTTCTTTTTCGTTACAGATTCTTTCATTATATCCATAATGTTTGCAAGTAAATCTAAATATGTCTACCGGTTCCTTAGTTCCTTCTTCATAGCATTTCTGGCAAACTACCTTCCATGTCAATAAAGAATCTTTCTCTTTCCTAATCAACCTTATGTGTTTGTTTCCATGGGTTTTACACGAATAGTATAAGGGCTCAATTTTCCCACACTGCTCGCAAAACATGACAATTGAAACTTGCTCGTATCTTCCATCGCATCCAGGATTCCTGCATTTATTAGGATTGAAAGTATTCCACTCCTCTTTGCGGACCACTCTAAAATCACCACATTTTGAGCAGACAAAAGTCCTTGGAGACACAATATAAAGTCCACTATAATCGGACTCATCTTCTTCCAAACTCCCAACCAGTTTAAACTTAACGATTTTAACATCGTCCTTTCTCGAATCCCCGAATTTCGGAAGGAGCAGTTTGTACTTGTCTATACGTGCGTTATATGCTCTCATTATCTCGCTAAATAATTTGCCTTTCAGACGCCTTTCGTTACTGATTTTTAAGTTTCTGTCGTTCTCATCTGGCAAAAGAGATATTACCTTATGTGCAAAACGGCCCCTCATGAATATCAGCCCCTTTACTGTGTGATATAATGCACTGTATGCGGGGAACACATACCTCGTTCTTCCTATTTCTTCTTCATCCATAAGTTATCCCTCCAAAGCTTTTATAAGGAAATTAAGGTCGGTACTGCTTGGTTTTAAAATAATCTCGTCTTGTATCCCTCGCATTCCATACTGTGTTTTGTAATACCTGTCCTCACAATCTTTCAAAGCATTTGGGAAGAAGTTTTTTTCACCACCCGTGTATGTTTTGAGATACTCCAACCTCTTTTCCGTCTCTTTTGGTATCTCGCCATTGAAATAATCAGCGCCTATCATTGTTGAATCAGTGATATACGCCTTTTTGATGAATCCAATCAGCTTTTTTCTGTTCTCATCGTCAGCAAATATCTCGTTTACTTTGTCAATTTTATAGATCGGCTCACCAGTCACCTCTGACATATAATTGAGTATGCTTGCATTGAAAATCGATGTGAAAGTCTGCATAAAGCCAAGTTTTGCCCACCTGGATAAAGGAATATTTTCCACCTTTTGTTCTATGATGTGATGATAATCAGCAAAATTTTGATAGAAGCTGAGGTCTCTTGCCCTGCTAGGATAAAACCAAACGAATACGAGTCCGGGATATCTCCTGCCCACCCTGCTCAATGCCTGAATATATTCCGCTGTGCTTCTGGGAATACCTTGAAAAATTATCACGTTCCACTTCTCTATATCAATCCCATGAGAGACTATGCTCGTAGCAAATACGGATAGCAAGTTTTCGTTGTTTTTTGAATCGCTGGAAAAGTTTTCCACTACCCGAATTAACTCTTTGATGTCGTCTAAAGTGTTATCGCTGGTTAACGTCTTTGGTTTGATTTTATAACTATCCAATTTAGAGTTTACCACGGCTTCCAAATAATAGTTCATAGAGTGGACATCACTCTTTTTGTTATGGTATGTCAAAAACACTTTGTAATTGTCTATTATTTCCTTCAATTCTTCTACTTCCATACCCCACTGCTGGGAGAATTGGTCTATATGTGTTTCCACGTCATTGATAAATTCTGAGAGGTATTTAAGCGTTAATAAGGAAGCAAATTGGTTATCCCTGAGATTCGGCTTTAAACCAATCATGATCCTCTGAATGACTTTTGTATTTTCTTCTAAATCATACTCGAAAAAGAAGTCATTATTTCCTCTTCCTTCGGGTGATTCACCCGGAAAAACGTTGATTCTTTTGTGATATAAATGCTCTATCTGGTGTTTAGCACCCGCTACCGTGGCAGTCATTGCTATCCGCTTAGGCGCATATCCGCAGAATTCGTTTTGTAAAGCTTCAATAAAACTTTCAAAATGGGCATTGATTGTGCCGAAGGCTTCACGGATCAAGTGCATTTCATCTTGAATTATAAGAGCGGGACCTGTTCTGAAGTTTATATCGCATAATTCGCCCTTCTTTTTGCATTTCTCATTACCACCCAACCCCACCTCACACACATCGTTATGAGGTATGAATCCATGACCTTCTGGGCATCTGTCTGTTTTTCCACCGAAAATGTTTTTAAATCTCCTATTTAGCGCAATACCCGCAAATTTGTCAACTGTAGATACTATCAGAGTTGGCAAGAGCCTATATATCTCCTCATCTGTATAAAATAGCATGAATTCTCTACCGCAATTTTTGCACTTGTGAACGATATACCTTTCTTTGCTTCTATAATCCAATATGACATCCCCGCTACATAAGGGACAAACATCAACAATTTTTCCCCTTATTTCCTCTTTTTCTCTTTCCGCCTTCTTTAGCTTGTCTATTATTGGCTTGGTATAGCGGGGAAATTCCTCTGTTGAGCCAACAAAATATGCGACGGAAAACGGTTCTCCTTCTATTTTATTCTCTTTTCTAACTTCTTCTGCCAATATAAATAAACTGGCAATTCTTTGAAGTTGCTGGATAGAAAGCATTCTCAAGGGAAACTTTGCAATTGCAGTAGTCCCAAATGTTTTTCCCGAAAGGCGATCATAAAACGCTGAAAATATCACACAGCCAAGATATGCTTCCGTTTTACCACCGCCGGTATGAACATGGAGGATTTCACACATATCTCTTCTTTTTGTTTTGTCAACAATATCGGGGATAAGACTTAAAATGAAGACCAACTGAAATATTCGCCACTTATCAAACCGGCTTGCACGCTTGAAAGTCTCGTTTAGCAATTCAAATGATTTCAACGCATTTTCATCTTTCTTAAGCACATTTAACCCCTCGTAGAACCTCTTCGTTGTTTCATCGAACTTATCCACGGTCTCTTTGTATCGTTCATCTTCTCTATATCCTGGCGAATTCTTGTGTGAAGTTAGATAATCTTGCATGAAGCCGTATAATTTCTCCAGCAAGACAAGATTCTTTTTCATTGATGCCAATTCCTCAAAGGAAAAGGAAGTGGAGTTTATTGTTTCTTTCGGAACTATCTTCTCTTGCTCGAATTTCGCATAATGTTTTGTCAAGATTCTATTTCTCTCTATTTCGTAGTCTGCGTGACAGTTTAAGCATCTTAAATAGTTCTCGTAGTGGTAACTATGCTCTTCATAACCATATTCATATTTGAAAGGCACAAGTTTCACGGACTGCGAGTTTATTTCAAAATTGCAATTGAAGAAAAATGTCTCATACTTATTGCTTTCCTCCGTTTCATTAACCATCGTTATTGTGACAAATTTCAATTTCTCATTATCTTGAAAGAAGTCTTCGGTCTCAACCAAAAACGTGCCTTTCCAATCGTAGTTTGAAGGACTATCTACACTAAATTCTTTTATTTTATCTTCATAGAGGATTTGATTTTCCAAGCATTTCGATTCTATTTCCTTTCCCCTTTTGTAGATGTTTCCGTCATTTTTTATAGTGCTTATGAGCGGTTTGAAGTTTAAAGGGTACTCCGATTGCGCTTTCGAAATATTGATTGTAAAAGGTTCAAAATCACAATCGTATCTTTTCCAAATCCTGGCAAGTTCCACTTTTTCTGGTATCTCCGCGTAATCCTTGCTTATGTAAGCTTTTTCTTCTTCTAAAGTTGGGTAAACCCTGTAATATAGAGATAATGAGGGCTTTACCATTATGACATCTTTGTTTTCTTTTGTCCGGAACTTTACAGACATTGAATTGTTCTTTACACTTGTTAATGTTCGAGTCGTATCGCTAATGCAAGAAGAATAATCCTTGCTCTTATCACCTAATGTACCTAAGATAATGATTTTTGAGGGGCTGTCTGGGATTTCAAATCGTTTAAAATTCGGATGTGTGCCGTTAAGTTTGCTAAGTATCTCATTTTCCAGAATCGCAACAAAAGTTTTGTAACAACTTTTCATCAACATTTTGTATCTATTCACCTTTTATAACTTAATTTGCTGAGGATATATTCCTTTCCGTAGCTGAAGAAGTCCTTTTTCATGATTTTCATCGTTCCTATCACGCTCATCATGATATCCCTGTTTTTAGCACCCTTTTTGGTTCTGAAGCATCCCCATATTTTCCTTTGTCGCACACCCGGTCTTAGAGCACGCTCAGCGACATTGTTTGTAGGGTCCACACCAGGAACGAGTATGAAAGTGAACAGTTCATGCCTGTACTTCAATGCCCGCTTCGCCAGTTTTTTCACTCCATGATGCTTCCATTTCCCCTCCTGCGTCACGAACTTCTCCAGGCGTTCAACGAAGTCGGTATACACCCTTTCCCGATCCTCGCTGGTTTTTAGTGCCTTCTCTGCCTCCTTTGCATCCTCAAAAATCTGCGATATTCCTTCGTAGAATTCGAGTGATTCCGGTGGTGGTTTTTTCTTCTCTGTGAGTTCCCTCGCAGGCACTATCTGATGCGACCAGCATTTCTGCTTCCGTCCCGGCGCGCCGTCGAACGAGGGATAGAAATCCTGCCCGCTCACACCGTCATAGTCTTCTCCGAGAACTTTTATCACCACTTTCTTTCCCCGGTTCTTGCTCGTGAGATATAACACCGCTTCCTTTGAGACAAAAGCCCAAAGCCACCTGTTCCTCCTGTCCACTCGCTGCCCTGTGTCATCGTAGTTGCAAATGTGCGATTCCCGCATCTCCTTCTTTATACGCTTGTATTCATCACCGAACAGTTCAGCAGCCTTTTTGAGGTAGTCAACCACCGTTCCTACCGAGACGTGAGCATTGTAAGTGTCATTCAGGAGCGTTGCAATCTTGCCTTCAGGCAAATTCATGACATACCTCAGGTAAGCGATATAAAGGAGGAAACGAACGCCAAAATGGCGATTACCAATTGTCTCAGGGACTTCGGGATAAACAACCCTGTCACAGTGCTTGCAATATCCCTGCTTGATGATGTATTTGATCACATAAAGGGGGACAGGGATGATTTCTTCCTCATATCTCACCCTCACATCCTCCAATTCTTTGAGCTCCCCACCGCAGTAAGGGCACTCCTCGAGCTCGAGGACAATGGTCGTGTCCACTCTATCCGGTCGCTTGCGTGAAGTTCCCTTGTGTCCAAAAGGAGGTCCTCTCTTTTTACGTTTCTGTTTTGTGTCTGTGTTCTAGCTTCGTCTCCTCTTTTTGGATGATTTTAAGCCGAAAATCTCCTGTCTTAACTTTTGATTCTCCTCTTTTAATTCGTTAATCTCTTCTTTCTGCTTGTTAACCTCTTCTTGCAGGTCTTTGTTCTTTGATTCCTTCTCTTCAAGTCCTTTACGCAGACGATTGACTTCTTCTCTTAGTTCTCTGTTTTCTCTCTGCAAATCCTCCATAATCACTATGTAGCCACCGTTCATTCTGCATTTTCAATTCGTGTTCATTAGTTTTATGATTTTCGGTTTTTAACGATTTTCACACATTACTTCTCATTTTGAACCAAGATATTCTTCGCAACTGCTATTTTGTCAAAAGGGAATAACTTTAAAAACCTGAATAGATACAACATTTTTTATTTTTTAGAACATACTTCATAGCTAACATTTATTACTTTCGGTCAGTTGAAATTTCGTTTCAGTTATTTTCTCTCTTCCTCTTTCGCCGCTTTGGCACTTGTATTCTCTTCAACTTCCCCAATTTATGCATCTCCTACCTCGCATTTCTCATTATGCTTTTTAACAATTAACCGAATTTGGGTTGCTTTCGCTCAGTCTGGGGACTTTCCGGCTCTTTTGAAGCTTCTGAGGTGGTAAGAATGCGTTTTTTTAAAGTGAACCAAATTATGAATAAAGAAAAAGTTTAAAGAGAACTCAAAGAGTTATTAGAAGATGAGAATATAAAATAAAGGAGAAGGAAGAACAAAATGCAAATTGTAATAAGCGACTCGAAAACAGGGAAGGCATATAAGATAGAAGGTAAGGATACAGAAGCTAATGTTTTATTCATTGGTAAACGAATAGGCGACGCGGTGGATGCGGATATTCTCGGCTTGGGCGGCTATGAGCTGGGAATAACCGGTGGCTCGGATAAAGAGGGTATGCCAATGCGAAAAGATATGGCGGGGACTGCGAGGAAGAGGATCTTAATCACTTCTCCACCGGGTTACAGACCAAAAGAGCGTGGTAAAAGGAGAAGGAAGTCGGTCAGAGGTAACGAAATATCAACGGAGATATCGCAGATAAACGTGAAGATAAAGGAGTATGGGACGAAACCGATAGAGGAGCTATTGGTAAAAGAGGGAGAGGGGAAATCGTGATAATTGGTCAAAGCAATGCAAAATGAAAAGTGCAAATTGAAATTTTTATCACGTCCACAGCTTAATAGCTGGTATCCAGTCACAATAAACCCTCTCATTCGCATCTGTAAATTTAATGCATCTGATTTCTCCTTCTGGCAAGGTTAAAGTCTTGTTGTGATGCATCTGCGGATATGAGCCTGTTTTAATCGTATAATTGTAAGTTTCATTTGCCTTTAGGGTGAATGAACCGCTAAAGGAGATATTGTGCCAATCCCTTTTGTAACCTTTCCAATTTGCCGTTACATCTAAGCCCGAACTATTCCATATTCTCACATGTTCAGAATGCCCGCCTGTGCCTGTACATGGATAAGTGTAAAGCTTGCTCACGGTTATTGTTTGATTTAGCGTAATCGTTCCGTTGTGCATGCCAAAGATGCTTGGATAAGTTCCTGGTCCTGTGTCGAAGATAGCTTCTGGTGGCAACGAGCCGTTATACCAGTCATATAAAAACACATCAGTATAAAACCCGGCTACGTCTTCATTTTCGATAATTAGACCTGCTTCCCGGTTATTTGTTGGACTATGCTCATTCCAGTTGATACTTGAAATCAAAACTTTGCTGCAGTCAACAATCACGCCTTTGTTATGTGTTTTGTTAAGCCCTGTGCTTTCAATATCAATAAATTTTACATCTAAGTTTAGTCCTTCGTTTGCTGCAATGCCCCTGACATAATCGATTGTCGCGTGGTTACGCTCAAAACTATATGTTGGATTTAGTAATATCTTTACTTCACATCCTCTCCTCGATGCGTTGATCGCAGCCTCTAAGAAATGATTTGGTTTTAGGTCCGCATAGGAGCTCCAATCCTTGTGGATATAAAGCTGCTCGACATAAACGGATTTCTTCGCTCCTTTTATCATCCCGATAATAGATTTTGTCTGCATTAGCGAGGTATCAGGAGCTAAAACTGGAGAAACATCGAACTCACCATAAATAACTTCGCTATCAAACGGATGCGAGTAATTGCCAGTCGGGATTGTGCGATTCGGCACAAAATCGAGGGGAGGGCTACCATATTTGTTCCCATAAATGGGGTCATCCGAAGTAAATGGAAAACTGTCTTTGCTTGTGGGCTTCCAGTCTTCAAAGAAGACCGCACTGAAATAATTTGTTACATCCGGATTGTTTATAATAACACCCCAACCTCTGTTCCCAAAAGTGTTGTTGGTGGGCACACCTGTATTTTTCCAGTTCTCTGACATTACTATCGTCTTTTCGTTGTCTATAATTGCATATTTCGCATGGTTGAACGCATATCTGTCATGAATACCTCTGTCTTTGTCATTCATCATAAACCTTACTTCTCCGCCTGTGGCAATGGTTTGGTTCGCAATATACCTTTCATCATCGGCAATCCCATTTACGGGGTCGCCTTCAAGCATTATTTCGACTTCAACGCCCCTTTCTATCGCATCTATTATGTGGTTCATCAAATAGAAATTATGAAACAGGTAAACATTGAGATAAATTGATTCTTGTGCGTTGTCTATTGCATTTGCAATCTCGCTAAAGCTGCTGTCCGGAGAGGTAAACACCGTTACATTTCCGTAAAAACTGAATGTCTCATAAGAAAAGTGCGACTGCCCGACAACGTATACTCTGGGGTCGTTCCAATCCTCCGCTGAATCGGTATCCTCATACTCACCGGATGTCTCGTTTCTGTCCCGCTCTAAGATTACGCCTTCAGCTACATCTTTCACAGGAGCATCGGTCCATCCAGCTCCTGCATATATCGAGTTACCGTAAATCACAACATCTATTATCTCGCCTTCGTTATTCTTCAGGATTACTTCATCTCCTGTATTGGCTAATTTTAGCTGTTTATCCATTTTCGTCATATTTGGTGTTGAGTCAGAATCCACACCATACTCAAAATCTGCTTCCTGAAACATCTCGTCATAAAATGCAGTTGCGTTATATGCAAGGTATAAACTATCTCCAGCACTTATATTCGCCCATTCCGGAAATGTAATAACACCCTCCCTTTCTCCATAATCTGTTATCTGCCATCCACCGATGTTGATTGAACTCCCGGTGGGATTATGTATCCTTATAAACTCACCATCGGTATCCCCTTTCAGATAGGTGTCATAATATACTCCTGTAATGATAGGTGCGTGAACTGTTGCCGTGGAAGAGTATCCAAAGCACCCAAATGCCATTGTTGTTGCGAATAGAATAACGAGCACAAATGTCACTCCACTATCTCTTCTTCGGCTTTTCACTTTTTTACCCTCTATCAAATTTAACATCAATTTTCTTACCTGTAATACCTTCCAAAACCTCTAACAAAAACCTCTCGTTCTCTGTGACTTTCTCTTGCAGCGAAACTATGTGTCTTTTAGATCGGTCTATTCTTTCTTGTAATTGAGCAAGTTGCTCCTTAGCTGAAATGATTGATCGTTCGATCTCCTTTCTATCTTTGAGTATCGTCATATTCGAAAGCTTACCTTTGGTCTCTTTAATTCTCGATTGTAACCGAGCACGTTTTTCCTTGATAGGGGATAACCCGGTATTTAACAGATGGTCTATCCATTTCAGTGTCTTGTCTCGCTTTCGTTCCTTCAGGATAGAGTCATCTCCTTCTATGACATTTTTTATGGAGAGGAGGAAATCGCGGATATCTTCATCGAGCGCTCGAATTGGAGATGACAGAATAGAAGATAACGCTCTTCTCTCTTCAGGAGTAAGGGTATACCGCCCGGTCTCATCCTGCTTCTTCAACAGGTTGAGTGCTTTGTTAATTGGAGAGAATAATTCGTGGATATTCGATTCGAGTGCGTTTAATTCCTCTTCCGATGAAGCTAATTCGATTTCGAGCTCTTTGAATCGCATCCATTCTTCCTTTTCTTCAATCGCGCTCAATCTTTTCCCATCCATTTCGATTCTCTTACCGAGTACGGAACACTCTTCTTCTTGTTCGTGGACCTGCTCTTTTTCCTTTTCTATCCCCGATTTCAGATTTTTTATTTCTCGTACTATCTCTGGCACACGCTCAAAATTTATAATCTGGCTTTCTTTTCCCTTAATAGGTGCGATAAGCTGGTTAAGAAGGGCTTTCAATCGATCAATGTCTGAGATAACTTCCTTAACCTCATCCGGGAATAGCGAGCGAACATAGTAGATGGTCTTCGATGACTTTGACTTGCCAAAAGCGAATTCTATGTTGGAAGCGGTTACGCTGTAAAAGGATAAAACAGTCTTATAATCGGTTTTGGTCGGGATCAACATCTTTTCAGTCAGCGAATAGAGATGCTTAACCATCTTATCACGATTGGGCAATCCTATTTTTGTGATAGGAGCTGGTATATCTTCAATTGGTTCGGCATCCTGAAGCTCAGAGATGTTTTGCTTCAGTCTCTCACGTGTATCTTTTATCTCTCCGTATAACTGATCGGCATTTGCACTCAGACCGCGAAATAGCGATTTCGATACCATGTCCAGCCAGGTATCTATTTCATCGAAGGAGACCGTGGAGGGTATCTCCTCCGTGCCAATGATTCTATCCAGCCACTTCATCTTATGTTTAAGTAGATGGTAATCGGGTTTAATAGTTTTGCCAATTGGGTTTAAGGACAGAGCGATTGTAGTTGAGTCTGGGGAAGGCATTTTACTCAAGCCATTTCCAGATATTTCTGAAGAAAAGGGCTCGCTAAGAGCGATATTTAAAGGCATGACAGCGAAAGAAGTCATTGAAAAGGCAAGAGGGGAGGATATAAGAAAAGAGAAAGTTCTGGAGCTGAGGTAAGATAAATGATAATAAGGGATATGAAAAACGAAACCGTTTGCATCATCGGCTTAGGCTACGTGGGCTTGTCATTACCAAAAGCTTTCGTGATTGAAAATTAAAGATGCATAGATATATAAATTAAAACACATCAAAGGACATATCAAAGGTGACAGAAAATGGAGGCGGGAAGAATGGATGAGATAAATGTGGTTGAAAAGAGATTAGAGATAATCATGGGAGCGAGATTGAGAGATAGAAGCAGAATAGAGAATGCTATGCTATTTCAACACAGGATAGACTAAGGAAGAAATCTAAGGGTTGGAAGGGTGCAAAGGAAATTAATGTTTTATATAAGGTAGAAGACTACAAATATATCAAGTGATAAACAAAATGGCAGAAATATTTGCATTACCTGCAATTATTGAAAAGGAAATAAGAGCTTTGATTAAATCCGGATATTATGGCAGCGTTGACGAGGCGGTAAAAGATGCTTTTAGAACTTTGCTAAATGCTAAGCCTGATCTTAGAACGGCTGCGGCTATTGAACTTTATAAAGAGGGTGTGGTATCGCTGGGCAAAGCCGCGGAGATCGCAGGAGTAACAACAATCGAGTTCAAAGACATATTAGCAGATAGGGGGGTAAGGAGAGAAGTGGGCTCAAGGAGTGTGGAGGAGTTGGAGAAAGGTGTTGAACTAATCAAAAGGTTGAAGCGATGAGTTTAGTCTTTGACACTGATGTTCTAAGCACTTTCGGAAAGATAAAAAGGCTGGATTTATTAAGGGGGTTATTTCCTAATGCAAGGTTCTTTATTCCTCCTTCGGTTTACAATGACCTTTTCAAAGCAAGAGAGCGTGGGTATGAATTCGTTGATTAAGTCATAGAGAGCGGAATTCTCGAAGTAACGCCGCTAAACAAAGAAGAATTAGAGCTTTTGAGTAGATTGATAGAAGAACGGAGATCTTTGGGTTTGGGCGAATTGGAAGGTGTATCCATCTGCAAACACCGAGAATACATTCTTGTTACTACTGAAATCGAAAGGAAAGATAGGGTAATAATCAAGGATAGAGACGATATTTTGACAGAAAGTGGAGATAACGATTAGATAAGTGATACCATGAAAATCGCCATACCAAAGAACAGAATGGAAATCAAACACTTCCCAAAAGACCTCGCGCTCGTAATCCTCTTCACCTTTTTATGCATACAAACCTTTCTTTAAACTTTTTAAGAAAAGTTTTATCAAAAATGCTTCGCGGAAAAGAAAGTGTTTTGTAAAAAGAAAAAGTGTTAGTTGATCTTCGGTCTTATCCCTTCCCCTATCCCTGGAAGAACTAATCGTGATATGACGAATGCGATGCCGAGCGTGATCCCTATGTGACCGAATATGAACATGGTTTTTATACATTATCTCCATGTGATAAAAATTGATTGGTATTTGTGTTGGACATGGTTTATAGGAGGGGAGATGAGGGCAAAAGGCAAGAGGCGAAAGGCTAATGGGTAAAGGGGGTTTTAAATTTAAAGAACTTAGAGTTTGGCAGAAGGGTAAAAACCTTGCGGTTTACATCTATCAAATATCCAAAAAGAAACATTTAAGGAGATAGAGAAAGGATGTGCAGAAATATCAAGTATGCTTTCAAATTCAAAATTGATATCGGCACGGTCGAAAACCTTTTCCCCTTAGCCATTTGCCTTTCTCCCTTTCCCTATGGATAAAGTAGGAGTGATACCATGTCCGAAATCGTAAATCAAAGCCTGCAAAAAATAGCAAAAGGCACCGGCTGTAGGAGAAAAAATGATGCAGATATCTAACAAAACATTCAGGTATACCAAGACCGCAAGAGATCAAATCGCACTCTATTCAATTGATCTGTACTGCTTAAAGGAAAGAATAAAAGAAGTTAAAAGAGGGGATTGAAAATGGATAAATGCCCGAGATGCGGAGCAGAAATGAAGATTGAACAAGACGCATACGTGATGGCCGATGTCATCGTTCTACACGAAGTCGAGAAATGTCCAGAGTGCGGAGAGATCATGCTTACAGAGGGGCAGATGGAATCATTTGTTAAAAAACTAAAGCGATTGAATCTCTGGAAAGAGGAATATGGTATCGTCAAGATAAGGAAAAATCTTCCTGAGTACGAAAAGCTGATGGATAATAAATAAATCTGTGTAATCTGAGTTAATCTGTGAGAATTTTGAAAAACTCCACTCCTTGAAGAAGACAGTTAAAAAATCATATAACCAACGGGAGCTGATGGAA
>JAGXOS010000049.1 GCA_023659775.1 Methanomicrobia archaeon LH_S14 | reverse complement strand
AGCTTCGCAGTGCTCCAGGCAGTTAATGAGAAGCAAAGAGGGTTTCCCTTCTGCAATATCCTCCCCTATCCTCTTCCCATATTTCCCCTCTTCCCCTATCACATTAAGAATATCATCTCTTATCTGGAACGCAATACCAATATCTTCCCATGCACTGCCCAATTCCGCCGCTGTTTCATAGGAAGCGCCACCGGCAATAGCACCGCATTTAGCAGAAACTGCGAATAGTTTCGCGGTCTTTTTCTTCAGCATCTCTATTACTTCGGACTCACTCATCTCCTTTCTCTCCTTAAACTCGAGGTCCATCGCTTGCCCCTCTGAAAGCACAACACAAAGCTCTGCAATCTCTTCAAATATCTTCCATGCACGTTCCACACCCAACAAACTCTTGTTATCCTTCAACGCTTCATAACACAAAGCATAGAGCCCATCTCCGGCATTTAAGGCAACAGGAACACCATATTTTATGTGTAAAGCAGGTTTCCCGCGTCTTAGCTTGCTCTCGTCCTCTATGTCATCGTGAGCTAAAGAGAAATTATGGAAGAACTCGATACATATCGCAGTTGGCAGCGCCTTTTTTATCTCGCCTCCTGCTAACTCGCAAGCCATGAGACATAAAGAAGGTCTTAACCTTTTCCCTCCCCTTTCTAACAGATCAATTATCGGCTTATAAAGTGTATCTGGCTCTCTTCCCTCTAAATTCCTTTTATACGCATCTTCGAAACTATTTACATAAGTCTCAATGCCGAGGTTCTGGATGCGGTTGCTGTTGCTGTTGCTGGATTTCATCACAATTAGTTATGCTGCTTATCGCATTAAAATTAATTCCTCTTCCTTTAGCCTGTTCACGATTTCCTCAATGACTTCTCTCAGATTGGTTTTGTTATTGTAACCTCCCACTACCACGGCTAATTTCTTTTCCCCCTCCTTCTTTCCCTTCTTCTCTTTAACCACCGAAATAATGTTCTTTATCGCTCTTTCCACATCATCCACAATGCTTACGGTCGCATGCCTGGAAGTTCTTGATAAGGGATTCAAATCAATTGTTATCACCCTTTTTCCCATTGCGACAAGTGCTTCGCATCTATCTCCATCTTCCAAAGGCGCGAGAACCACGTCTGCACTATATATTCCTTCCCGGTCAACCTTTGCGCGTTCATGCTCTATCCCGGGTATTCTCGCATCTGCTTTAGCACCAAGCACTTTCCCGGCACCTTGCTTCTCTAAGTGCCCCTTTATTTTCCTCACTCGCTCTTCCGTCCTGTAAAAGATATTCACCTCTAAAGGGGCTTTTATCAATTCGCTTAACTCAACTATCTCTTTTGGAACCAACGCCGCGACGTTTCCATTCACGGAAATCACTGGCTTCTTCGCAACGAGCAATAAAGAGGCAGCAACTTCTGTCGCTCTTCTCGCCGAATTCAAAGTCCCTTCTCCAATTAAATAATCAAAAGCTTCGCCCCTCCCATGTGCTATCAACCCTTGTTTGCTTGTTATCCCGGCTTCTATACCAGCTACGAGTTTCTCTCTCTTCATTAAAGACCCATACCTCGGGTGAGTTTCTGGAATTTCGAACATGCATAAACCTTTCTTGTATTTATTCGGGTTTCAGGTTTTAGTGAAACAATTTAATTTATACCCTTGTTATAGAAATTTCGCGCTTCTTCGGCATTATCTGCCGCAGGATTTCCTTTAACTGGGCATCGTTTATCATACTTTTTATCCTCCCACTTTGCGCTAATGCTATTAGCTGATTCTCTAACTGCTCTGCAAATTCGGGCTTTGCCATTCTTATGTTATTCAACCTCTCCCTTGCTTCTGATGTAATAGTCTGCTTGATAATATTCTTTTTCGCCTCTTCTATCTCTTTCCTTTTCCCTTCCTCTTCCGCAGCCCCTGCCTGTGCCTGCACCATCTGCTCATACTTTCTCCTCCTTATTTCCTCTAATTCTTCTTCGCCTGCCATCTTTAACACCTGTCTCTCTTTTTACTCACCTTCATTTTGTTTTGCGCTTTGTGAATTCTTTATTTCATGCGCGGTGTCATCGAGGAAAGATTGCCCTTTCGGCGATATTATTCGCCCCTTTTTCCCCTTTTCTGGTTTAATTACATACTCTGCCTGCTCTAATTGCAAAAACACCGCTCTTATTATCTTCCCTGAAGCTTCTCTGAACCTCTCGGGCTTTGCCCCCCTTCTAACTCTGCCACCGTAATACGTGCGTAGCCTCGATACCCCTACGGGTCCATGTAGGTATATCTGCCGTAGCACAGATGCACACCTCGCCCACCACCAATCCATATCCTGTGGTGGTAATTCTTTGCTCGCACCCCTTTTTACATCCATAGCCCACTTTGGCAAATGGATAGCTTTGTTCTTTTTTAATTTCTCCGCTGCCAACTTCACCAGTTTACCTGGCGGCACATCGTATACTGTTGTCATTTTATTATTTCTATTCCCTCAAGGCATAAAAAAGAAACTTATGGAATAAAAATATTTTTTTAAAAAAACCACGAGATTGCACAAGATAATCTGTGGTTATAAAAATACCGGATGAGATGAAAAGCGGAGGCACAAACGGTGTGAAAATAGGATTAGAATGTCATGCACAGCTTCTTACGAAGTCAAAATTATTCTGCCCCTGCTCTACTGACTATCATAACTCCGAGCCAAACACGCACGTGTGTGCAACGTGCCTGGGCTTACCGGGAGCTTTGCCTGTGGTGAATGAACGTGCGATAAGATATGGTATAAAAGTGGCGCTTGCATTGGGCTGTGAAGTGCAAGAGGAGATAATTTTCTACCGAAAGAATTATTATTATCCCGACCTTCCGAGGGGTTTTCAGATTACGCAATATGATTTCCCCATCGCATTGAATGGACTTGTGAGAATAGAGAGTGCGAGTGGTGGTAACGGTGGGAAAGAGAGAGAGATAAGGATAAGAAGGGTGCACATGGAGGAAGACCCCGGCAGGTTGGTGTACAAGGGAACGATAGATACTGCAAAATATTCTCTGGTGGATTATAACAGGTCGGGAATACCGTTAGTGGAGATAGTGACCGAGCCTGACTTGAGGTCGCCAAAAGAGGCACGTATATTTTTAGGTAAGCTGAGGAGCGTATTGGGATATTTGAGCGTGTTTGACGGCGACCTGGAGGGTGCGATGCGGGTTGATGCGAATATATCGGTGGGAGGAGGAGAAAGGGCAGAAGTAAAGAACATTTCTTCTTATAAAGGAGTGGAGCGTGCTTTATCTTTTGAGATAACGCGGCAAAAGAACTTAGTGCGCAGGGGACTCGAAGTAAAGCAAGAGACGAGGCATTACGACGAAGTGCGTGGCATAACGCTCTCTATGCGGACGAAAGAGTTTGAGCATGATTACCGGTACTTCCACGAGCCCGACCTCGTGCCTATTCGTATTTCGGATCTGGTGGGCGAGATAAGGAAGGAGATTCCAGAACTTCCGGACGAAAAGAAGAGCCGATTCATCACACAGTATTCTATAACAAGGGAACATACGAATTCACTCACTTTTGACATAAACATAGCGAATTTTTACGAACAGGTGGCATCAAAAATAGATGCGGGGTTAAGTGCTACGTGGATAGCAGATGTTTTGAAGGGAGAGCTGAATTATCGCACTATTTCAATGCGTGAGGCATCAAAGAGAATTTCTGCCGATGATTTCATTGTAATACTAAGATATTTGAAAAGAGGTGTGATTACCGAGCGAGGGGCGACGGAAATAATAAGGGAGATGCTCGATCGAGGAGGTGAGCCTGACGAGATCGTGAGAAAGAAAGGGTTGGCAAGTATAGGTTCAGCGGAGATGGAGAGGGCAGTGTTAGAGGTGATAAAGGAGAATGAAGGTGCAGTTGAGGATTATAAAGCAGGTAAAAAAGAGGCGTTGAATTTCCTGGTTGGGCAGGTGATGAAAAAGACAAGAGGCAGAGCGGAGCCAAAAGAGGTCGCTGAAATGCTGAAAGGGAAGGTAGAAAGTTGAATTTAAGGAAAGTTTAAATATGTACTCTCCTTTTTTAACTCTTAAAGGTGGTAAAAATGGGAATGTATGCAGTTCAGTTGCCAAAACGAGTTGTTTTTGGTGAGGGAGTAGAGGAGAAGATAGGTGCAGAGGCGAAGGGATTAGGTGCGAAAAAAGCACTCATCGTTACCGATGCGACAATAGAAAAAACGGGTTTGCTCGAAAAGGTAGAGAATCCTTTGAAGGAGGTAATGGAAGTGGATGTTTTCGATAAAGTAGAGCCAGAGCCAGCTTTAGGGGCTGCGGAAGCGGCTGCCGCGGCTGCAAGAGCGGCGAAGTGCGACCTGATTGTGGGTGTTGGAGGGGGAAGTGTGATGGATATGGCAAAGGTTGCCTCTGCGGCAGCTTCGAATCCGGAGCGAGGTGTAAGCGATTTTCTGGGTGCAAATAAGATTGCGAACCCAAGCGTGCCGAAAATTTTAGTCCCGACAACTGCCGGGACGGGCGCGGAAGCCACATCATTCGCACTTGTGATTGTGGAAGATAAGAAAAAGGCGATAGCAAGCCCTTATAACCTCGCTGATGTTGTTTTGATTGACCCAACGTTCACCGCTACAATGCCGCCAAAGGTAACTGCTTCCACAGGCATGGATGCTTTGAGTCACGCAGTAGAGGCGTTTCTCTCTACTGGCTCAAACCCGCTGACTGATTCTTTTGCATTGGAAGCGATAAGGAAGATTGCAGATAATTTAGAGGAAGTATTTTCACATGGCGATAACCGCGATGCTCGTTTAAAAATGGCGTTAGCAGCGATGCTCGCAGGGATGGCGTTTGGAAATGCGGGCGTTATATCGGGTCATGCAGCAGCGCATACATTCGGAGCGAAGTATAAAATCCCGCACGGTGTCTCTGCTGCGCTTGTCCTGCCTTATATGATGGAGTACAACGCAGTTGAAATTGGGGTTAAGGAAAAGCTGGCGAAGGTAGCACGAGAAATGGGTGAGGATATATCGAGAATGACGGACGAAGAGGCAGCATCGAAAGCTGTTGCACGTGTTAAGGGCTTGCTTGAAAAGTTAGATTTGCCAATACGGCTTGCTGATTTAAACGTGCCAAAGGAGGACTTACCGGAGTTGGCTGAAGCTATGTCAAAGGAGAAAGGATATTTAGCACGTAACCCGCGTAAAATCGAGCATGAAGATGCGGTAAAAATGTTTGAGCGAATGTGGTCAGGTGAATGAGAAAGAAAACAATCATTATTTCAGTATTAGTGGCGGTGGCAGTCATTGTGGTAATATTCTCCGCCTTATTCTTTTTACCCCGTGAGGATTTGGAGTGGCGTGTTCCGAGAAACAAAATAGCCATAATAGAGATTAAAGGGGAGATAACAGAGGATTATGAGGGTGGCGCAAATCCAGGGGCAATTAGAAAACTTCTGGATAGGGCTGAGGAAGATGAGCAGATAAAAGCAATCGTGCTCAGGATAAACAGTGGAGGTGGAGATGCAGGGGCATCATGGGATTTGTATAGAGCAGTGAAAAGAGTAGAGAAGCCAGTTGTTGCATCTATTGGTGACGCCGGTGCTTCTGGTGCATATTTAGTTGCAGTTGCGACAGATGAGATAATAGCAACGCCTATGTCGGTAGTTGGAAGTATAGGGGCTTCAATGGAGTTCCCTTTTGATGTCCCAATAAATGCATCAAAAGAAGCTGAAGAAATATCTTCTATGCCTTCAGGCGAGTTCAAGGATGTGTTTGCTGATTACCGGTTAAATGAAAGTGAACGGGGCTATCTGAAGGAGCGCCTGGAGAATGTTGTGGATGTGTTTTCGAAGTGTGTTGCTGAAAATAGGAACATGAGTGATGAGGATATAACAAAAGTATCACATGGAGGCTGGTTTACAGGCGAGGAAGGCTTACATCTGGGTCTCGTGGATAAAATAGGGGACTTAGACGATGCGATGGAGGAAGCGGCTAAACTCGCAAATATTTCTCTGGAGGATGCTAAGGTTGTAACTTTGAGAATTGAAGATTCAAAAGTGAGAGTGGAAGAAACCTGATTTTGCATTTACAATCAATCTTTCACCTTTACTATCTTCTCTTAAACCTCTTCTCTATTTCCTTCTTACTCAATCTAATCATCGTTGGTCTTCCATGAGGGCACGTATAAGGTATCTTTGCATTCCTCAATCCCTCCACTATCTCCCTCATACCTTCGTAAGACAATTTCTCTCCCGCCTTTATACTCGCTTTGCAAGCTGCGGTGGCGAACAAAATCCTTATTCTATCTTCCTTTTTGCCACTCTCCTCCACTAAACACTCTATTACCTCCACAATCTCCTCTTCTCCTATCATCTCGTGAAAGACCACTGGTATCGCTCTTATAATATAACCGTCATCTCCAAATCGCTCTATATCAAATCCCATATCTCTAAGTGCTTCCTCATTTTCACGTAGCAAATAGAGTTGATGCGGGCTGAACTCAGGCACGTAGGGTCTTAAAAGAGCTTGTTTATCTATTCTCCCACCATATTTCTCGATTAGCCTCTCGAAGTTTATTCGCTCCGCAGCAGCATGCTGGTCCATCATGATCACGTCGTCCGCTTCACTCTGTGCTATGATATAGCTATCGAGAACCTGATATAAAGGAGCAAGATGTATATCCAATAAACTACCACCCTCCCCCTTTTCGCCGGTCTTTGCTATATCTGCTTGAAAGGAAGTTTGCACACTTACGAGCGCTTTTTTCTCTCTCTCGAGACCAAAGAAATCAACTGCCTCAGCTTCAGTTCCAGCCCAGGCTTCCGGACCTTTTTCTTTCTCAACAACCTCGGGAATCAAATCCGCATGTCGTAACGTCGTGGAAACGGATTCGACTATGGCGTGAAAAACCTCATCCGGCTGGTAAAAACGTATTTCATGCTTCTTTGGATGTATATTTACATTTATTTCGTTTGGCTCGATGCAGAGGGAAACAACGGCGAAAGGATAAGCATGCTTTGGTAACAAAGTCCCATAACCTCTCTTTATCGCCTTGTCCATGACCTCGCCCCTTACAAATCTCCTGTTTACATACGTGAATAGGTGCTTTTTTGTGCCATAAGATGCAGCAGGCTTGGAAATATAACCGCTGACCTGGATATCAATAAGAGGAGAAGAAGCTGGTGAATCCTGCTCTTTTAGTTCAATGAGTTCTTTAGCAATGCCACTCCCGTATGCATTAACGATGGCATCTAACATTTTTCCATTGCCTATCGTAGTTATCATGGGCTTTTCCTTTTCGTCATGAAAGAGTTCAAATTTTATCTCAGGATAGATTACGGCATAATTTATGAAGACATCTATTATATGCCTTAGTTCGGTGGGTTGCGATTTTATGGTGCCGATTCGTGCAGGGAGGTTGTAAAACAGGCTTTTGATTTCTATGGTGGTGCCGACTGCTCTGGTTATCCTCCTTCTTTCTTTTGTCGCCCCACCTTCTACTTTTAAATAAGTGCCAAAATCTTCGCTTCTGTGCCTTGTGCTTATTTCTACCCTGGACACTGCGGCTATGCTTGGCAATGCCTCGCCACGGAATCCGAGCGTCTGTAAAGATGCTAAATTTTCTATGCTCTTTATCTTGCCCGTTGCATGCTTCTCAAATGCTACTTCTACATCTTCTTCACTTATACCACATCCGTCATCTGTAACCTTGATATAATCCCTTCCGCCATTGCCTACCCCTACAACCACATATCTGCTCCCCGCGTCTATGGAATTCTCTATCAGCTCCTTAACCACCGATGCAGGTCTATCTACGACCTCTCCAGCGGCAATTTTACCAATCGTCTGCTCTTCTAAAACGAATATGCTCCTCATAAACTTTTTCTTTTTAGAAAAAAGAAAACCTGTGCTAAAAGAAAAACTTTTTGACATCGCTACGGAAATGTTTTTTTTTGCCCTTCTAAATAGCGTAGCTTTTGTTCGCTTCAGCAAAAAATATATGTTTCTTTGATCAAACTTTCTTTGTGAAAGAAAGTTTGTTGTGCAATCCGTGGTCGAAGATAAAAACGATATGGGAATTAACAAGGGCAGAACATGGATTGATGTATGGGTTTGGGGTGATAACAGGAATAGTCATAGCAGGGGGTAGTTCTTATGAACCTGCGATTTTTGGTTTCTTAACAGCTCTTTTCATTCAAGCTGGCACGTTTGCGCTAAACGATTATTGTGACCTGGAATCGGACATTGCTAACCGGAGGATGGATAGACCGCTGGTGAGGGGAGAGATAAGAAAAGAAGAGGCGTTGCTGATTGCGTGCCTCGCCACTACCATCGGTATTATATTTGCCGTATTTCTTTCCGTAATCCTGGAAAATCTTATATTCTTCCTCTTAGCAGTTACATTAGCTGCTCTGGGTGTTCTTTACGATATAAAAATAAAGGAATTCTTCGTAGTAAGTAATTTTTATATCGCATTTACGATGGCAGCGCCTTTTATTTTTGGTGGTTTAATCGCAGAGCCGGAGAGAATAGAAATGGTGCTACTTATTCTTATCCTTTCTTCTATTGCGTTCCTTGCGGGCTTCGGGAGAGAAGTGATGAAGGACATGGCAGATGTAAAAGGAGACGAAGTGAGGGACGTAAGGAGTATCGCACGGGTGTACGGGATGGAGAAAGCAAAAAGTGTTGCTGTTTTTTCTTATTCCCTCGCAGTCATACTGAGTGCGGTTCCTTTTTTCCTGGTCAATACTTCTTATTTCTTTAATCCTGCATATATACTCCCTGTTATGGCTGCGGATGCATTGTTTGTGCATACGTGTTTCGGATTACGAAAAGTGGATATAAACTATAACTATCTGAGGAAGGAGACGCTGATAGCACTGGCTATTGGATTGTTTGCTTTTATATGCGGTGCTTTGTGTCGCTTGTAAATTTTGTATTATTGAATCAAACTTTCTTAAAGTTTGAAGGTAAATCCCCATCTCGGATTTTTTAAACCGCTGTTTTCAAAAAATAAAAAGATGAGCAAATTTGCTCATCTCAACTTTTTCATCTATTTGCCTTTTCCTTTCTCTATTACTCTAATCGTGTCACGTGATTACACCCATATCAGTAACTAAATACTCGTAGAACGCGCTTCCTTCCTCAATATTACCATTGTATTGGATCGTTGCATCGTCTGGTTGAAAAGCCATGAAATTAACAAATCCGGCATAAGCAAGAGGGGGTTGATAATTGAAATAGGCCACGGTTGCAGCATTAACGGTAACATTCAGATCCGGGGTTGAGTATGCAACCGTAGCTGGTCTTTGCCTGCCGAACTCAGTCTCATCTATCCAACCAGTTTCTGTGATCGTTATATTATCGCCAGAGTATTCTGCAAGCACCTTTCCATTATGCTTGTTCAG
Organism: Methanomicrobia archaeon LH_S14; assembly: GCA_023659775.1. Lineage (GTDB taxonomy): Archaea > Halobacteriota > Syntropharchaeia > Alkanophagales > Methanospirareceae > JAGXOS01. The sequence continues at coordinate 1,225 of JAGXOS010000049.1, read as the reverse complement.
CAATGTTAGATGCTTATACGAATAGTTACCGTAACCATCACCTAGCCCCCTAACAGCATAAGCAACAGCCTGGTACTTCTTTGTTGTCACTTCGAACCAACTCCATCCATGCATATCCATTGGCCATGGAACATCGCCAATAGGAATCATGTGATCCAAGTATCCCTCAGCATGAGTGACAGTGTATCTTTTGCCATCCAGAAGTATCGAACCGTGAAGAGTGCCGTAGGAATGTTCGTATGTGGTAAAGTTAAGGGGTTCATCTGCCTGATCTACTGTCTTGTCTATGTTTGTCTGGAAGAACAGATCCATATCTACATCATCAGATATGTAATTTAAGTTATATCCCGGGAGTGCCGAGCCATAAAACCTCTTTAAGCCATCCGGGTACATGTAGTCTACGTAAGGCGTACCCAATGCTATGTAATTACCAACATAGGTTTGTGGAACGTAACGGTTGACCCGTAACAACCAATGACGATGATTTAGCCGATAAAATAAGAACGCTTAGAATGCATGGAGCTAAACCAAAGTATTATCATCATGTTATAGGTTATAACAGCCGATTAGACACTATTCAAGCAGCTATTCTCACTGTGAAGTTAAATCATCTTGAGGAGTGGACAGATAAAAGGAAAGATAATGCAAGGTTTTACAGTAAGGCTTTAGCTGATATTGATGAATTGGAGTTACCAAAAATCGCTGAGGGAAGGAAACATATCTTTAACCAATAACCAATATACCATTAGAGTAAAAAATGGTAAGAGAGATAACCTCAAGGAGTTTTTAGAAGGACAGGGGGTAAGCACTGCAATATACTATCCTTTGCCTTTGCCTTTGCAACCGTGTTTCTCATTCTTAGGCTATGGAAAAGGTGATTTTTCATCTGCGGAAAAAGCGAGTGCGGAGGTTTTGTCTTTGCCCATATATCCGGAATTGGAAACAGAGGAAAGGGAATACGTAGTTGAGAAGATTTGTGAGTTTTTGGGAGTGTGAGGGGTGATTTACATGCTCATTATAGAAGTATCGGAAATAAAAGGAAAATGCCCTGTTTATAAAGTAGGGGATAAAATAGTGATAGATGGTCCTGAAATAGTTTTAGAGAAGACAGATGCCATTTGCATCCACGCATTATCGCCTTTACTTCACTACGTGGTTGCTTTAAGAGACGGGTTCCAGTTTAAGTGGTCTTTCATAGTCATAAGACCACCTCTACCTGAGGCTT
>JAGXOS010000048.1 GCA_023659775.1 Methanomicrobia archaeon LH_S14 | reverse complement strand
ATATCTATCACCGAATATTCTTCTTCTTTTATCTTTTGCGTTATGTTCAACAGGGGAATTAGAGAAAGAGATTTTGGAAATCCTTTCGTTCTATGCGACAACGAAAAATGGAAGGGAGATGGCTCTTACACTCACTCCTTCCATTGACAGGGAGGAACTGCAAAAGAGGTTTGAGGGTGTGAAAGAGAGCGATAAATTGGTAGAGTTAATGGGAGATGCGAAAATAGCGAGAGTACGGGAGCTAATTTCTAAAGCGGGGATAGACAAGATGAGTTTTGGAAAATCACCTCTTATCGCTGTTCGTAGCAGAGGAATAGAAGCGGAGATAAAGGAAAATTATGGCGATTTCGTGCGTGTAGAACTCGTTGATTCCGCGAATAAAGCTGAGGAGCTTTTGCAAAAGGAAAATACTATTCTACTAATCGTTGAGAGGGAAGAGGACTTTGATGAATCCGGCATCATAAACATAAATATTGATGATTTGTCGGACACATGCGAGATTTACCCGGATTTCGTTGCTAATTCGTTCATAGCAAAGAAAAAGGCAATAGAAGCGATAGTAAGCTTATTAAATGAATTTGATGGACTTAAGGATTCATATCTGTTCAAAGGCATCCCGGTAGAGAATTTAGAAGAGGTTCTGGCACTTATAGAAAAAATAGAAGCCGCGAGGAGTAAAGGTGAAACCGACTTTGACGAAGTGATTTACAGGCGTGAAGAGGAGCTAAACAAGGAAGCAGATAGGATTATGAGAAGCGGCGGAGGTGTAGATGAGTTTAAAGGTTACTTAGAAGAGATTCTGGTGAGCATGGCGGATGAGCTGATGCTTACCGGGGAAAATAAAAACGTTTTATGGGCGAGTGCATATGAGAACCTGGAGCGGGGGCTGCCGTTTGAATTTTCGAGGGGAAAGATGGCGCGATTGCAGCAGAGGTATACCAGGAAAATGAGCGAGAGGAGATATTACAAGTCAAGAGAATTTGCAGAGCAAATGGAGAGAAATAGAGAAGAGGTGACTGCTGCCATTAAAATGCTTTTTCATTTCGATTTTATGCTGGGCGTGGTACAATTTAGCCGGGACTTCAGGTTGAATATACCCGAAATAAACGAAAGGGGGTTAGGTGTGATTATGGGCAGGAACATATTTTTGGTTGGCGACGAGTTAAGAGGTGGCGAGAAGGTGGTGCCGGTTTCTTATTCCATGGGGAAAGCAAATTCAGGCATTTTTGGCGCTACACCGCATCCGGTAGCTATCCTTACGGGTGCGAATAGCGGAGGTAAAACATGTTTGTTGATGATGCTCGCGACTTCGGTTATCCTCACGGAGCTTGGTCTGCCAGTGCCCGCAGAGCGAGCGGAAATACCACTAATGCCTTTGTATTTATACCGGAGGAAGATGATAAAGAAGACCGGGTCTTTTGAATATTCGATGCGGGCGTTGAGCCGAATATTCATGCGAGAAGGTGCGAAGGTGGTTTTAATAGACGAATTAGAGGCGCTTACCGAACCCGGCGCCATGGGCCGGATAATGGCTTCCATATTGAATAACATGCCGAAAGATACGCTGGCGGTGGTGATAACGCATTTGATTCATGAGATATTGCCGCATATAAGTATGGCAAAGGTGAGAGTGGATGGGATAGAGTCAGAGGGATTGGATGCCACTGGAAATATTATTGTTGATAGGCAGCCGATGTTCAGTCATATCGGGTCGAGCACACCGGAGTTGGTAATAAGAAAGCTTTTGGGACGTGTCAGGAAAGAGGAGTTAAAAGTGGTTTATGAGGAGATAATAAAGGTGTTGGAGAAGGAGAGAGAAGAGGTGGGATTTAAATAAATGCAAATTGCAAAATGAAAAGTGCAAAGTGCAAAGTGCAAAATTATACCCATTATCTCGCCAATTACCCAAGATGAGAACCACAGAAGGGCAAGAGATTCTCTTACATGGAGGTGAGAATTAATAATTCGGATGCTTTGGTGTATGAAAACAGGATGATTTTCGACCCAGACAGGAAAGCAAGGATTGAAAGTTACCTCTCATTTTATCCCCCCTTTTTTCATTTCACTCTTATTATTCTACATCACTCAATCTTTATATAACCTATCACTTATATTGTATTTTTTTTAAAAAAATATCTTTGATGTCATTTAATAAGTCGAATATTTTAAAACAATGTTCTTACTATACGTATTTAAACGCACGTCGTGCATGGATATCCTGCTTTCTTTCACATCCGCACCTTTTTGGTGATTTACTAATAATCCCTCTACACTTCCTGTTTCGGTATCAAAAATAATATCTCCCACACTCCCTATATAATCCCCCTCCGCCGTTATAACCTTTCTATCTAAAATAGATTTACCAAACATCTTCATCGCTTTTTTTCCGTTCCTGGATATTAAGTCCCTGATAAAGAACTCCTCCCTTCTTATCTCTTCTATATCCCGTCCTAATAATTCACTAATCGCTTTTACATCCACTACATCCTCCATCTCGAGTTCGAGCCGGTATAAAATTGTATGCACCAAACATTGAGTGAATGCAAAAGGATAGCTAACCGCAAATTCACCATGCTTTCTTATCATATCGCTGTCCTCTACATCAAATAGATAATCATTCACTGCTTCTTTTACTTCCCTTGTAATCAACTCTTTTACCTCTCCTTCATCGGTAGATATAGACCTCTTCTCTACCCCTTTCCCCTCACAAATTTGGATAGCATGCGTAACAAAATGTTTTATCGCATCATCTTCAACGTCCTCAAAAATAAAATTCCATGGAAATAGCCTGGATCTTAAGTAAGCGATTACTTTTTCTTTTTCCTCTTTCTCCTTCTTCTCCTTCTTTATCATCTCCCTCTCTTTTCTTTATTTCACCTCTTAAAAAACTTTAGTATCCTCGGAATATTCAAACCTGAATTTAGAATACCTTTTCTTTTTCCTTCCTCTTCCCCTTTACTCATTTCGGCATTACAAATTCTCCATACCCATTCACCAAAATCCGTCGCTTCATATTCACCATCATATTCCCTCGCCAGGTTATATTCCCGCTCATCGCTCACCAAATATGCTACACCATTAACAAGCTCTTTGTCGTAGATATCACTCATAAGCTCTTTATATTCCTTATCTTCGTGGTGAGAAATTTCTTTTATTTCCTTTATTCTCAGTCTCCTCCCCTCTTTGATCAACGTCTCTAATGCAATAAAAGCGTATTCATTCTGCTTAAGTAGCATACAACTCTTATCTATACCATTCTCCATGCCGAGCATGTGCTTCGCTGTTTCCTGTATTATCATCATTACATATCCCAGGACTTTCAAAGAGGAATTCTCATCTTTTGAATGAACTTCTATTCCCTCCTTAGAGAAAGCAGCCTCTTTGAATTGAATGCTTGGCTGTGGCTTGCCAAAAAAGATATCGGTAAGAGCGGAGAAATAATCTTCAGAAATAGGCTCGTGCTCACTATCATATGGAAAGAAATTATCCCCAAAGAGGTCAAGATCTGGAGCTAAATCCGCCGTTAGCTCTAATATTTCATTTTTAACTTCCGCTAACCTCAAAAATGCACTGCTTCTATCTTCTCTCTCTTTTCTTAGCCTTTTCGCTTCTGCATCTAATTTCTCCCTTAGCTTTCCCCCTATCCCCTTCTCCAATAGCTTCTCTATCTCTTCTAACTTATTCTCACCTGCTTCATCGGCTGTTATCCCGTTCAATCGCCAGTATTCAGTTGCTAATGCATTCGCCTTTTCATTAAATTTCTCCACCATTTCTACTCTCCTTTCTCCTCGAAGGTTAGTGATTTCTGCTATTATTCATTCTTTTTCTTTCTAAAAATTTTTTCTGATAACTATTTATAACTTTTTATTGTGCCGAATCGAAACCTTTATATAACCCCTACTTCTTAAGAAAAAAACACAAAAAATGTATGGAAATGGAGTAGAAAAAGAAAAGGTGGAAAAAATGGAAAGAGTGTTAGGATACAATCCAGAGGAGATAGTTGTAAGGGAAGAAGAGGATTGGTTTGGGGTGCCGAAGATAGCAATAGTCGGTGTAGGCGGAGCAGGCAACAATTCTATGGACAGATTGGAGCATTTTGGAGGACTAAATGGCGTGGATAGGATAGCCGTGAATACAGACAAACTGCACCTGGATTCGATAAGCTGCGAAAAGAAGGTATTGATAGGGAAATCGCTTACCAGGGGATTAGGAGCCGGTGGTTCACCGGAAGTAGCGAGGAAAGCAGCGGAAATAGATAAGGCGGAATTACAAAAATTATTAGCGGATAAAAACTTTGTGTTCCTCACAGCGGGAATGGGCGGTGGAACGGGCACGGGGGCTTCGCCGCTCGTTGCAAAAGTAGCGAAGGAAGCGGGTGCAATTGTAGTTGCTATGGTCTCTTTCCCATTTGAAGCGGAGAGGATAAGGAGAAAAAGAGCGGCAGAGGGTGTAGAGGAATTGAGAAACGCATCAGATACGGTTATCGTGTTAGAGAATGACAAATTGCTAAAATACGCAGGAAACCTTCCGGTGAATGATGCTTTTAAAACGATGGATATGTTAATCGCAAGTACGATACAGGGCATAACAGAGACGATAACACAACCTTCTTTGGTGAATCTCGACTTCGCAGACCTCAAAGCGGTGATGGCGGAAGGAGGTGTTGCCGTGATGCTAGTTGGCGAGACGAAGAAATCGGAGAACAAGCCCGAAGCGGTTGTATCAGATGCACTCAGTCAGCCACTTTTGGAAGCGGACTATCGAGGGGCAAAGGGTGCTCTTATTCATATCACCGGTGGGTCTGATCTTACGATGAAGGAGACAAATGACATCGTGGAGTTGCTTACCTACGAGTTAGACCGCAATGCAAATGTGATATGGGGAGCAAGGATAAATGACGCTTACGATGGAAAGGCGAGGGTAACGGCGATAATGACTGGTGTGGAGCCAAAATGGATATTCGGCGGGCGATACGAAGAGCGAGAAGAGGATATCGGTCTAAAGGATGTAAGTGGTGGAGGACTCGGCAATATTATACCGATCATCCGGAGATAACAGAAAAGTATATATTGTAGTAGCATGACCTATATTATAGGGGAGAGAGGAAGGGCAGCTGCCGGTCTTCTTTCGTAAGAAGGCTGAGGAAAGTCCCCCCACCGCAAAAACACGAATGCCGAGAGGGCATAAGGCGAGAGTCTTGGCTCTGGTATAGAAACGATACCGTGCAATATTAAAGCGATGATTCCGTAAGGATGAGGTCGTGTGGTTACGGATGGAACGACCAACCTCGTGGGTGCAAGCCTCGAGAAGGCGCAAAGATAAATGCTGCCGAAACAGAATGGGGCTTACTCTCCTCACTCCCTGCTCAATCGCTTTGTCAGGAACTTCTCGAACTCGATTATGAAGAATATCGGAAGCGAGACTAAAATCATAGGTATCCACCACTCAGCAGGTAAGGGTGCGGTTCCTAACGGGCTTTTAATGCCGATAAATGGAAGGGCATAGATTATTGTAAGCTGTAGCCCGAGCGTTATTGCAGCACCGATAAGCACCCATTTGTTTGAGAATGGACTGAACGTAAATGCCGACTCAGTTATTGACCTCGCAGTGAAGAGATAGCAGATGTGAACCAGCATAACAGTGGTGAACGCCGCGGTTCGCGCCTGCGTCAGTAGTAAATCGGGGTCCACTACGGAGCCGGAAATGGCTGGCTCACCGAAGTAGTAAAAGATCATGAATCCTGCAAGTGCCATCACCACAGACACCAATCCAACTTTCTTGAAGAATGGACTATCTGTTATCCGTTCCTTAGGGTTGCGAGGAGGTCTGTCGAGTAACCCTTTTTCCTTTGGCTCTCTGATGAGCGTCAGTGCGAGGGCAACGGCATCAAGCAAATTTATCCATAGGATTTGTACCGGCTCGATCGGAAGGCAACCCCCTCTGTGTGGATTGAAAAGGAACATAAATGGCGCCAGTAGTATCGCTCCCAATACCAGCATGGTTTGTCCACCATTCGTGGGAAGCGTGTAAAGAATAACCTTCCGGATGTTCTCGAAGACATGTCTGCCCTCTTCCACCGCAGACACGATGCTGGCGAAGTTATCATCTGTTAGAACCATATCCGCAGCTTCCTTGCTTACCTCGGTCCCCGTTACTCCCATTGCTATCCCAATGTCCGCAGCCTTTAGCGCTGGCGCATCGTTCACACCATCGCCAGTGGCGGCGATAATATGCCCCCTTCTCCGCAACTGTTTGACTATTCTGAACTTATGTTCCGGGGCAGCCCGGGCATATACCGAAACGGTATCCACAACTTCATACAACTCATCATCGCTCATCCTTGACAGCTCTTCTCCGGTCAACACCCTACCCTCACCCTCACCAATTCCTAACTGTCGTGCAATAGCTTTTGCAGTCTGCGCATGGTCGCCGGTAATCATCACTACTTTGATTCCTGCATGCTTGCATTTCCGGGCTGCCTCTATCGCTTCTTCTCTGGGCGGGTCTATCATCCCCTGCAGTCCGAGAAAAGTTAGCCCTTCCAAATCTTCAGAATTAAGCGCTTTTTTCTCCACGGGCACACGTTTATATGCCATACCCAGAACCCTCAAGGCTTCTCCTGCCATCTCATCCGCCTCTGCCAGTATCTCTTCCCTGCGCAAAGGCTCGATGCTTCCATTGACCAACTGATTTTGACACATCTCTAAAACCCGCTCTGGCGAGCCTTTCAAATAGATTACATTTCCATTCACACCTTCGTGCAGAGTTGCCATGTACTGCTGCTCAGCCACAAAAGGTATCTCATCGAGTCTGGGAAAGTGCTCGGTAATACCAGCTTTGCTTGCCGAGACCACCAGAGCGCCTTCCGTGGGGTCTCCTACGATGCTGTACCCTCCCTTGTCCTTATTCTCAGTGAGAGAAGCGTTGCTGCACAGATAACCGGCTTTCAAGGATTCAATCAGCTCTTCACTCTCTTGCTCCGGATTAATTGCTCTGTTATCGAAAATGAATTCCCCCGAAGGCTCATATCCGACACCACTCACACTGTATTCCTTCCCTCCGCAATATATCCGCGACACGGTCATTTGATTTTTGGTGAGTGTCCCCGTTTTATCTGTGCATATAACCGTAGTGCAGCCAAGCGTTTCTGCCGCGGGCAGTCTCTTTATAAGCGCATTTCTACGCGCCATTTCTGTTACACCAAAGGCTAAGGTAATGGTCAATATAGCAGGCAGACCCTCTGGTATCGTCGCAACCGCTAAAGACACCGATGCGAGGAACGAATACTCGAACGGAAAGCCAAATAATAACGCCAGTATAAAATTAAGAGCCGCAATTGCGAGGATGGCGATGACCAAAAATCTGGTAAAGTCCGCCATCTTCCGCATCAGTGGAGTGGTGATTTTCCGTGTCTCTTTCATAAGTTCTGCGATTCTCCCTATCTCTGCATGCTCACCAGTCCCCACTACCGCACCCTGTCCGGAGCCACGCGTGATGAAAGTGCCACTGAAAGCCATGCAGCACTGATCCGCGGGTGATAGGTCAGGCTTCGAGATGGGTTCAACGTTCTTTTTCACCGGGACCGATTCCCCGGTAAGTGCTGCTTCATCTGCACTCATGTTCTTTGCGTAGAACAGCCGCAAGTCCGCTGGCACTTTGTCTCCCCCCTCCAATAGAACCACGTCGCCGGGAACCAATTCACGTGCAGGCATAACCTTCTTCTCACCATCTCTGAGCACGGTGCATTCCGGCGTCATCATCTTTTCCAGCGCTTCCACAGAACTCTCTGCCTTTCCTTCTTGAATGAATCCAATTATCGTATTGGCAAAGACCACCGCCAGAATAACCGCAGTATCCATCCACATATCCAGAAAGGTGGTAACGAGAGCGGAAGCGAGCAAGATATAGATTAAAGCGCTGTGAAACTGCATCAGAAAGCGGATGAGCGTGCTTCGCTTCTTGAACTTCAGCTCGTTATAGCCATATATCTCAAGCCTTGCTTTTGACTCGCTGGAGCTGAGTCCTGCACTGCCTGATTCTAAGGCTTCAAAAACCTCGTCCACAGGCAGTTGATACCATCTTTCATCTTTCCGCATTTGCAGTGCCGACCCGCGTTTTTTAATTTGCATTGGCTAATCTCTATACCCGACTTCTACCGTCATTAACTCTCTCGCAACCTCACTGTTCTCAAACACTCTCCGTGCTTCTTCTTCCAGCTTGCTTGCACTGCCCAAATCAGAATATCTTGCACTGATATGTGTTAAGATAAGTTTTCTCACAGATGCTTTTTTCGCAACTTCCGCAGCTTCTAAAGCAGTTGAGTGCATGTAATCAATCGCATATTCTTTCGTTTCCTCTGACAGGGTACTATCGTGTATTAATAAGTCAGCGTCCTTGCTCGCTTCTATCACGCTTTCGCAGGGTCTTGTATCACCGGTATATACAATTTTCCTACCAGGTCTCGGCGGTCCCAAGACCTGCTCAGGTCTTATTTCTTTCCCATTTACCGAAATAGAATGCCCTGATTGAAGTTTAGAGAATAAAGGACCGGGTTTGATGCCGAGCTCTATTGCCCTTTCTCTGTTAAACCTTCCGGGTCGCATATCTTCTTCTAACACATATCCTATGCTCGTTACATTGTGCAACGTCTTTATCGCTCGTATCACATACTTAGCTCTTCTTACTACATCCCCGGGCCTTAGCTCTATCGCTTTTACCTCAAAACTCCTTCCTGCGTAACCCAAAGACAGAAGATGATACAGAAATTTGTCCACGTGCCTTGGACCGTATATCTCCAGCGGCCTTTCCCGACCCTGCAACGCCATCGTTTGCAGCAGGCCTGGAATACCGAGTACATGATCAGCATGGAAATGTGTGATGAAAATAGAATTTATCGTCATTCCAGTCTTTGCTCTCATCATCTGTCGCTGCGTTCCCTCTCCACAATCAAATAGCATCAATTCCCCTTCCCTATTTACAGCTATTGCAGATGGATTCCTGTTTGGCGTGGGTGTCGAGCCCCCGGTTCCTAAAAACGTTATTCGAAGCATAAACAAACCTTTCTTTTAAAAAGAAAGCTTTACCAAAGAAACTATTATCTCCCGTTTTTGATAAAACTTTTTTTAAAAGTTTTAACTTTTGAATTAATCATGGCAATAAAAGTAGCGGTAGCGGGAGCAGGAGGTAGAATGGGTGGTCAGGTAGTAAAGAGCATCTTAGAAAGCGATGATATGGAGTTGGTAACGGGTTTTGACCCGGGTGGTGTGGAAGAAGAGATAGCACCGGGAGTAAAAATATCGAGTCCTGATGAAATGGAGAACGTGTTAAAAGAAGTCAAGCCGGATGTATTCGTGGATTTCACTAATGCCACGGCAGCAGTTGAAAACGTTAAGGTTGCCTCTCGTAATAAAGTAAAGCTCGTGGTTGGCACTACGGGATTTTCAGAGGAGCAGTTAAAAGAGATGGAAAACGCTATAAAAAGTAATGTCCCTGCCATTATCTCTCCTAACTTCTCCATTGGTGTGAATGTCTTCTGGAAATTGATTGCAGAAGCAGCAAGACATCTTCAAGCATATCTCTACCATGTAGAGATTATAGAGATGCATCACTCGCATAAGAAAGATGCCCCAAGCGGGACCGCTGTAAAAGCCGCTGAAATCATCTCTGATTACATCGGAGGGAAAACAGTATTTGTCTATGGCAGGCAAGGCATAACGGGGGAAAGGACGGATGCAGAGATAGGAATACATGCAGTGCGTGCTGGTGACATCGTTGGTGACCACATCGTATTATATGCGGGCAAGGGTGAACGCTTAGAGATAACACACCGTGCGCACAGCCGGGAAGCTTTCGCTCAGGGTGTAATAAAAGCCATTGAATGGATTAACGAGAAAGAAAAGAGTGGGATATATTCAATGGATGAGATGATGAAGGAATTGGAACAGGGGTGATGCCGGGGGCGAATATAATTCGCTTCCATCATTTTATTCCCTCCTTTGTAAGGCACGGTTTCTTCGTAAATAATCACAAAACTATCTTTTTCTTTTTATTACCCTCTTTGTAAGAATTTCTGCAATTTTCACTTTATCCGTCTTATTCGGCATTAGGTCTCAGGATATGACTATTAACCCCATATTTATCGTAAACATCAAAAATCTCTTTGCAGAAATTAACCATTCTTTCATCTCCTTTCTTCACCGCATCCTTATATAGCCTTATAAGAAAACGCTTGCCAAATTCTGTTTGCGAATAAGTCTTTTTAAGAAAATTATGCTCAGAACACAAAGTTTGTCCATTATCAATTGTATTAGGCCCACCATTATCAAGCGGTATTTTATGATCAGCGTGTATCTCTACGCCATCTCCTCTCCCTCTTCCACAAACAAGGCATGTATAATCATCCCTTTTAAAAATAGCCTCCTTAACATCGGGAGGGAACACGTATAGTTCCTTGTATTGAAGGAGATTAGGATCGTATTTATAGACGCCCTTTTTCACTTCTATTAATATACCTTCCTGATATAATCGTCGAATGCCACGCCAAGTATCTCGAGGTTTTTTGCCATACAGCTTAGTATATTGCTCTTCAACCCAATCAACAACCGATCCGTGCTCTAAATCCTCCTTAGTCGTCACCGCAAAATTAAATCCACAAATTTATATATAAAGTCCTTC
>JAGXOS010000047.1 GCA_023659775.1 Methanomicrobia archaeon LH_S14 | reverse complement strand
TGTAGTGTAGTGCTAACTTTTAAAAAGGGAGAGGAAATAGTGGAAGTGGAGTTAGAGAAGGGAGATGGAATTGAGCTCAAGATTCAGATGCTCGATACCATGGATGAGGTGATTATCAAAGTAGACGGAAGGAGATACACGTATAAAGAATTAGTAGAAAGGTTCGGTTACAGATTTGTTAAGTATGAAGAGATAAGAGCAATATAAAGATGAGGTAAGCAAAGCTAGAATGAAACTCGGAATAATAGCAGATACACATGATAATCTCGATGCGATAAGGGAAGCGGTAGGAGTTTTTAACTACGAAGGAATCGAAATGCTAATTCACGCCGGCGATTTTGTAGCACCATTTACCGAGAAGCCATTTAGAAAGCTGAATGCACCTCTGGTAGGAATATTTGGCAATAATGACGGCGATAAGCTACTTTTGAGGGGGAAATACAGGGAGAAAGAAGTGGGAGAGATATACGAAGACCCTTATGAATTTAACCTCGCTACGAAGAAGATAATCGTGACGCACAAACCAAAGATAGTGGATGCGTTAGCTGCGTCGGGTGCTTATGATGTAGTAATATACGGGCATACACATGAAGCGGTGATAAAGAAGAAGGGGGATAAAAAAGAAGCGATAGTGATAAATCCCGGGGAATGCTGTGGATGCCTCACGGGGAGAAAAACAGTGGCGATACTCGATTTGGAAAAGGAAGAGGCGAAGATAGTGGAATTGTGATGTTTTGTTGTCGAAGCAAAAAGTTTGTGCATGAAAAAAACGCAAGTTATTTATAATACCTTATATAAAAGAGAAATAGTGAACAAGGAGGTATATAAAAATGGGAACATTAATGGAAGACGTGATTGATTGGGGAGGAGAAATTTTTGGCAGAGAACACATGGAAACAATAAAGGCGTGTGTGCAATGTGGCAAGTGTACTGGTGTTTGTCCATCAGGGAGGATAACAGCACTCAGGACGAGGAAGATATTTCAGATGGTTCAGCAAGACATGCGTGAGGAAATCTATAACTCACCTGAGCTGTGGTTCTGCTCTACCTGTTACACCTGCTATGAAAGGTGTCCAAAGGGAGTGAAAACAACAGATCTGATAAGAGTGATAAGAAACGTGGCTTCAAAGGACGGATATATGCATTTGCAGCACAAGATGGTGAGTCTGTATGTGATAAAAACAGGACATACGGTGCCCGTAAATTTGGATGTAGCGCATATGAGAGAAGAATTATCAAAAAATGTATATCCTATTGATGCGATTGCTCCTACCGTGCAGAGGATACCAGGAATTGCTGATAAGGCGGGGTACCCGGAGCTTGCAGATAAGCCAGAACAGATGGAGCAGCTGCGCACAATCTTTAAAGAAACAGGACACGCGAAGTTCGTAGGTTTCAATTGGGATAAAATGGACTTAGACGTGTCGGATGAAGAGATGGAAGCAGCGGGATTGAAGAAGAAGGCATAAACAAAGAAGGAGGTAAAAAGAAATGGGAGAATATTTGGGAACGTATGCTTACTTCCTCGGGTGTATCACACCGAACAGGTATCCGGGGATAGAAGCGGCGACGAAGAAGATATTTAAGGAGTTTGGAGTAGAGACGAAAGAGATGGAGGGGGCTGCTTGTTGCCCCGCACCGGGTGCCTTTGGCTCTCTTGACTTACACACATGGCTGCCGATTGCAGCGCGGAATATCGCCATTGCGGAGGAGATGGACCTTGAGATATACGTAACGTGTAATGGCTGTTACGGGTCATTACAGGAAGCGGACCATCTAATGAAAGAGCATCCGAAGGTAAAAGAGGAGGCAAACAGGATATTGGGTAAAATCGGAAGAGAATACAAGGGGACTTCAAAGATAAACCATTCAATCGTACTTTTTCATGACCTTATAGGATTGGACAGGATAAAAGAGCGCGTAAAAATACCGATGGATGGTGTAAACGTAGCAGAGCATTATGGTTGTCATTTCCTGAAGCCGAGTGAGGTGAGAGGGCAGGGTTCTTCTGAAACGCCGCATCAGATAAAGGACCTCGTTGAGGCTGTGGGTGCAAAGGCGGTGGATTATAAAGATATGTTGATGTGCTGCGGCGCTGGAGGAGGAGTGAGAAGCTATGATGCGTATACTTCTTTAGACTGGACGCGTCAGAAGATAGTGAATGCGATGAATGTGGGAGCTGATTGCATGGTTCATCCCTGCGCTTTCTGCCATCTGCAGCTCGATAGAGGGCAATCAGAGATAGCTAAAGCCTTAGGAGTAACAAATATGCTGCCTATCATCTTCTTCTCGCAGTTTATCGGTCTTGCAATGGGATTTAACGAGAAAGAGGTGGGTTTGGATATTCAGAAGACGAAGATACCAGATAAGATAAGAGATAAGTTTAATAGTGGGTAAAAAGTAAAAAAAGAAAAATTTTTTTATTTTTTTTTTCTTAGGCGTTCTCTATAAGTTTGAACTGGCGCTAAAGTAGGTTGGTTACCACAGTTTTGTCGGTTTCGACAATAAAGACAGCATTTGTCCCTTCTTCTGTCTCTGTGCGCGCAATTCCGCTTCTTTATCATATATCCCTCTTGTTATTTCCGTTTTTTTTTCTCCCTCAGTCCCTGCATTTCTAAACTCGGTTACTAAAGCGTCTATCTCCTTTATCAGTCCAAATATTTCCTTATCTATCTCTTTTACTACTTCTTTTAGTTGAGATATTCCCGGTATAGCTTCTGGCATTTTATTACCTCCTTTTTACCTTATTATAATTCTTGTAGAAAGACCTATTTATATTTTTCTATTTTTATCTATCTATCTATCCCTTCAACACGATTTCTATATGAACGTCTTTGGGTATGGGTATGCGCATAAGTTGTCGTAGTGCTCTTTCATCCGCTTCCAGGTCTATCAATCTCTTGTGGATGCGCATTTCCCAATGGTCCCCTGTAGGAGAACCTTCGCCATCCGGGCTTTTTCTACAAGGGACCACGAGCTTCTTCGTAGGAAGAGGGATGGGTCCTGACATTCTAACACCCGTGCTCTCTGCTATCTTCTTCACCTGCTGGCATATACCATCCAACAGTTCATGATTTGTACTCGATAGCTTTATCCGCGCTTTCTGGTTCATTCCCTCTTCCTTTTTGCTTGTATCTTCAGTCTATCCTATCTTGCTTCGCTTTATTTGCCTCAGTTTACTTCTGCTTTATATCTATCACCATACCCGCAGCAACGGTTTGCCCCATGTCGCGGATTGCAAACCTTCCCAACTGTGGTATCTCCTTTACACGCTCGATAACCAAAGGTCTTGTCGGCTTCACCTTTATTATAGCGGCATCACCTGCTTTTATGTAGTCGGGGTTTTCTTCTATTGTTGCTCCCGTCTTCGGGTCCAACTTCTTTGAAATTTCCGTTATCGTAGATGCCACCTGAGCAGTGTGGCAATGGAAAACCGGTGTATATCCCGCAGTAATTGCACTGGGATGCTGAAGGACAACTATCTGTGCAGTAAACTCATCTGCAACCGTTGGCGGATTATCTACATGACCGCAAACATCTCCTCTCCTTATCTCTGTCCTGCTTATCCCTCGAACATTCCAGCCGATATTATCGCCGGGAATTGCTTCAGGAATCTCTTCGTGGTGCATCTCTATTGTTTTCACCTCACCGACCATAGCAGGTGGATTAAAGATGACCTTATCACCTTTTTTTAGTTTTCCCGTCTCCACTCTGCCCACAGGAACGGTGCCAACGCCGGTTATTGTGTACACATCCTGCACCGGTATCCTGAGCGGAAGCTGAACAGGCTTCTCTGGCACTTCCATGAGGTCCAGCGTTTCTAAAAAGGTGGGTCCGTCGAACCATTTCAGTTTATCACTACGCTTCGTTATATTATCTCCCGCAAGTGCAGAAACAGGAACAAACATGACGTTCGCTTCCTTGTATCCCACGGTCTTCAAAAGGTCTAAAACATCCTTCCTTAACTCTTCGTATCGCTTCTGGTCGTAATTCACCCGGTCCATCTTGTTTAAGGCGACAATCAACTGACTTACGCCCAAGGTTCTGGCTAAGAATACATGCTCCTTTGTCTGTGCCATTATCCCATCCTTGGCATCCACCACCAGCACCGCCGCATCCGCCTGCGATGTCCCGGTAATCATGTTTTTCACGAAATCCCTGTGACCGGGGCAGTCCACAATCGTATAATAATACTTATCCGTATCAAACCTCTGATGAGCAACATCAATGGTAATGCCCCTCTCTCTTTCATCCTTCAAAGTATCCATCACCCAGGCAAACTCGAAAGTCGCTTTTCCTAGTGCCTCTGCCTTTTTCCTGTACTCATCTACTAAATGCGGGTCTATCACCTTTGTTTCCGTCAGCAATCTTCCCAACAGCGTTGACTTACCATGGTCTATATGACCAATCATCGCCAAATTCATGTGCTCTTTCTCTACCATTTCTCTTCTTCTCCTTTTTTTTTCTTCTAATCTTAGAAGTTATATTATTTATTATATTTTGTTTTCCTATATAAAAATAACGCAGATGAAACCGAAATCCGATTGTATCGCTTGTTTGGTGGAAAGAACGAAATATGAATGCGATATGGCTTTCAACGACGATGGAGAAAAAATATTTGCACTGAAGGAATTTATTGCTTTTCTCGTGGAGCATCTCGGCGAGGAAGGGAAGTCACCCGCTTTTTTTGGTACTGAAAGGGAGAGGATAATAAAAAGGCGAAGTGGAGCGAAAGACCCTCATGGGGAGGTGAAAAAGAGAAGCAACGAAGTTGCGAAGGGATTGCTTCCCGAGGTATATAAATTTTACGATGCTGCGAAGAACGGGAATAAAATAGAAGCATTGATACGAATAGCCGCAGCGGCGAATTCAATGGAATATGGTGTAAAGGGGTATTCATACGACGACGATGTTTTTAAAGGTGACTTCGTGCATACGTTAAACGAGAAACTTAATTGGGACATGGATTCGATAATATCGGCAATAAAGGAACGAGACGAGATTTTATATTTGACAGACAATGCAGGAGAGATATTTTTTGATGCGTTTGTGATACGGGAGTTGATAGAAATGGGTAAAGAGGTAGTCGTGTCGCCGAAGAACGCGCCTGTTATAAACGATGCTACAACAGAAGACCTGAAGGAAGCGATTGCAAGTGTAGGTACGGGTATTCAGAATTTTCGTTTTGAGAACAGAATAAAAGTAATTCCAAGTGGCTCATGCATAGGAGTCTCATTAGAAGGGGCTGAGGAGGAATTCCTGGATGTGTTCAGCGATGATAGATATTTGGTGATAACGAAGGGGATGGGAAACTACGAGGCGATATCGGAGTTTGAAGCCAAGCCTGAGTTAGGGTTGAGGGACAGGTTGATATATATTTTAAGGGCGAAATGTGAGCCAATAGCGAGTAGTATAGGTGTAAAAAGGGGGGAACTTGTTGCCAAGCTCGTGTGATCGAAGAATTTGTGACCTTTATCCTCTCTTCTTAATCGCTTTTTCTACTCTACACCTAACAGATTTCTTTAGTGTCATCTCCTTCCTTCCGCTTCCATCTTCAGCTTCTCTATATCCAGATTTGGGCGTAAAATCTTGATATGTCGCAACGACACGCTCCCCCATGATTTTATCAAAAGGTTGATCACCAGTTCTTCCCATACTTACTCCTCCACGATTTCTATTTTTCCATCTTCAAAAAGCTCTTCTATGATCTCTACGCAGAGATCGTAATCGATATGAAGCCGTTCGGCTATTTCACTGGGATATATCTTCTCGTCAATTTCACTTAAACATTCAGAGATTCTCTTTTTTGCCTCTTCTCTACCTATCTCTTCGATCACAACTACTTTTGGAATAGTGGAAAAACTCTCGATTTTTTTTTCGATTTCGCTTAATTTGCTATTTAAAAGAAGACGAAGGCACCACAAGCACACCAACAATCATCGGATACGCGCCGTATTCCAGCCTATCAACGCCGTAATCCGTATATGTAAGCCCGATAGCGAGATAAGTGTCGTTCTTCCTCAAATACCTGAGCATTCTCAGCCCATAAGTCCAGCGATGCTTCTTTTTCAATTCATTCCAGGTTTTGTAGAAGGCATTGCATCTGCATGACCATCTCCGGTATATCCTGCCGGATGGATCTTTGAAGTTAAACCGAATGTATTCCTTTTTCTTTCCTCCCTTCTCGTCATACACATGCAAAATGCGTGGCTTTATCAATCCCAAGCTCCTGCCTCTTTTAAACACCGCATCCACAGAGGCATCAACATTCCTTTCTAAAAATTCTCTTCCCTCCTCTTCATTCAGTTCTCTTTCCACGCCTTCGCCGTAAACAAAAAACCTGTCCTCCTTCCTTGGACGTCTGCCCCTCCACGCATCAACGTATATTTTGGAGATGCAGAGGTTTTTGAAATTTTCTTCTCCAGAACAGAAGATATCGTCTTCATAAACGCCTTGCGGTCTTATCCATTCACCATTCTCGTCTATGCCGGCGATGCAAACCTGCTCGCGCTCAGGTCTTGCAACTGCCAATACAGTAAGATTTTGCGGGAGCGCATGACTTAGCGCAGCGATATTTGTAGAAATTTTAGCTATCATCGTGTATTTCCCGACATTTGCTCTTTTATTATCACTCTTCTTACTTTCTTCGGGAATACGTGCGTTTTCTATTCTCAGCATATCGCCAGCTTTTATCTCGCCACGAAGCACAAGTTCTGCTTTTTCATCCCAAAAGGCTACTCTCTTGTAGTCAAATTCATCGGCTATTATGAGGTCAACGACTTTTTTGGTTTCGTTAGCGACTTTCGCTTCTCTAAAGGGTAGAATTCGAAGTATTTTTCCTGTTATGTTTACCATTGCCGAAACACCTGTTAAAGTGATTAGCATAAAAATATAATAACATATGATCAGGAAAAAACATTGAGAAAGAATCCAAACAAAAAATGTCAGTCCCGGCAAAACATAAAGAAGGAGCAAGGAAACATTACAAATGCGCCATACTCACGATAAGCACCTCTAAATACTGGAATAAAGAGAAAGGAGAAAAAGACATCAGCGACCTATCAGGTGAAATAGCGAAAGAGCTCGTAACGAAAAACGGGCACGAGGTGGTTTATTACGACGTATTGCCGGACAAAGAGA
The DNA here is from genome assembly GCA_023659775.1 of Methanomicrobia archaeon LH_S14. Taxonomy (GTDB): domain Archaea; phylum Halobacteriota; class Syntropharchaeia; order Alkanophagales; family Methanospirareceae; genus JAGXOS01. The sequence continues at coordinate 3,919 of JAGXOS010000047.1, read as the reverse complement.
ATAAAATCTATGAAGGCATAACCAGAGCTTTAAACACCGATGCTGATTTCATCATCACCTCCGGCGGAACGGGGTTGACAAAAAGCGACGTTACGATAGAAGTTGTGTCAAAGCTCAGGAATAAGGAGATGCCGGGGTTTGGCGAACTTTTTAGGTTGAAAAGTTATGAGGAAATAGGCACCGCAGCAGTGTTAAGCCGAGCAATTGCAGGTGTGATAAACCAAAAAGCGATTTTTTGCTTGCCTGGCTCACCAGATGCAGTTAGATTGGCACTAAAAGAGATAATCATGCCAGAGATAGCGCATATAATGAAGCACGTAGGAGAATAAGTAATTCCAATGTTCAAAACCTGAAAAGGTTCTTTAGTTTTGGATTTCGGATTTGGAATTTGTTTGAGTTTTGGTGCTCAGGATTTTTTTTTCAAGACATTGCTAATAAAAGAAATTAAGTGGGGTCGGTGCGATTTGAACGCACGATCGGCGAGTCTGGAGCCCGCTGCCCTTCCGGACTAGGCCACGACCCCTACATCTTAACTACACATTATTTTTTACGTTACTAATTAGTATTTTTTTAAAAGAACTTAAAATTTAAATGAAAAATGAAGTGCTAAATTTGCAAAGGCTTCAAATATACATTTTTCATCCTCGCTTTCGCTTCCTTCACCGCATTGCTTAATATCTCTGTAGTTTCGTCCATCGTGCGCTTATCCACCGGATACGGCACACCGTCTTTTCCGCCGAACGCAAAAGAGAACTTGACAGGGTCTCTCCAACTCGGTCTCTCCCCGTATATCAACTCAGAGATAAGCGCTAAAGCGCGCACCGTTGCAGGTCCTACGCCTCTTATGTACAAAAACTGCTCGTAATTATCCGGTTGCTTATCGTATGCCACACGAAGCGCATCCCAGTTAACTCGCTTTGGCAATCGGTATATTAACTCCCGTGACCTTTCGCCCTCAACTTTGAGTGCCCCCTTTGAATTTGAAACGGTATCGAAAAGAGTTCTTTGCCCTTCCCTTATTACTTTTTTACCCCCGCCAAGCTCTTTATAAAGACGCTCTAATTCCCATGGCCTGGTATTAGCAAGGTCAACAGACGTTCCCTTGCAATCTCTGCTCTCTTTTGCGGTCATATCCAGCACATTCTCGTGCAGGATGCCAACAATTCCCTGATGCGGCTCCTCATCATACTTATTTACCGATGAAGAGAGCCAATGATATCTTCTTGCGTACCTGTTGCGGGGATTCATTCCCTGCTGAATCACTGCCCACTCACCTTTCTCTGAAATGACCATCGAATGATGATAAAGCTGATAGTTATCCTGGATGCATGCGTTATCCACCTTTGCAGATATTCTGCTTGCGTATTTTAGCTCCTCTATCTTTCCGTCGCTAAGCCTTAACTTCTCTCCTATTGCGTCTATATCAGACAAAGTATTCCTCGAAGCTTTCCCCTTCCCTCCAGCAACACCTATCCCAAATTCCTCAGGGTCTATAACCGATTTTAAAACGCCACACACGACGGTTGTGGTCCCACTGCTGTGCCAATCATAAGCCAATGCACAGGATAGCGATTGAAACCAGAGAGGGTCTGCCAATTTCTCTATCACTCCATCCACGCCATATTCATCTACTATCGCCTCAAACATGGCATGAGCTAAGCTCTTCATCCTTTTTACCAGCCAGTAAGGTGCCGTTCCGCCATGAAGCGGCAAATCCACCACGCCCGACCTGTTCATGTTCGATTCAAACCAAACCTCTTCCTTTTTTTCCCGCTGAGGTCTTTCCTCTGAAAACCCTTCCCTTGTGCTTTCGGCTGCAAACCCAGTTAAGGTTCTTATCAGACTTTATCGCGGGATTTGCGGGCTCGACGAAGATTATTTCATACCATTTCCTTTTTCCATCCTCGGCTACCCGGTAAGAATTAAGGACCTCCATGTTTGGATATTTCCTCGCAGCTCGTTCCTCAGCTATTCTCTGCAGGCTCTTTCCTGGCGTTATTTTGTGTACGCCCATCCTCTTTGGTCTTCTTCCGTGCTTTGGTCTTGACTTCCGTCTCCCACCTCTCCTTACCTTTGCTCTCACCACGATGATGCCATGTTTCGCTTTATACCCTAAAGAGCGTGCGCGGTCCAACCTCGTCGGTCTCTCTACCCTTACAACCGCTGGCTCTCTCCTCCACTCCACTAATCTTTTCTGCCTGAGTGCACCCACATAGGAAGCCTCTGGTCTCTTCCATGCATCTCTTATAAATCCATATGAGGACTTAGCCATTTTTCGTGTTCTCCTTGAAATTACCTTAATGAAGATAAATAATATATTATATTATATTATCATTTTATAAGATACAAGTGCAAGTATAGGATAGGCAAACAGCACAGTAAACTGAAAGAACTGAAAGAAAAGGAGAGAGTGATAGAGATGGTGGATAAGCTTAAGCCGTTGGATATATTGAACAAATCGCTAAAATCCCCGGTTATAGTGAAGATAAGAGGAGGCAGGGAATTTAGAGGAGTATTAGACGGATACGACCTGCACATGAACTTAGTGTTAACCGATGTAGAGGAATTGGACAAGGATACTTCAGTCAAGAGCTTTCTGGGAGAAATTCTGGTGAGGGGCGATAATGTGGTGTACATCTCGCCAACCGTACAAAGAGAGTCGAAAAAGGGCGAAGGTGAAGGCAAGGGTAAAAGTAAAGGCAAAGGTGAGGGTAGAGAATCAGGAGAAAAAGAGACATGGTGAAAGGCACACCTTCAATGGGCAAGAGGCAGAAGAGGTCGCACATAAAATGCAGAAGATGCGGCAGTCGAGCTTTTAGCCTGCATGCGAAGTACTGTGTGGCATGCGGGTTTGGGAAATCAAAGAGAATGAGGAAGTTATCGGGATGGAGGAAGAAGAAGGAGTGAGTCAAAAAAAAAAGCTGAGCCCTGGGGCCGAGGTAGCTTAGCGGACAAAAGCGCCGGCCTTGAGAGCCGGTGTCCCTACGTAGGGACACAAGGGTTCAAATCCCTTCCTCGGCGTTCTCTCGAGGCAGTTTCTTTGGTAAAGCGTTCTTTTCAAAGAAAGGTTAGGGGGTAAAATGGAAGAATACGAATATGAAGAATTATTAGACCGGGCTTTGAGGCAAGTACCGAGTGCAAAAGCCACCGACTCACGTTTTACTATACCGGAGCTAAAAGTGTTTATAGAGGGAAAAGCCACGATTTTCGACAATTTTGAGGCTATCTGCAGTTACATGAACCGCGAACCGGAGCACGTGATGAAATTTTTGCTGAATGAGTTGGGCACGGCAGGTAAGATGGAAGGGTATAGGGCGATTTTTCAGGGACAATTTTCGAAAGACGATGTAGAGCATCAAATTCAGAGATACATGGATGAATACGTGCTATGTTGGGAGTGTAAGAAGCCAGATACACACTTTGTGAAGATGGAACGTGTATGGGCGCTGAAATGTGACGCATGCGGTGCGATTCGACCTATCATAAAGAGGAAGTGAGGAAAGGTATATTTCGGATTTAGAGTTTAGTATTTATAAGTCCACGGGATATTGAGTAATTACTATATTGCTATGGACTTATTAGAGAATGAAGTAGAACTGGTGGAAAAACTCTGCGAGAGGATAAAAAACGGGAAAGAAAAAGTAAAGATAAAAGCATTGGATGTTGGGTGCGGCAGTGGGAAATTGAGTATATATTTAAGTGAAAAAACTGGATGTGATGTGACCGGGATTGACACGGTGAAGGAGAACATAGAAAAGGCGATAAAGAACTCGATTTCGGGTAAAGTCGAGTTTGAAGTGCAGTCTGCGGAGAAAATGGCTTTTGTAAACGACACCTTCGATGTCGTTGTATCGCTAAAGGCATTACATGAAATCCCCAATCCTGCAAAGGCATTAGGGGAGTTAAATCGTGTGTTGAA
>JAGXOS010000046.1 GCA_023659775.1 Methanomicrobia archaeon LH_S14 | reverse complement strand
TCCCGAGACCCTGCTACGCTTTGTCACTCCTCTCTCTATATTCTTTATGATTCTAAAAGGCGCGTATAAAACGCCGGCACCATCAAAAACAACTGCTAATTCCGACATTCTCTCTATTTTCTCATCCATAATTTTAAATGCATTTGTATCAAATACAATACAAAATATGAGATAAAGAAAGGAGATGATAAAATGATGCAAGACCTGGTAACAGAGAGGTGGGAGGACTTTCTGAAGCGGTATTGCTGGAACGAGCTTATAGAGATGTCGAATTCTTATCCGGAAAAGCGTAGTTTGTTTGTCAAATTCTCTGATATGGATATATATGACCCGAATCTTGCAGATATGCTTTTAGAAGACCCAGATGTAATAATAGGGGCTGCGACACGGGCTTTAAGAGAAATAGATATTCCTACGGGTGTTACACTTGATGCAGCTAATCTTCGTATAATAAAGCTCCCGAGAAAGGTGAAGATACGGGATATCCGAAGCAGCGACATAGGAAAGCTGGTGAGTATAGAGGGGTTAGTGACAAAGGCGACGGAGGTAAGACCGCGGGTAGTAGAAGCGGTATTTGAATGCCCTTTTTGCGGGCATATCTTTTCGCTGGAGCAAAGTGGAAGGCAATTCAAAGAACCGGGGGAGTGTGAGCGCGAAAGTGGTGGATGTGGTAGAAAGGTACAGCGGTTCAAGTTATTGGTGGATAAGTGCAAATTCGCAAATGCGCAAAAGATAAGGTTACAGGAGTCGCCGGAGGAATTAAGAGGCGGGGAATTACCACAAGCAATAGACGTTAATCTGGAAGACGACATTTCAGGCGATGTATCTCCCGGCGACCGGGTAATTGTTACAGGTATTCTCAGGTCGTATCAGAGGACGACGCAATTTGGGAAGACGCCTTTCTTCGATATATACCTGGATGGCAATTCGGTGGAGATAATGGAGGAGGAGTTTGAAGAGATAGAGATAACAGAGGAGGATGAGCGAGAAATAATGGAACTCAAGAATCAGCCGGATGTGTATGAAAAGCTTATAAGAAGCATCGCTCCCTCTATCTACGGCTACGAGGAGATAAAAGAAGCGATGATTCTCCAATTGTTTGCAGGCATTCCAAAGGAGCTGTCGGACGAGACGAGGGTGAGAGGAGACATACACCTGCTGCTCGTCGGTGACCCTGGGGTCGCTAAGAGTCAATTGCTCACATATCAGGTGAAGTTAGCACCTCGAGGTTTATATACGGGAGGTAAAAGCAGCACCTCCGCTGGACTTACCGCTGCCGCGGTTAGAGACGAGTTTGGGGAAGGGCGCTGGACTTTAGAGGCTGGTGCTTTAGTGCTTGCAGACAAGGGAATAGCGGCGGTGGACGAGGTAGACAAGATGAAAAAGGAGGACCGGGATGCGCTACACGAGGCGATGGAACAGCAAACGGTGAGTATAGCGAAAGCAGGGATAATGGCGAGGTTAAACTCGAGATGTGCCTTATTAGCGGCTGCAAACCCTAAATACGGACGCTTTGATAAATACACGGCGATTGCAGAGCAGATAAATATGCCCCCTACGCTGTTGTCGAGATTCGACCTTATTTTTACCATGATGGACAGACCGAATGAAGAGATGGACACGAAGACTGCGGAACATATATTAGAGACGCATTACGCTGGTGAACTGATTGCGAGGTTTGAGAGCATAGGTAAAGTGGAAGAAGAGGAAAAAGAGCATTTCGAGGAGGCAATGCAAATAATGGAGCCGGATGTATCTCCGGAATTAATAAGGAAATACGTTGCATGGAGTAAGAGGAAGGTATTTCCTGTGATGACCGAGGAAGCAAAGAACAAGTTTTTGGAGTTCTATATCGGGCTTCGCAGGCAAGGGTATGAAGATGAAGATGCTCCTGTTCCTGTGACGGCACGGCAGTTAGAAGCGTTGATCAGGTTGGGCGAGGCGAGGGCTCGGACCCGGCTAAGTGATAAAATAACGGCTGAGGATGCCGAACGTGTGATTAACGTGGTTACATACTGTTTGAAACGTGTTTTTGTTGACCCCGAAACCGGTAAGCTTGATACTGATTGGATAACCGTTGGCACAACTAAAACGCGGAGGGATCGAGCAAGGTCTGTAAGGGAGATAATAAAGGAGTTGGAGAAGGAATATGGCGATGAAGTGCCAATAGAAGAGGTTCTCGACCTCGCAGAGGAGGAAGGGATGGAAAGAGAAAAGGCTGAGGAGATGATAGAAGTGATGAAGCGAGATGGGATACTGTTTTCACCGGGAAGTGGTATGATTAAGTTCGTGAGGTGATTTATAAAACCACAGTACTTGTTTACCGCTGAGCCCGCAGAGAACACAGAGTGTCGGTCTCTCTTTTTTCGTCATCTCCGCGGTAAGCATATACACGATAAGAAGGAAGAAAATGAAAATAGGCATATTAGGTCCCGCAGGGACGTTTTCGGAAACCGCAGCAGAGTTGTGGCTAAAAGGGAAAGAAGTGGGAAAAAGAGAGAACGTCGAGATAAAATATTACGAAACGATATTTGACGTATCAGAGAGCCTGTTAAGGAAGGAAGTGGATTATGGAATCGTTCCCATAGAGAATTCGTTGGAAGGTTCAGTAGGAGAGACGTTGGACGTGCTTTCGAGTGAGAATGCCGAGGAGATGCGAATAGTAGGAGAGGTATTAGTACCGATAAAGATTTGTTTAGTTTCGCAATCCGTGGCAAAAATAAGAAAGGTGGTCTCGCATCCTCATGCATTAGCACAGTGTAAGCAGTTCATAAGGGAACGATTAAAAGTAATGATAAAAGATGTGGAGATAAAATCCGTGGACAGCACTGCAAGTGCAGCAAAATTGGCATCGCAATCTGAAGAAATAGCGGCATTAGCGTCTGAAGAAGCCGCGCGGAGATATGGACTTAATATATTGGAGGAAAATGTGCAGGACAAAGATAGCGTTACGAGATTTGTCGTGCTTTCTTCTTTGGCTTCTGGTATCAAAACCGCACCTACTGGAAAGGACAAGACTTCTGTATTGATATATCTGAAAGACCACCCTGGGGCGTTATACGATGTCTTGGGCGAATTCGCTCAGCGAGGAATAAACCTTACGAAAATAGAGTCACGACCCTCTAAGCGCGCAATGGGTGATTACATGTTTCATATAGATTGTGAAGGGCATATAGAAGAGGAGGAGATAAAAGAAGCGTTAAAAGGCGTGGAGAGCAAAGTCGCAATGTTGAAAATCCAGGGGGCTTATCCAATGGCAAGGAAATAAATTATTGACACAGATTAACGCAGATGATAATATAGCGGTTTGGCGGTTTGGTCATGTGACTGAGCCGTTAACGAGCTAAACTTCTAAACTCGCTTAATTTGTGTAAATCCGTGTCTTAAAAAGAAGGAAGTTATACTTTATATACAATAATGAAAATACTTGTAACCGGTGGAGCGGGATTCATAGGTTCGCATGTGGTTGATAGGTTAATAGATGCGGGACACGAGATAGTTGTCCTGGACGACCTGAGCTCAGGGGACGAGAAATTCATAACCACTCATGCAGGTAAAGAACGTTTCCAGTTTCACAAGATAGACCTCTTGCATAGCGAAATAACTGATTTTTTTGAAGGTGTAGATGAGATTTGGCATCTTGCTGCAAATCCCGAGGTGAGAATAGGCGCGGAAGATACAAAAGTCCATTTGGAGCAGAATGTCATCGCAACCTATAACGTGTTAGAAGCAATGAGGACGAAAGAAGTGCGGAGGATAATGTTCACATCCACATCCACCGTTTACGGCGAGGCAGATAAACTGCCTACACCTGAAGAATATCCCACCAAACCTATCTCATTATATGGGGCGTCGAAACTTGCTTGTGAAGCTTTAATCGGGGCTTACTGTCATACCTTTGATTTGCATGCCTGGATTTATCGGTTTGCAAATGTTATAGGCAGGAGGTCCTCGCACGGCGTAATCTACGATTTTATTAATAAGATAAGAAGCAATCCAAAGGAACTGGAAATTTTAGGTGATGGCAATCAAACGAAATCGTATATTTACGTGGATGATTGTATAGAAGCAATGATTATGGGTTTGAAGGCGAGAGGCGAGAATAGGGTGAATATTTTTAATATAGGCACGGATGACATGATAAGTGTGAAGCGAATTGCAGAGATAGTGTGTGAAGAGATGCAAGTGTCACCAAAACCGGAATTCAAATTCACAGGTGGTAAAAGAGGCTGGAAAGGAGATGTTCCCGTTATGCTGTTAGATGCTTCGAAATTGAATAAAATGGGTTGGGAACAAAGGTATAATTCGGAAGAAGCGGTGAGGAAGGCGACACGGGATTTGTTAGGTCACATACCTCGCACGTAAGAGCTCGATTTTTTCGACTACAATTTTTAGTAGTCACTCCCAACTTATACATAACATTATTTATTTATCACTTTAATACACTTACTTGCATGCACATGTCCACCAACACAGGTATCCATACATCAAAATTCGTATCGCATCCACTTTTGAAAGAAGGTTTGGTGGAGAAGAGGAAATATCAAATATCCATAGCAGAAGAGGCGAAAAAAGGATCTTTGATGGTTGTTTTGCCTACTGGCTTAGGTAAGACGACCGTAGCCCTATTAGTTATAGTTAAGCGGCTGGCGAAGGGTAAGATTCTTTTTTTAGCTCCTACCAGACCTCTGGTCGAGCAGCATTCGGCGTTTTTAAAAGAAGTGCTGACACTCGATGCTTCTCTTATACAAACTTTCACCGGCACTGTGTTGGCAGATAGGCGAGATAAGTTATGGGATGCCGCAAAAATAGTCGTTTCCACGCCTCAAATAATCGAGAACGATTTGTTGAGCACCAGAATTGACCTCAGTTCCGTTTCTTTGATAATATTCGATGAATGTCACCGTGCAGTGGGGAACTACTCGTATATTTACATTGCGGAGAAGTATGCGGAGCAGGCGAAAGAGCCATTGGTATTGGGTATAACCGCTTCTCCAGGCAGTGATAAGGAGAAGATAAAGGAAATCTGTACTTCTTTGGACGTAAAAAGGGTAGAAAGCAGGACTGAATACGACCACGACGTAGCTCCTTATGTATTCAAAAAGGACTTTGAATGGCGTGGCATAGACGTTCCAGTGGAGATAAAGAAACAGAAGCGAGTATTAGATGAGGTATTAGAGGAAAGAATAGACGAATTACAAAAGCTTGGGTTCATAAGAAAGAAGAGGGGCAGGGACATATCAAAAACAGAGCTTTTGAAGTTAAGGATGCTAATAGAGGCGCAATTGGCAAGACAGAAGCATGCGGACTTCTACAAAGCGTTGTCTTTGCAAGCAGAAGTAATGAAGATAAAGCATGCGATTGAGTTGATAGAGACACAGGGCATTTTCGCTGTGCGGCGATATTTTGATAGGTTGAGGACTGAAGCACTATCAAAAGGAGGAAGCAAAGCTGCAAAGAGGCTGTTGAAGGATAAAAAATTCGTGGAAGCGATGTTCGCTGTTGCATCATACGAGGGAGAGCATCCAAAGCTGAACGCGACGATAGAGATACTGCGAGAGGAGATTCGAGTTAATCCGGACACAAGAATAATTGTGTTCACCAACTATCGGGATACTGCGGAGATGATAATCTCGGCTTTGCATGGGTTGAATTCAGAAAAGGAGGGGATAAGAGCTGTTAAGTTTATCGGGCAAGCGTCAAAGGCAGAAGATAAGGGATTGAAGCAAAAGGAGCAGGTAGAGATAATAAATAAGTTTAAAGAAGGTGTTTTCAACGTTCTAATTGCTACTTCCGTGGCTGAAGAAGGGCTTGATATTCCAGCGACAGACCTCGTGCTGTTCTACGAGCCTATTCCTTCAGCGATAAGAAGCATACAAAGGAAAGGAAGGACTGCGAGGAAAAAAGTAGGAAAAGTAATCGTGCTTATTGCAAAAGGAACGAGAGATGAAGCCTATTACTGGCTCAGCAGGAGCAAGGAGCGAGAGATGCGGAAAAGGATAAGCGAGATGGGGAGGATGGAGATGAACGATGAAGGAGGAGAGGAGACGAAGCAAGAGTTGGCGGTGGCTGCGGTGGAACGTAAGGGAAAAGAGGAGCAGAGGCGAATAACCGACTTTGAGAACGCGGTTGAATTAACCATCTTTGTGGATCCAAGGGAGACGAGGTCGGGAGTAGCGAGATTTCTGCAGAAAGCGGGTGTGGACCTGAAATTGAGGAATTTGGGGATTGGCGACTACGTTGTCTCTGATAGAGTTTGCATAGAGCGTAAAAGTACGATAGATTTCCTGGATTCTCTGGTAAATAAACGCAGGAATTTGTTCGAGCAGATTCACCGGATGGAGAACGAGTATGAGAAGCCTTTGCTCGTTATTGAGGGTGATTCGGTTTATGGGCAGAGGAATGTGCATCCAAATGTGGTAAGGGCTGTAATGGCTACCATAGCTGTTGATTTCTCTGTTCCCATCATACAAACGCGCGATGAAGCAGATACGGCATCGCTGATCTACGTGATTGCAAAGCGGGAACAAATGCCGAACAAAACGGAAGTGAATCCACATGGTAAGAAGCCTTCGGCTTCGTTGACGGAGCAGCAGGAATATTTCATCTCCGCATTATCTAATATTGGTATCGTAACGACAAGGAACCTGTTAAGGCGATTTAAGACGATTGAACGTATTTTAACAGCCTCAAAGGAGGAGCTGATGGAGGTTGAACACGTGGGTGAGAAAACCGCAGAGCATATAAAAGAGGTGTTGAGTAAGGAATATGAAGGGTGAAAGTTTTGACTTTCACCAAATCACAAGCTCCAAGCACCAATTCCCAAATAATACCAAAATACAAAGTTTTTACTTCGCAAGGACCTTTAAAAACGCGGAATACCTTTATCCCTTAATAATATTGGCGCTTTAAGGTATCCCTCAAAGTGAAGCGAGGCGAATACAAAAGATGCTGAAAGCGATAACAATATTTTTCATAAATCCTCTAATATCCCTGCTTATAGAATTTAAACAAAAATAAATACTCCTTTTTTAAAAGGTCGCAATGAAACGGATTGCCAGTGATTGCAACTGGTTGGAAACCAGTTTCTCACGCCGCTTATTTGTGGTGTTCCAACCAACCCCTGAACAGGGTCGCTGATGCGACTTCTAAAAATAGGAGGTAAAAAGAAAAAATGGAAAAAAACAGGAGAAATAGGGTGGCACTGCTCGGCGCGCTGTTAGCGCTGGGGATGGTACTGGCAGGACTGGGGACTGCCCTTGGGGTAGGAGAAGCGTTTCAGGAAATTGGAAAGGCGGTCAGTGTGGTAGCAATAGGCGATCAGGTAACAGTGTACGAAGACGGCAAAGTGATAGAGAATTTCACGCTGCCAGAAGGAGAAAGCTACACCTGGGAAACCTCAGATTATGGGATACACATAGGTACAATGACAGAAGAAGAGATGGAGAAGAGACAGGCAGAACATGAGGCTGAACTCAACAAGTTGCTTGAGATCGCTAAAAAGGACAGCAGAGTACAGGAGCTGATTGAGGGCAAAGAATATAATGTGACCAGTGCAGGTACAAGCTTTACCGGTGGAATGGATGAACAAAAGATCGATACGGCATTCCTGACACTTGATGTCGAAGGAAAATACTACGTAGTTATAATAGACATGGACAGTGAAACAGTGAAGTCAGTAGAAGAGGTACAAAGCCTTGCAGGGGGCGTCACAGTAGGTCCAGATGGTGAAACAAAGTGGTCAGAAGGAGTACCAGAAGGAATACACCGCCCAGAGTGGCTACCACCAATATCGTCAGTGCCAAAATAAAGGATAAGGGGAAGTGCAAGACGGATAAGAAGAGGTGCAAATGACATAACGCACCTTTTCTTTTTTTCTTTTTTCTTTTTAGGAGGGATGAAAAAGAAAATGAACATACAAATCAAAAAAAGGGTGATCGAAGTGTGCGTATTTGCGATTCTTTCGAAAAAAAGACTGCTATGGGTATGAATTAGCAGAAACCATCTCAAGTCACATAGAAATCTCAGAAGGGACAATATACCCTTTATTAAGGAGATTGACCAAAGAAGGCTATTTCACGACCTACTTACAGGAATAAGAAAGAATTTTGTTTTGAAGTCCCGGTGTTAAGAGGAGTGAGTTTTTCGATAGAAACTGGTGAGGTCGTCTCGATAATGGGTCCGTCGGGCTCTGGAAAGTCCACGCTGATGTACATAATCGGATGTTTGGATCTATAACAACCATAATGAGTTGGAATCAAAACCCTATCTCATTTAATTATCCCCGAATCAATTTTATATTCATATCGAAAGCTTTAAATGTAGTGTGCAATTTGAACACTATATGGCATTTATTCGCGCCCAGAAGCGCAAGACAAAAAGCGGAATCCGAACCTACTACTATCTGGTGGAAAACAAGCGGGAAAACGGGAAGGTCAAACAAAAAGTTCTGAAGTACCTTGGAACGAACCCGAACAAAATAAGCGTGGATTTAACAGTAGAACAATGCACAGCAATTTTAGGAAGCTCTATCCTTTCTACCGCAACCGCTGAGGAACTTAAAAGAAAGCTCCAGGAAATAGGCATCTGTGTTCCGGAAGGGTCCATCGAGAAACCCATTCTGAGTTTCGACGTTCAAAAAAAAACGTGTTCCCTCGTGCTCATGTAACCCACCGCCTGAAAAGTACGAACCCGAAGAGAAAGAATGCCCCAAATGTGGCATGCCATTAAAGATTAAAAATATCCGATATAAGACGCCACTTTTATAAGAGTGGGATATCAATACCTGACACAACTGCTCAGCGTCTATGTAAGAGATTTTTGAAATATTTCACCGCCGTGCATCGGGAGAGTCTCCCACAGATTAAAGCTTTCATTTCCTGCGTGCATTGGGCGACCGCCTGTTTAAGTATTACCACGATAAATTCAGGAAAAACGTGGATAAAACAGGTCAACAAACAACCTATAAAGGTGTTGTAAATGGAAGTAAAAAGACTGCTCAAGGAACTTGGGTTGAGCAATTATGAGATTGAGGCATACCTGAAAGTAGTAGAATTGGGTATTGCCGAGGCAGACACGATATGCAAAGAAACAAAAATTCCTTTTGGCAGAGTGTATCAGGAATTGAATTCGCTCGCTGCCAAAGGATTAATTGAAGTTCAAAACACCAGGCCAAAGAGATACACGGCAAGAAAACCCAGACTGGCATTTAAGACGTTGTTGCAGCAAAGAAGGGAGAATATGGAAAAACAGTTGCAGAAGACGATTGAAGCAGCATCACAGATAGAAGAAATTATTTCAAAGAAAATTCCAACTGCACCAAAAGAAAGAACGTTTTGGACAACTACGGTCGGGATAGAAGAAGCTGCTGAAATGCTAAGATCAAATTTTGAAGAGGCAGAAAAAGAAATCTGCATCATCTTACAGCATGCATATCCACAAGAGGAATGTAACTTTAAAAAAGGTAATGAACCCTCTATACTTAACGAAGTAATTAAAGCCACAGAGAGGGGAGTAAAAATAAAAGCACTGCTGAATGAAGAGTTTATAATATCACAGATGAAATACATGCATGAAAGAACGTGGAATAACAGAAAAAATAATGGATAAAGTAGAAATAAGAGTTTCGACTTTACTTTTTGCACTGTCTCAATGCTTCTTCCTTTATCTTCTTTGCTCGCTTCTCTCCAACACCATGAACTCTTTCCAACTGCGCTACATCGGCTCTTGCCACTTCTTCCGGACTTTTAAACCCTGCTGAATACAATCCCCTCGCGATCACCCTGCCAACGCCTTTTATAGAAACCAATCCGAGCACATCTGTTTTAATACCATGCTTTATCCTGTCCTTTAACACGCTTAGCCTTGCATGCATGCTCGCATCTCGTAGATACGCCGCCATCCTCGACGCCGCATAACAGATCCATTCTAAGACGTAGATATTATTGTGAATCTCTCCGGGATATATTCCAAATCTCTCCTTCATCTCTGGATACGTGAGCTCATCAATCCATGCATGCGTGACAATAGCACTACCCAACGCATACGCACCGCTATACACCCATTCAAGATTGTCGCTAAAGCTGCTTGCTATTTCCATCGCTTCTTTCACCCTCAACGGAACTACCTCATCACATCTGCATAAAAGGAGCAAGAGATCAAAATCCGATATTTTTGTATTCCCTCTTTTATCGAGCTCGCTTAAAACTTCTATTCCCTCTTTCAGCTCTAATGCTGATTTCGTGGACAAATACAGCCTGGAAGAGAGCGAACCGAATCCAGTAGCTCTTATTTCATATCCTTTTATCTCTATGAACCCTTCCTCTGACAATTCCGCCAGTATGTCTTCCATTTCTTCTTTTACGGGTTCCATTTCATCGCGGTTTTGAAACGCGTAGAAGGTGCTGTTAAGAAAATCGGAGATTTGGTCTGTATGATGTGCACCACCGACGATAGTTGCGAGAATCTGCTCTGTCATTGCTTCTGCGGAAAACCGAGATTCTATCTCCTCTAATTCGCCATTTATGTAGAAATCCTCTATTTCCTCACGCTCATCCTCACTCCTCGCCACTATCAGCCCTATTCCATACTCATCATATTCCGGTCTTCCTGCACGCCCAAATACCTGTTTCACCCAACACACGGGCATCGGCTCATTTCCCCTACCAAGCGTGAAAAACTTATAATTCCGGATTAAAACCATTTTTGCAGGTAAAGAAACGCCCATTGCCAGCGTTGGCGTGCAGCATATCACTTTTAATATCCGCGCTCTAAAACTCTCTTCTATCGCCCTCCTCTGCTCCGGGTGCAGCCACGAGTTATGGTAAGCAACGCCACACCTGACCATCTCTGCAAGGTCGTCCACACCAATATCCACGTGCTCTGCGAGCTTGGCCAACTCCTTATTCGCCATTTTCAACTGCGCTGCGATTTTTCTTGCAAAAGATGCCGAACCTCTTTTCGTATTTACAAAAATGAGAACTTGCGAACCTTCTTTCACTTCGTCTACTACTTGCTCTATTATCTTCCGGTCGTCCTTTGCCAGGAATACTTCCTCTTTTAACGGTACGGGTCTCCATTCGGATCGTATCAAAGATGCATGCAGCCAGTTTCCAAATTCCTCTGCATTTGGTATCGTTGCAGATAAAGCGATGATTCTCGCAGCACGATTAAAGCTCATGAACCTCGCCATTGCTCCTTCTAACCTCGGTCCTCTCTTCTCGTCTCCTATCACATGCACCTCATCCACAACCAGAACCGAAATCTTTCTTAACCATAGGGGCTTTATCCTTGTGAGTGAGTCCAGCTTTTCCAGTGTGAGAATTATGACGTCATATCTTTCAAGATACCTCGAGGAACTTTCGTAATCGCCCGTTGATATGCCGATTTTTGCAACAGAATGGTACTTATCCTTAAAATTCACGTATTTCTCGTATGCTAATGCATTTAGAGGCACGACATAAAGGCATTTCCCTGAATCACGCAAAATTGATTTTAACATCACCAATTCCGCTAACAGCGTTTTCCCACTCGCCGTAGGAGAAGAGATGACGAAATTTTTATTCGTATCGAGCAAACCTGCTCTTATCGCATCCTCTTGCGGTGGGTAGAGCTCTACGTCGCTATCGCCGAAAATA
>JAGXOS010000045.1 GCA_023659775.1 Methanomicrobia archaeon LH_S14 | reverse complement strand
GTTGGCGTGTAATATCAAAAGAGTGCTCTACATTGAAAGGGCAAAGGATTTGGGAATCACCCTTTGGGTAAGTTGCCAGTAATTTCAAATTGGCACAGGCAAGGAACTCCCGAAATCCCCCGATTAGTGTATATGCTCTTCAACAGGAAATAGTTTACCCTGCCTGAGATAATCTGCAGGGTGTTGCCTTGGTCTACATTGACTTTTGAAAAGAAAAATATCAGTAGTAAGAAGTTTTAAGTATTATTTTCGGGAATGAGACTGTATGGTAAAAGGAGAGTTTATAACGATAGTAAGGTTATGGAGTTTTATTTCCACGTTACTTCTGTCAGTTGTGCTTTATGTAACTTTCTTGTCAATCTTTTTAACAGAAAAGAAAGCAATTTATGTGGCTGTTAACGATTATGGAGAAGGACTAATTGAGTTGTGAGCTATCTAAGAAACTATTTATATGAAAAGGGAGAAATAATATTAAGAGAAAAAGGGGGCCCGTAGCTTAGCATGGTTAGAGCGCCCGGCTCATAACAGGGAATCCGATGGGTATCACCTCCTAAAGAATTTCTTTGTGAGATACCGGGCGGTCAAGGGTTCGAATCCCTTCGGGCCCACACTAATTTTTTCCACTCTTTATTGAGCATATCCCATCAGTCGGTTTATCAGATCTTGCCCTTCCTCTGACCCGAATAACGGCAGGTCCCATAACTGAACTATTTTGTAGCGTATAGCAGTAACTTTCCTCTCCGCTTTTGGATCATATCCCTCTCTTTCATACCTCTGCTTAGCGATCAAAATGCCCCTTCTTTGCCATTTCGGCGTTTCATTCAGGTTTATTCCCATACGAAAAAGCATCTCATGCACATCCCCTGTTTTCATTCCCCTCAGCCGCTTCTCCGCCTCCTTTTCACTTAGCCCTTCTTCTCTCAGCCCATAATACCCATACACGTTGATGTGATTTCGCCATGCCTCTGTCTGACGCTGCGCAAGATACTCCGAAACATCTTCTCCTTTGCAAACAGGGATTACCCGTGCATCAAATGCAATAGCCTCTTTAAAACCCAGACTGATGCTTAACGCACTTGCCAAAAAGCCTGCGATTACAGAATCCAGTTTCTCTATCCTACCTTCAAACGGGACGTGTTCGAAAAAAAAACTTATTTCGTCAGAGAAAATGTAAGCAAGTTTGGGATCGAAGCCGCTGCTCAAGAAGAAGATTTCCACGGCCTTCGCCATGCCTTTTGCAAATCTCTCGTCGTAAGGTTTCTCGAATTTGTCGCTCAAAACTCGCTTAAAAATCCTTCCGTCTGCACGCACGATTAAAGGAGGTATAGCTTTTATCTCTGCGTATACTTCCCTATCCCTGCTCTTATCTTTACGTCTCTCTCGGTTCTGACCCTTCATCCCCGGCTCTTTTCCGTATCCCTATACAATTACTTCTTCTTTTCTCTTTCTCTTCCCCCCTCTTCCTCCTCTTTCTCCACTATTCTTCTCCTCACATGCTTTATCAGCACTATGTCTCCAATTGCCGTTACCCACCGGTAGGGAATAATCACGCCTTTTCTCTTGCCTACATCGAAAGCGTTTGGATTTATGTCCCTCACCGCCAGCCCCGATATTCTCTTCTCCTTTATGTCCACGCTCACATCCTCTATTTTACCGACATATACACCCCTATCCGTGTATATATCCTGCCCATATAAGGAAGACAATTCTATTTCCATAATACTTAATTATGAACTGAGAGCCAATATATATAATTAACGGATTGGGAAGAAAAGAAAAGAAAAGGGAAAAGATGCGAACATCTATACAAGTGGGTAAACTCATCGGCATACCAATAAGGTTGCATTTTACTTTTTTGTTTATCTTGCTTGGGATTATATATGGATTTGCGAATCTTCCTGCCACGGAATACCGTATTCCATTAGGCTTAGGAGGTCTCGATATGGATCCTTTATTCCGTTATTCCTTATCCTCGATTGCAGGTATTCTTTTTTTCTTTACCCTATTGTTGCACGAGCTGTCCCACTCATACGTTGCGATGAAATTTGGGACAAAAATACACAGCATTACGCTTTTCTTCTTCGGTGGCTTAGCCATGATGGAGGAAATCCCAAAGAGCCCGGAAAAGGAGTGGAGGATAGCAATTGCAGGACCTGCGATGAGCTTTGCCATCGGCGGCATATTTCTTCTCACTTATTTTGGTATAAAAACGTTGAATTTGGCAGTTTATCGCCCGGTGGAGATTTTAGTGTTCATTATCGGCTTTCTTAACGTGGTATTAGCCACCTTTAACTTAATACCTGCATTTCCAATGGATGGAGGGCGTGTTTTAAGAGCTTTTCTTGCAAAAAGAATGCCATTTCTAAAAGCGACGAAGAGAGCGGTGTTAATAGGGAAAATATTTGCAGTTATGATGGCGTTAATAGGAATTATGCCAAATCCTTATTTGCTTATTGTAGAGGGTAAAATAATGCCTTTTTGGAATATTTGGTTACCCATGATTGCCATTTTCCTGTACATTGCAGCAACAGAAGAAGAAAATGCCACTATCACTTTTGCGGCATTGGAGGGAATAAAGGTAAAAAATGTAATGCGAATAGAGAGAACAAGTGTGCAGGAGGATATGCCAATCTCGGAGCTGGCGAGTAAGATGCTTGAGGAGAGAACGGCTGAATATGCGGTGTTGAGTGAAAGCGGTGAATTAAAAGGATTTGTAACGTTTGATGAACTAAAAAAGTTGTCAGTCGAGCAGCGTCACTTTTTAAAGGTTTCTGACGTGATAAGTTCATTCGATAGAATTGGCGATATTATATTGGTGGGGGAGGAGGCAGCGGAAGCGCTAAAAAGGATGATAAGAAATAAAAGGAATGTTTTGGCAGTGAGAGAGGAGGAGAGTGGAAACTTCGTAGGAATCATAACGAGAAGGGATTTAGCGACTTATATAGAGATGCTGAAGGGAAGTGTTTGAAACAATGCAAAATGAACCCCTCAGATTACACAGATTTACACAAGAATTACCATGAATTTTGAAATTAGGATTTTGGATTTCTCAAGAAAAGATCGCTCCTTTTATCGTTCCCGAGATCCCAACCACTCTTATGCCAACCCTTGCTTCATTCACCGAATGAATGCAAGCTAATGCTGCTCTTACTTCCTCGACTTTATCATGCGCACATCTCAGGATACCTACACCCACGTCTGTGCCGGTATCTGCATCTTTCTTCTTATCATATCCTATCAGCCATATCCTGCTTTCACTTGCGCCTACATCTCCATAGAGAGAGTAAGTGGAGTCACGTATCTCTTTCAATAACTCTCGCTTATCTATTTCTCGCTCGCTTATCACTGCAAACACAAGATACCTTTTTCTTTCACGAAGAGAAGGTGGCAGCAACAATGCAAAATGCAAAATGCAAAATTTATTTTGACTTTTGCACTTTGCACTTTTCATTTTCATATTATCTCCACTTCCTTTTCCTTTTTCCATTTCTTCTCTAATATGCCTTCAGGAATATCGCTTAAAGCGTGTACAGCTTCTTCTTTTCTCATTCCAAATAGTGACGCCAGTGCAACCATCTCTCTTGGCGCCCTTAAATCGTATATAGACTGGGCATTGCTGGTTATTATCATTAGGGCTTTGTATTTTCTCACAAGCTTCAAAATCTCTCGCATCTTCCATAAGGTTCGTGCTCTATCGCTTCTCTTGCTATGAATTATCGCATCGAGATTGAAGTCTATTGCAATGCCATTCTCAGCAGCATATCTCACCAGCACGTGGCTCAAATCTCCTCCTCCTTTTTCACCGCAAGGGTGTGCTAATATATCTACCCTGGAATCTTTTAATGCCGATTCGTTTATTACCTCATTGCCACCATGAACCGCTAACAAGGACACTTTTCCCCTGTGAAGCTTTATTTTCCTTTTCAATTCGGTAACAGACTTTGCTCTTATCTCTACACCCCTGAAAACGAAATTTGATACTGAAGGGGGTAAATCCTCTTTCACTTTCACGGTATCATCGTGGTTTGTTATTGCTATGCCGGCATAGCCGTATCTTTTTGCAACTCGAAACATTTCTTCCACTGGCACTCCGGTTTCAGGGTAGGCATGCACGTTGAGGTCAAAGAAGTTGGGCATTGATCTAAGAAGGTTTATTATGTTAAAAAGTGTTTGTACATTTTTTCTTTAAAACTTTTAAGAAAAGTTTAGTTAGATATGCGATAAACAAAGAGGGAAAATAAAGAAAGGACTAATTACGATGAAAGGGAAAGAGAATAAAAGAATAGAGGCGATTTTGTTTGACCTTGATGGCGTACTAATAGACTCATTTGAATGCTGGTATCAAGCGTTTAATGCAATGCTAAGGGCTTTCGGGAGGGAAGAGATGAGCAGAGAAGAGTTTAGAGAGAAATGCTGGGGTCCTGACCTGAAACATAATTTAGATGCGTTAAATCTGAATGAAGAAGCAGGAAAGTATTGCATTACCGAGCAACTGAAGTTAATAGAGTTTATAGAGCTGTTTCCGGGTGTAAAAGAGGTTTTGAGTCGTGTAAGAGAAGAATATAAGCTTAAGATAGGATTGGTTACGAATACGCCAAAAAAGAATGTTCACAGGATATTGGAGTACTTTCATCTCTCTAACTATTTTGACGTGGTTGTTACCGGGGATGACGTGAAAAGGGGGAAGCCAGATGCAGAGATAGTAATAGAGGCATGTGAGAAGTTAAAAACAATGCCTGAGAATGCGATACTCGTGGGAGATACGGAAAGCGATTTCATGGCTGGCAAATCCGCTGGTTGCGCTGTAATAGGGATAGGAGTGAAATCAGCGGGGGATGAGAGAATAGAGAATCTTTATGAACTGTTCGCGGTTTTGGATAAAATATGACTTTTACAAAAGCCTTTTAAATATCGAAGATATATTATTAAGAGGTGGTGTGGAAATGAAATTCAAAGTGATTATTAAGGAAGATTTAGAGGATAGGGGATACAATGTGAGCTGTCCAGCATTACCGGGATGCCATTCGCAAGGTGACACGGTAGAAGAGGCGTTGGAAAACATCAAAAATGCGATACAAGGATGTATGGCAGTTATTAATCAGAGAGCGTTGAAAGGGATCGAAGAAAAAGCGATAGAAGTAGCCGTATAAATGGCGAAGATTTGATTAAAGATGCTGGATTGACCGTTGAAGAATTTATTGAGTTGTTGTAATGGAAAAAAACATGGATAAAAAAATTCAAGCATCTGTTCCTGCTAAGGTGATACTATTTGGAGAGCATTTTGTGGTGTATGGTAAACGAGCGTTAGCTGCAGCTATAAACCGGCGGCTTGTAGTGGAGGTGTCAAGTAGGGAAAGGAGCGGGTATCACGTAAAAATAGCGAATATACCTACTTTTGGCCTGGAAATGGATTTAGAGCTTGGACAAGAGGAGGGGAAAGGAAAGGCACTGCTATATAAGGACTATGGCGCTGCAACAAAAGCAATTGCGTATGTCAAAGAATCAATAAGATATCTTGAAGAGAGGTATGGAATAGGAAGAGGAGGAGAAGGAGTGGAAATAGAAATAAAGTCAGAGATACCGCTTTCTGCCGGATTGGGCTCTTCAGCAGCGACTTGTGTTGCTACTATCGCAGCACTCAAAGAATTTTTTGGTGTAGGCGGTGATTTGGAAGGTATAAGAAATGATGCACATAATATAGAGAAAGCAGTTCAAGGCGCTGCCAGTCCTGTTGATACTGCAATTTCAACTTACGGCGGGTATGTGTTAGTAGAGAAAGGAGAGGTGAAGAGATTGCGCTTAGCTGAACTAAATTTGGTTGTGGGCTGCGTTGGCAGCATACCGTTAAGCATAGGTATGGATACCAAAAAGGCTTCTGAGATGGGTTTAAAGACAAAGAAAATTGTAGAGGGGGTTAAGACGAGAAAAGAAATTTTTACGAGCATATTCGATTCTATTTTCGCTGCTTCAGATGAAATAACAGCACAGGCAATCAGGGCGATAGAGCATAGAGATTTTGTGAAACTGGGTGCGTTAATGAACATAAACCATGGTTTGTTAGATGCAATAGGCGTGGTGCCAAGACGATTGAGCGAGCTCGTGAAGATGTCGCAAGAGTCAGGCGCGTTGGGTGCTAAAGTAACGGGAGCAGGGGGATTGGATGAGATGGGTGGCGTAGGTTCTGTTTTGGTGTTGTCAGGTGAGTCTGTGGATAGAATAAAAGCAGTGATGGAAATTGCGGGTGCGCTTGTGATGGAAGTGAAGACGGGTGGAGAAGGGTTAAAGACAATTACTTTTTGATAAAACTTTTTTCTAAAAAGTTTTAATACACTATCAAATAGACGACAATTGTCATAAGAAAAGTGCCGGAAGCTATGGACATCAATACAATTTCCAATGGCAAACCGAGTTCAGGAAGAACCGGAATTAATATACCGGGGACAACCAGCATAGTTACGACTTTCGAGCCTTGAGCAGTCTGAATCGCAACTGCGACCAAAAAGGGAATGAGTATCAGTGGCAAGTTCGAGTTAATAACCATTTTACCAATTTCTTGAAGAGAATAAGTGTTATTGGAACAACAATGGGTGGGTATGCCTTTAATCTACTTATATTTACCTTCGCCCGCTTTTCTGCTACGTTCGTTGGGGATTTCCCGAACCTGCAGAACTTTTCTGCATACAAGTAGCCGACTAATGTGGTTGGGATAGCGAGCATAAGACCGAGTATTTGATATTCGTATAATATCATCTGCAATTACCGGGGTTGCGCCAATTCCATCTAAGGTCATGCCAATTATACTGCCGCACACGATGATCAGTCCAAGATGGTAAATCACTCGCCCCATGCCCGTCAAAATGGATTCAAGTGCCTCGAAAGGTTCGCCAGCCAAAATCCCTACAAAGATTGATACAGTGATCAAACTCAAAAAAGGATGGATCTTGAACCAGGTGGTCAAAACCAGGATGAGAACCAAAGCGAGGAAGAATATGAGTATTGGCGTCATGTTATTGTTAGTTATATAGCAGGGATAAAAAAACCACGTGATTCCACAACACTTTTTCTTTTTTACAAAAAGAAAACCTGTGCTAAAAGAAAAATAAGAGGATGTTTTTAGTCAAGGTTTTTACCGAAGGTAAAAAAGTTGTGTGAAAATCTGTGCAATCTTGTGGTTACAAAAATCAAAACGCTTTTCTAACACACTCTTCCGACTTGCACAACCTCGCTTTCGCACCCCCGCACAAAAGAGGCACGTATCGCAGCATTTTACCGGAGTTTGTTAATACACAATCATAGTTCTCAAAAGCAGGCGACACCACGAAACAGGTATCGCAAATTACCTTAACGCCGTAATTCTCTATCTTCTCTATTATTTGCTGCATTTGCGTATGTTGCGTTATTGCACGTGCGGTAAATATGAAGAAATCTTTTCTTACTTTTCTTCCTTTACCTTCTGCCTTCAAGAGCTCGTATATACGTGTTAGTTCAAGCGAGGAGCAATGAGGACAGCCTATTGCTATTACGTCAGGTTCGTTGTTTTCAATATAAAACTCTTCTAAATCGTCTTTTTCTATCTCTATTTTCTCCTCTGATAACTTTGATTCCATTTCTTCAGCTTCAACTCCAGCTTCTGGCGTTATTCCTTTTATATGATACATTCCTACGGAGCCGGTTGCTCCTATCGCCGCGGATAAATATTTCAGTTCATCGTTGCTTGGCAAAGAAGCGGAGGAGGAAAATGAAGAAAGTTCTATCAGCGGTATTTTATCCCCTACAAGGTCGCCTATCAAAAATCCGAGGGCACCGTAGTCTGCATCTGCGAGGTCGCATTTCACACACACTCTTATCTCTGACTTCCTGTTCTCCGCTTGGTGAAGCCCATAAGAAGGTGTTTTTCCTATTAATGCAGCAGCGAGAGCAGAAGGTGCCCCTTCCATGTTCGTTCTCGCACCCAGGACCGAGTTAGCATATAAAACAGCGGAGGATTCCGCCCAAGCAAGATGTTCACCTTTTTCCGGTTCATAACCAATAAGATAAGGGACGCAGGTGCATTCGGCTGTGATGCCCAATTTTTTGTACGCATCAAGCACTTCGTTTTGCTTATTCGCAAACTCCTTTGAAATGCCTATTTCAGCCCATTTCGCTATATCCATACCGATAGGATTTAGAGTGCTTTTGACTTCCACCGTGCCTTCAAGGCGGTTTATGAATTCAAAAGCTTCGCCTATGGTCTTGTAAGACACGCCGGATACGTGTGCGCTTTTTATCGGTATTAGCTCGGATGCATTATTTATATCCCCTATTGCGACGAGTATCTCCATTGCTTTTTTCCTCGTCCAGCCTTCTTCTCCTTCGTATATCCGCTCTTCTTCTTTGGTGAGATACATGGGATAATTAAAAAAGATATGTTAAAAACTAAAAGAAAAAAGAAAAATAGTTTCTTTGTATTTGTAAACTTTCTTTTTTAAAGAAAGGTTTGTTATTTAAATACTTAAATCAATAAAAACATTGGTGATGGCAAAAATGGTAAAAGTATCTTTGGATTTGGAAGAGGGTTTGCATAAAGCGATAAGAAAGAAAGCGATAGACAAAGGGATAACAATGAAGACGTATCTAGTTGAGCTTATAGAAAAGGGCAAAAATGTAGAAGATAGAGAAACTACAGAAGAAAGCGAAGAATAATCGGTTATTGTATAGATGGACAGGCTGGTTAGGACATCAGAAGCAAAGGTATGGAAGAAGAATGAGGTATGAAAGAGCACGAAAATATAGAAACATCGTAAAGTATCGAAGGTACCAATGTTCACGGAAGTTACTTAAATAATTAAGCTAAAAAGACATTGATGATAACAGAAACGGTAAAAGTATCTTTGAACTTAGAAGAGAGTAAATGTATGTAAGCAAGTGAAGAGTAATCGGTTATGGCATGAATGGATAGAACAATTGTAAACATCTGAAGCGAAGATATAGAAGATATAGAAGGTATAAAAGTATCGAAGATGTTGCATGTCGTATAATATAGATTATATGACATTGCTTTTGGAAAGCACTTTTAAAAATTTTATTTAAAATTTAAACGATTTTTAGAGGATTTAAAATATTATATGACACCAGGCATTGGGAAAATAGAGGATTATATGACATGAGGGTTTAGGTATCATGATAACATTTATATCTTTTATTCTTTTAAGGGTTTTTGGATGAAAAATTTAATTGTTATAATTGATACAAATACAACAAATGATGTGGATGTTACAAAAGATATGACCGTTACAAATGAATATATAGGATATATATTACTACTATATTTTGAACCCTTAATGGTGTTGTAACTTTTTATTTTTTCCGGTGCCGGTAGCTGCCTTCATATTTACGTTCTCAGCGATTTTTTCATCAGTCCATGAATAAAATTATTACTACTACTTTTTTCTTTCGTTATATCGCAAATATAAGCTCGATTTTGTCAGTTGTAATTTCTAACTTTTTCTTTTTTACAAAAAGAAAACCTGTGCTAAAAGAAAAACAAATAAGTTCTTTTAGTAAAGCTTTTCTTTCTAAGAAAAGGTTTCTCGTGAAATCTCGTGGTTTTTTACATCTGCTATGCGAATACGAAAAATTTATAAGCTTCCTTTTTAAACAAAGGTTTAAAGATGTCCTTAGAGATAAAAGACGTGGATGCCTACTATGGAAGTGTAAAAGTACTGGAAGGCGTGGATTTTAGCGCAGCGCATGGCGAACTTTTAGGTGTTATTGGTCCGAACGGCTCAGGGAAGACAACTCTGCTGCGAACAATCAGTCGTATTTTAAAACCAAAGGTGGGAACGATATTGTTAGAGGGTAGAGACGTGTTGGAGATGAAAAATAAGGAGTTTTCAAAGGTTTTTGCTGCGGTGCCGCAGGATACAACCGTAAATTTCGACTTCTCTGCTCTGGACATCGTGCTTATGGGCAGGAACCCTCATTTGGGTAGGTTAGAGCTGGAAACCGAGCACGACATAGAAATAGCGCGGAGGTGCATGGAGCTTACTAACTGCTGGCATCTGGCTGAAAGACCGATTACAGAGTTGAGCGGTGGGGAGAGGCAGCTTGTTATAATCGCAAGAGCGCTTACGCAAGAGCCCAGGGCTTTGCTTTTAGATGAGCCGACTTCTCACCTCGACATAAATTATCAAATAGAAATAATGGAGCTTCTGAAAAGATTGACTTTGGATGAAGGATTGATTGTAATCGCGGTTATCCATGACCTCAATTTAGCAGCTCAGTATTGTAACCGTTTAGTATTGCTACAAGAAGGAAAAATTGTCTCCACGGGCTCTCCGCAAGAAGTATTAACTGTGGAAAACATTAAAAAGAGCTTCGGCGCGGACGTTATTGTTAAAAGACATGCGCTAACTAACCTGTGCTACGTATCGCCTGTTCCTTCGCCTGTAAAACGCCAGACTGAGGCCGATGCATCAAGTAAAAATAATGCTGAAATCACGATTCATTTGATTTGCGGCGGTGGTGAAGGTGCTTCGTTAATGCATCTCCTCTCAGAGAAAGGTTACAAAGTGACTGCTGGCGTTGTTAATATGCTGGATACCGACTGCGAAGTCGCTCAGCTATTGAATATCCCAGTTGTGACCGAAGCACCTTTCTCGCCGATAACAGAGGCGGTTTTTCAAGCACACTTAGCGCTGATTAAAAAAGCGGATGTTGTTATGCTCTGCAGTATCCCTTTTGGCTTCGGTAACCTGAAGAACATAGAGGCGGCGGAAGTGGCATTGGAAATGGGCAAATCTGTGTTGGTATTTGACCCTGATAAAATAGAGGAAAGGGATTTTACAGGTGGAGAAGCTACTAAACAGTTTATCGCATTGAAGAATAAAGGAACATTGATGGTTAGGAATCAATGGGAAGACATCTGCTCAAAATTCAGTGGCATTTTGAACAGACAATGAAAAATGAAAAGTGCAAAGTGCAAAGTGCAAAAGTCAATTAATAGTTTTCATTTTACTTTTTTCTTCCACTCAAATATCCAATTTCCCAGATATTAGCAAGCTTTCCGAGATTGATACCCGATAGAATGCCCTAAAAAATATCAGGGAATAGATGTTTTTCCGAACTTTATCCATCTTCTTCACTTCCCAAACCGCTCACACAAAAGTATCTCGACAAAATCTACCAGCCCATACTTGCTCTCGTAAAGTGATGTGAAGGACACGTGCAGCCATCTGTGCAACCTGTTCTTTGGAATGTGATAGTCAACAGCGATTATTTTCTCGCTAACTCTTCTCATTTCGTCCAACACACGGTGTCTGACCTCGTGTGGCATATCATGCAGTCCAAAAGAAATACATGCAAAGTCGAAATAATCTGGTTCAAATGGCATTTTAGTTGCATCTGCCACCACAAACCGCACATTTTCGTATTTGTTCTTCTTCTCTGCTATTTTCAGCATCTCTTTCGACATGTCGAGCCCAACGACTTCATAACCACTTTTCGCAAATGCAAATGCAAATGCCTGTGTCCCTGTTCCGGTGCAGACATCCAGAATTTTTATTTTATTTTTGTACTCTTCGTCAACCAAGTCTGCAACCTTGTTCCTTATGCCGGTTAAAGGCAAAGCAATAAAATTGTAGAACGGCGCCCATTTTCCAAACCATCCTCGTATGTATTGGTAGTAATCCTTGTCCATTCCACTGCGTTCCTTTTAGGCTGTCCTAATTATCACTGATATAATTTAGGCACATAAAGGCATTTACCATTCACTTTTTTCTAATCCTCTACCACATCACCACTGCTGAACGCTTCTCTTTACGCAAACCCTTTTCCGAAACGTATTGCTCGATGATTTCGTGAACACTCAATCCCTCTCGTTCTAGCGGGCGAATAATCGCCAGCATT
>JAGXOS010000044.1 GCA_023659775.1 Methanomicrobia archaeon LH_S14 | reverse complement strand
AAGCCTCAGGTAGAGGTGGTCTTATGACTATGAAAGACCACTTAAACTGGAACCCCAGAGTCTCCGCAATAAGCATTCCTCGCTTGATTATCTCTTTGCATTTGTTGAGGTCAGCGCTAACAAAAAGAGGTTGCCGTGCCACAATCTTGTCGAATTCCTCTTTCGAAACATCATCACTTCCGAAGCAATCTTTTAGCCCCATCTTCCACTCATCTACCAAAACGGAAATTAATTGAAGATAGCCATCCTCCTTCTCCCTCGTGACGAGAATACTTCTACTGCCTTTTGGTTTCGTCATCAAAACTTTGTATAAAGGCAATTTGCTCGCTTCTTCCTTCTCTATTAAACTACCAATATAAGGGCAATCATTAGGGCATAGTTGCGGGTCTCTGATTAATCCACAGCATCTGGAGCAAATGAAATCGTTCTCCTTTACGCAAAACCTCTTACCTTTACGAGCATTACAAATTACACATTTCTTCGCATTTTTCATTTTCATACCCCTCACACCGGCAATACTCCATAAGCCAGAAACAAAGACGAGAACAGGATTGCAACCATAGTCATTGCCTTAATCAATGGATTAATCGCAGGACCTGCGGTATCCTTGAAAGGGTCACCTACTGTATCGCCCACGACTGCAGCTTTATGTGCATCACTTCCCTTTCCACCGAGATAACCGTCTTCAATCATCTTTTTCGCATTGTCCCAGGCGGCGCCGCCATTTGCCATCATCAGAGCGAGCATCAACCCAGAAATAATCACACCGATTAACAGCCCGCCAAGTGCAATCGCACCCAGCAAAAGACCCACAGCCACTGGCACCACCACAGCAATCATTCCCGGCACTATCATTTCCCTTAACGCTGCGGATGTAACGATGTCAACGCATTTGCCGTATTCCGGCTTCGCCTTGCCTTCCCATATTCCCGGTATCTCCTTGAATTGCCTTCTCACCTCTTCAACGACCTTGAACGCTCCTTTTCCTACTGCACGCATCATAACCGAGCTGAAAATGAAAGGCAAAAGTCCACCAATTAATAAGCCTACGAGCACGAGTGGATTGAAAAGGCTAAAATCTTCCGCTGTTATCCCTATTTTATGTAAATAGTCGGAGAAAAGAGCTAAAGCGGCAATTGCCGCCGATGCGATTGCATACCCCTTTGTTACGGCTTTCGTTGTGTTACCAACGGCATCGAGCTTATCGGTGGTATCCCTAACGTCGGGTGGTAAGTCTGCCATTTCCGCAATACCACCTGCATTGTCTGTAATCGGACCGTAAGAATCGAGTGCAACGATAATACCGGTGGTCGAGAGCATAGCAACTGCAGCAATTGAAATACCGTACAGCCCCGCAATACTCGCACCCGTAGCCACGAAAGGCACAAAATACGCAACCAGTATCCCACCGCAGATTATTATCACCGGCCAGCCCGTGGACATCATACCAATTGCAAGACCCGTAATCAGATTGGTGCCAGCACCTGTCTTGCTTGCGTCTGCAATCGCTTTTACTGGCGAATGCATCTGCGTGAAATATTCGGTGACGATGACCATGAGAGCCATTATTACTATCCCAACGATTGCCGAGATGAATATTGAAGTCCCAGCCCGGTCGGTTCCGATTAATGCTGCTGTTACTGGATAGAACAGAATTATACTGAGTACTGCGGCGGTAATCACGCCCTTATATAACGTTCCCATGATGTTCTCGCGCTTGCCCATTCTCACTGCGAAGATTGCAATAATAGAAGCGAAGATTGCAACCGCACCTAAAATTAGAGGATATTCGATAAGTGTTAAATCGGCGGCAATTCCAGGGAAAATTTTTGTTACTTCTATATCTTCCCCTTTTATCAGTAAACCACCGATTAGCATTGCTGCAATCGCAGTAACCACGTAAGTTTCAAACAGGTCAGCTCCCATACCTGCACAGTCACCTACGTTGTCACCTACGTTGTCTGCAATTACGCCTGCATTTCTCGGGTCGTCCTCTGGAATTCCTGCTTCTACCTTGCCCACCAGGTCAGCACCAACATCTGCGGCTTTTGTGTAGATTCCGCCACCAATCCTTGCGAATAATGAAATCAAAGAAGCACCGAAACCATACCCCACAACGAGGTCAACTGCATCCGAATCTCTGCCGAAAAGAATGTAAAAACAACTTGTCCCGATTAACGCAAGCCCAACGACTGCAAGACCCGTTACCGCACCGCCTCGGAATGCAATTGCAAGTGCCTTGCGCACACCTGAGGATGCAGCTTGTGCAACCCTAACATTGCCCCTTGTCGAGACAAACATGCCAATATAACCCGCAGCGGCGGAACACACGGCGCCAGCTAAAAAACCTATTGCAATTCTTCCGGAGTCGGAAAACTTGCCATCACTCGAAAGTGCAACGAATAAAATCACTGCGATTATGACTGCAACGACCGCAATAGTCTTGTATTGCCTGTTCAGGTAAGCAGATGCACCCTCTTGAATAGCTTCAGAGATTGCATTCATTTTATCACTGCCGGATTCCTGTTTAAGCGTGTAAACTGCGAATATCGCTGCGAATATCAAGCTTACAAGCCCTGCAATCGGTGCTAACCACAGCAAGTCCATTTTTTTTCCCTCTCTTCCCTCAGTTTTCTATCTCTTTATTATTGTCTGCTTCATTTTTCTTCTTTTCATCCTTACATATAAATGTATTGTTTGTTTTTTGACGTGGGCTTCAAAAAATGAAGAAAAAGGAACTGGAAATCCTGTTAGAAAAAGTGGAGGACATAAAGGAGCCAGATGCAGATAAGGAGCAATATTCAACGCCCGCTACGGTAGCTTCTGA
The DNA here is from genome assembly GCA_023659775.1 of Methanomicrobia archaeon LH_S14. Classification (GTDB taxonomy): domain Archaea; phylum Halobacteriota; class Syntropharchaeia; order Alkanophagales; family Methanospirareceae; genus JAGXOS01. The sequence goes on along the minus strand of JAGXOS010000044.1, from coordinate 9,102 downwards.
ATTACTTCATTTCGCTTTTATGAACGGAGATATTGAAAATCGTGTTGTATATGACCTCGGCAGTGGTAACGGAATATTAGGGATAGGTGCGAAATTATTGGGTGCGAAAGAGGTGGTGGGGATAGAGCGAGATGGGAGAGTGATAGAAGTTGCACAAACGAATAGCAAGAGATTGGGTGTGAAGGTGGAATTTAGAAAGTGTGATGTGCGAGAAGTGGAAGGAAAAGGGGATACAGTTGTGATGAATCCACCTTTTGGTGCACAAAGAAAAAACAGATATGCAGATAGAATCTTTTTAGAAAAGGCTTTTGAGGTCGCTCCCGTTGTTTATTCCATACATAATGCAGGCAGCGAATCATTTTTAAAAAGTTTTATTCCTCATGCAGCAATTCACCGTTTTCCAGTCGCTTTTCCTTTGAAGAAGCGGTTCTGGTTTCATAAAAAGGAAAAGAAGTACATAGGGGTTGATATATACAGGATGAAAAGAGAGTAGGGACTCCTGTATAACTACTACCCGCTGCTACCATTTATAAATTTTAAGATTAACATTCATATAATGAACGAGGATTACGTGGCGAGAAGTGCGCAATTGGCTTTGCTCCTGGAAGTATCTGCTTATCCTAAACCCGGTAACGTGAGCCGAACACACGACTTCGTAGATACGCGTTATGAGCATTTTCTCGCATCTTCGGTTGCCGTGTATCCGGTTTTGAGAGAAGCAGCAGCGAGAGGAAGAGGCAAAGGAGTGGATATGGGTAAATTAGTAAGAAGGGGTATGGAAGAATGCATTGAGTGGCAAAGTGGAGGGAATACACACTTCGGCGCACTGCTTTTGTTAACGCCTTTAGCGATGGCTGCAGGAGCTTGTGAGAGCTCTGACATGGGGGAGATAAAGAGAAAAGCGGAGGAAATCATGCTGAACACCAGCGTGGAGGATGCAGTAGAAGTTTACCGTGCGTTTCCGAAGGCAAAAGTAAAAGTGAGAAGAGATGTGCCGGAACTTGACGTGATGGATGAGGCTTCGATAAAAGCAATAAGAGAGAAGCAACTATCCTTGTATGAGATACTTAAAATCTCTGCATCTTATGATTTGATTTCACGTGAATTGGTAGGCGGGTTTGAGAGAACCTTCAGGTATGCAAGGCTATTAAGGGATTTTGCCACGGAGAGGGGCATAAACGATGCCATAACTCGTGCTTATCTGAGGTTGCTTTCTGAGGAGGAGGATACATTTGTTAAAATGGAGTTTGGAGCTGAAAAGAGCAAATACGTGAAGGGGAGGGCGAAAGAGATTGTAAATTCAGGCTACGAGCTTAAAGAGATGAAGGAGTTCGATGAGGAGCTAATAAAGGAAGGGATAAATCCCGGCTCCACAGCGGATATAATAGCAGCAGCATTGTTTATCGCTATTCTTGAGGGTTTGAGGGTTTGAGAGCTTAGCATGCAAGCATTTGAGGAAAAATCGATATTGGTGGATTTTTTTGGTGATAAAACGTGCATTACAGGCTATAAGGAAGAGAAAATCAGGGAGGCTTTTGGAAAATGAGCGACATAAGTAAGGCTGACGTGGAAAAACTTTATATCTATATTTAATATGTCATAATTAATATGGGCCATACAGAATGACGGATATAGAAACTCTGATAAAAGAAAATCGAACAAATCATTACAAGCTTCTAACTATCGTGGGAAACAACAAGTCCAGGATAGACAGACTCGTAGCCTATCTAAAAAGCAAAGACTGGACAGTATATGATGTTGAGGAAAAGGTCCTGGAGATAACGGAAAATATGCCCGCAGATAAGATCAGATTGCGGATTGGAACCGAGCTGAAAAAATGGATTTTGATCGTCAATGCCGAATTAACCCTGATCATGTTGTTATAGCACTGATACACGTCCAGATGGTTGTCCAACATCTCCTTACACATAGAAAAACATAGGCTCTTCCTGACCAGCCTCGAAATGCCGTGCCTCAACGTTAGGTTGTACCTCTCTATGTAGACCGTATCTATGTCAACATCATCTACCTCACCGAAAATTATCGTCACTGGCGAAAGTAGCCTTCTCATCCTTTGTTGGTATCTTTCCTCGTTTTCTCACCGTTTTCATTAGTTTATCTGCCGTGGCTTGCACTCTTTTACCAGTGCTATGCGCTAAATGAAGCTTTGTATCTGTTTTCTTCGCTATGTATATCCAGCAATCGCCCTGTCCATCATCGTCACCATCTCCTCCGTCAACGTTCTTTTGTTTTTTTTACGAACAACCACATCTCATCTACCTGGACTTTGGTGAGTCCAACATACCGTATCAAAAAGTCCGTCACTTCCCTTGCGTGTCTTGCCAGGTCTTCTACGACATCTGATATCGTATCACGATGGATCTCCATTATGCGTTCAATGGCTCTTATTCCATTTTTCTCGACCAGCAATTTGCAGATAAGGATTATCTGATCCTCTGATAACTTGCGATTGTAGAAGACTGTGTTTTTGGTTTCTACAAAGACTTTTCAGCATGTCTTGCATTTAAATCGCCCCGTGACCAGTCCTGAAGTTTTTGCCTATCTCCACTTCACCGTAAAAAAAGACTTCTTTATTCATACGAATTCACAACCTCCACAACCCTCTTTACTTCCTCTTTACTTAAAGAGGGATGAACGGGAATTGAAACAACCTCCTGGCTCGCAAGTTCTGCCTCTCTAAAAACCTCTGCTGAATTAAACAAAGGCTGTCTCGGCAGTGGAACGGGATAGTATATACCACATCCTACGCCGTTCTTTTCCAGATGCTCTAAGAACCTATCCCTTTCCTTAACCCTTATCGTATATTAATGGAAAACGTATTTGACATTCGGTGCGATATATGGCTTATCCGCATTTAATCTTTTATCATAGTATCTTGCATTGCTTATCCTTCTCTCGTTCAGTTTGTCAAGCTTTTTTAACTGTGCTAAACCAATCGCAGCCGCTATGTTCGTCATCCTATAATTATAACCCAAGCATTCGTGTATATACCTTTCCCTTTGACCGTGATTCCTTATTATCCTCGCCCTTTCTGCTATCTCATCATCAGTGGTAATCATCCCGCCTTCCCCGGTAATCATATTTTTCGTAGCTGGAAAGGCTCACACCATCGTATACCTTTTCATTTTAAATATGGATGGTTCACACCATCGTATACCCTAAATGATACAAGGTAGTTATGGAAGGCATCATAGCAATAAGCGAGTTTTAAGACCTTATTTTTACACGTACTGATACCTGGCTGTTTCTATGATATTTCCTTGGTGAAGTATCATGGAACATACACCAGAAGAGGAAGAACGAATTAAAGCAATTCAGCGGTATCTTGAAGGGGAGCGAGAGGTTGATATATACAGAAGTTTGGAGAGGTCAGAGGGTTGGTTCAACAAATGGTTGGGTAGATATAAAACAGGACGCAAAGAATGGTATAAGGACCTGCCAAAAAGAGCCAGAGTTATACCACACAAAACCAGTGAACGGATTGAGCAGATTGTTGTAAACATCAGAAAAGCACTAATGGACGGTACTGAAGATTCTACCAAATACTCCTGTGTGGGCGCTGAGGCGATCCAATTTCATATGGAAGAGCTGGGTTACAAATCATCGGAGATCCCATCTATATCCGCCATCAAACGGATCATCAAGCGGAATAAAATAAGAGCGAACAAACCGGAACGCTACAAAAGAGTTCGTTCTAAAGGGCGATATACCATTCTCAATCCAAAACACATCGATGAGCTGCATCAAATGGATTATGTTGGTCCAAGACATATCAAGGGTTATGGACCAATCAACTCGATACACCTTAAAGATGTTGTTGGGCGACAAGTTGCTGGACAGCAGTATAACGAAAAAAGCATGGACAGTGTAATGGACTTTCTCATGGACTACTGGAAACAGTGTCCGATACCTAAATACTTGCAGGTAGACAACGGTATGTGTTTTGCAGGAGACTACAAGCATCCTAAGTCATTCAGTCGCTTCGTGAGATTGGCTTTATATGTAGGAATCGAAGTGGTGTTCATCGCTCCATCAAGACCCTGGATGAACGGAACGATAGAGGAATTCAACAAAGGTTTTGATAAACGCTTCTGGCAAAAGGAACTATTTACTGACCTGAATGATATACGGAAGAAGTCAGTGATATTCTTCGAAAAAGAAAATAAATTTAACGCCTGGAAGTTGAGAAATGAGAAGCTGAAGGTGGTCGATCCTAAACGCATGCTGCCGGAAGATTTTACAATCGCTGTGGACCGCTTACCCCTGGTCACAGGGAAGATCCATTTTATCCGGAGAGTTGATTCCCGGGGGAAGATTAGCGTACTCAATGAGTATTTCGATGTGGGCAAGGAATATACCGGCGAATACGTCTGGGCAACCATTGAAACCATGAAACAAACGCTCATGGTGTATTTATTATAAAGACGAAAATTTGGTGCGAAGGAGATCAAGAAATTTGGCTATGAGATCGATGAGAAAGTACACAATCGCAAAGATTCAATCTTTGGGTCTGTTTATAAGAAAAGGGATACGATGCACTGAGCCTTTCCATTTATCTCTTTGAGGGAAGGAAAAAAAAAGCGTTAAACGAATTACGAACTGAGCTGGAAATAAGCTCTACAACTGCTATTCACGCATTAAGAGAACTTGAAAAGGAAAACCTCGTTTTTCAAGATGAAGACAGAGATTATGCGCTGACAAAAATCGGTGAGGTTATAGCGTTGAAATTAAGCGATTTCATAGATGCGATAAAAGCGTTGAAGAAGCATGAGGTCTTCTGGCTTACGCATGACCTTAGCGGTATTCCACCGCATTTGCTCGAGAAGATTGGGTGGTTGAAGGATTCAACACTTTTTGAAGATACTGCCACTGATATTTTTAAAGTCCACACAAATTTCATTAACTTGTTAGCGAGTGCTAAAAAGATAAGAGGGGTCTCTTCTATCTTCGTTCCTGAGTATCCGGCTCTGTTTGAGGAGCTAATACTAAAGGAAAAAGTTGATGTGGAACTTATACTAACAAAAGAAGTACTGGAGAAGATAGATAAAGAAATCCTAAAAGAAATTTTCACTGACAAAAGCTCTAACTTTAAATTATACATAACAGAAAAAGATGCAAAAGCTGCTTTTACAGTTACTGAGTATTTCCTCTCCCTCGGCTTGTTTCATGTTGATGGAACTTACGACTATAATAGGGACTTCGTGAGCTATGATAAAAAAGCAATTGAATGGGGGAAGGAACTCTTTGAATGGTATTGCAAGCGGGCTGAAATGGTCTTAATTTAGGATGAGCTTAATGTTCCCTTTGCGGATGCAGGTCGATGACCGATGTAGAAGATGCCCATGTAAAATGTAGGTTTGATGAGGCTGATTACTTATTATCCCCTCTGCTCAAACGTCTCTACATATTGCTTGATAAATTCGTATCTTTCTTGACCATAAGTTCTATATTCATTGCAATAGCTGGCTTAGAACAAACGGTGTAAGAACAATACCGGTAGTTTTTGGGCGGCAAAAAGCAAAAAATCTGCTTCTAAAAACTAACTTGTTGAGACACTACATTGTAAAGAAACTTTGCATGCAGTCCTTCTGGTGCTTCTACCCACCTATCTTCTGGCAACGATTCCAAATCCTCCATCCTCTCAATCTTTACTTTTCGCATAATTATCTCACGCCTCATCATTCACCGAAAAACCCGCGCCTTCCTTAACCAGTCTATATCCGATTGATACAAATCCCTTATGTCCGTCAGCCCTAAACCAATCATAGCGAGCCGCCCAATCCCAAGTCCCCACGCTAAAACAGGGTACTTCACACCTATCGGATTCGTCACCTCTTCTCTGAATATGCCAGCACCGCCCAATTCCATCCACCCTCTCTCCGGCATATACACCTCCACTTCCACTGACGGTTCGGTATAAGGGAAATAACCGGGACGAAATCGTATCGAAGGAAAATCCATCTTCTTGTAAAACGTCGCGAGGCAGCCCAGCAAGTGGCTGAATGTTACGCCTTTGTCCATAACAATCCCTTCTAACTGGTCGAATTCGGGAATATGCGTTGGGTCAATTGTCTCACGCCGATAAACGCGGTCAATGCAGAAGACCTTCACCGGCGGATCCGGGTGCGAAGCGAGATAACTCAAAGTAACAGCAGTGGTATGCGTCCTCAGCAGCAGCTCTTCACCCAATTCTCTTTTCCATTTACCACCCCAACCCGTGGAATTTAACGAGCCACCGTGCTCGTGCATCTGTTCGACATTTTTTATTAAAACCTCAGGTGCGTCTATTAGCTTTCTCGTTGCCAGATAGAACGTATCCTGCATCTCTCGTGCTGGATGGTCTTGCGGCACGAATAACGCATCGAAATTCCAAAATGCTGACTGAACAAGTTCTCCTTTTATTTCTATGAATCCCATCTCCGTGAAAATCCGCCTCATCCGGTCTAAAATCCTCTGATAAGGATGTATCTTCGCAGGGAATGTTTCTTTTGACGCTAAATTCACATCGTATCGCTTGAATTTACGCCCTCTCCATGATCCGGTTCTTATGAGCTCCGGCGTGAGTTGCGCTATCTCCTCCTCAACCGAGATACCCTGCGATAAAATCTCTTTGCCTGCTTCTGTAATCGCTATTTTCCTCTCTACACGTGAGTGTGTCTCTAATAAACTTCGCGAAATCAACTGACTCAAAAATCCTTTTATTTCTCCTTCTTTTAATGGAATCCCTTTTTTTATTTGATCTGCCAATATTTCCCACTCCATTTCTCCTTTATCCACAATTTCCAGTATTTCCTCATCAACGCCCAACTCAGCCCGGACTGCTGCCGTTGGCAGTAAAAATTTTTCTCCTTCTCTCCTCTCAATCCTCGCCCAACCTTTCTTTAGTAGCCAATTTATTGCAATATTCACCGTCTTTGGAAACTCATTTTTTAAGTCTTCAAAACTCGCTCCTTTGTTTTCTATTAAAAAATCCAAAGCTCTCTTCTCCGGCAGCCTTTCCTCTGCATACGCTTTTCCTTCCTCTGTTAAGCGATAAAAAACCTTCTCCGCCTCTTCTATTTCGCAAAGCCCCCTCTGGGCGAGCATAAAAGCAGTTTGCATCACTGCATCTTCATTTATACCTGTTTTCGTGGATAGGCTTCTCTGCTCCTCCTCTCTACCTCCTTCTCCGCCCAGAGCAAGCAAAACTCTCTTTTCGGTCGCCGTTAGTTCTGCACTTGCCATGTTCTCTTTCCCCGTCATGGTTCTCTTAGCCTTATATTTATCAAATAACCTATCAAATCGTAAAAGGGATTTTATAGAGTTTTAGATCAGCCTGCCATATATCTCAATTGCTTTCCTCACGTCTTCCTCCTTTAAGAAACCGTGCGGCGTCGGGACTTCAAAAATCCGCTTCGGTATGCGCATTTTTGTGAGGTCAAACCCTTCTCTGAACTTAAAGTCCATTTTAGCACGATGAATAACTCTGCCAAGCTCTTCTAATTTTCCCTCCGTCCAGTTTTCTATCCCTATCGCATCCAGAGCCTTTATTACCCTCTCTGCGCTGTAAACTTTCCTCGCAAAGAAGCACACCACGAGACTTGACAGTATTTGCCGCCATTCTTCTTCCTTCAGTAACGCTCTCACCACTTCTTCAAGCGTGAATTCTTTCCCCATTAACTTCTGGTCGAGGTCGTATCCTGCGGAATCAAGATGACTGTGCCTTGCACCCGTGAGATTGTTCAGGTAGCATGCAATTCCAGTATGGTATTCCGGCATCTCATTACCTCCAAATGCAAGCGCATAATCCTGCCCGCCATAAACGCTGGATGCATATTCAGAGCCCTTAGCCAGATTTTGATAGAAATCATTTGGCATTGCCACTATCTTCTCTATTGCCTCGGAATATACTTGAGCATCTCCCCAGCGAAACTCAAGACCATCGGTATGCTCTTTTGTTATTATCCCGTGCTCATACGCTTCCGTAGCCCATGCTAATGTCACTCCGGTGCTTATCGCGTCCATGCCAATCCGGTCAACCACGTCAATCAACCTCAGATAATCCTCCGCACTTTCCATCCCAAGCATAAAACCAAGTGCGTAAATTGTCTCGTTATCGTAAGGAATGATTGAGGTCTTGAAATAATAGCCGGGCTCGTAAAGTTCTCTGAGCGAAGCTAAATGAATACAACCCACCGGGCAGTGAGCACATGAAACTCGCCTCGAAAGATACTTCTCGGCAATATTCTCACCTGAAAATTCTCTTGCAATCTCTTCCGGTGCACTTGCAGATTCTAAATTCTTATATGCCATCCCACCGAGTTTATTCAAGTCATAAATCTTCCCTGCCGTGCCTAAATCATGATATTTCTCCATCGCATCCGTCTCAACCACGACATCCTGTATCTCATCGTAAACGAGCTTGTATTCCCTTCTCTTATCCTTTGGTATTTCTATGCTTTTATCTGCGGATATAACCACGGCTTTCAGTTTCTTCGAGCCCATTACCGTACCCAGGCCTAACCGCCCGAAATGGCGATATGTTTCACATACCGCACAGGCATACCTCACCATTTTCTCCCCCGCTCTTCCAATCCGAATAATGGTTCTTACACCTGCACCGGGCTCCACCTCTCTTAAAATCCTGCCGACTGCTACCGCTTCTATGCCCCAGATAGAAGAAGCATCTTTAAACTTTACTTCGTCACCGTGTATTGCCAGATATACTGGGAAGTCACTTGAACCTTTGATGACCATCGCCCCGTAACCCGCAAGCTTAATAGCCATCGCACTTCTTCCACCGGTGTGGCTTTCTCCGAGATTACCGATTAATGGCGATTTGAACATCGCCACGGTTTTAGAAGCGGAGGGAAATAGAGCTGTAAGAGGACCGACGGCAAAGATTATCGGGTTTGCCTCACTTAAAGGGTCTGTACCCTTCGGACATTCTTCTTCCAGAAGCTTTATCGCAACACCCGAACCACCAAGATATTCGTCAAATAAGTCTCCCCTTTCCTCTACCCTGATGTCTTTCTTCGTTAAATCCGCATACAGAATGACGGATATAGAAACTCTGATAAAAGAAAATCGAACAAATCATTA
>JAGXOS010000043.1 GCA_023659775.1 Methanomicrobia archaeon LH_S14 | reverse complement strand
TTTTAACTTCATATACTCTATATAAATCTGTTCTATGACCCTGCCGATAAAAAAGTGTAATTTATGCCGGTGCTGAGTATAAAAAATAAAGATTTAGAATTAGAAGTATAAAACAAAGGAAATGTAAAATGACAATGACAATGACAATGACAATAGAAGTAGACGTAACGATAAAACTAAAGCATGGGGTTGCAGACCCAGAGGGTGAGAACACGAAAAAAGCGTTGGATCTGCTCGGTTTTAGAGATGTGCGCGGTGTAAAAACAATGAAAACATTCAGGATAGAGATAGAGCCAGAAAAAGGGAACGAAGAAAAAGTGATGCAGGAAGTAGAAGAGATGTGTAGAAAACTTCTTGCCAATCCTGTGATACATGATTATACAATAAGCGTGGTAAAGAGCGAAAGGAGGTAATCGAATGAAAAAAACTGCACCTATTCCCTATTGGCTATTCACTATTTGCCTATTTCTAAGGGCTATACAATTACGAGAGGAGGATGGAGGATGGTCGAAGATAAGATAGAGATAGACCCATGGGGTGTTGCGGATATAAAAGATTATGCGAGGCTATTTGCGGAGTTTGGCATTTCCCCTTTTAAGGAACTACTGAACGGAATAGATAAGCCGCATCTATACATGCGCAGAGGTATAATCATCGGACATCGTGGTTATGAAGAAGTGCTGAGGGCAATGAATGAACGGAGCAAATTTGCAGTGATGAGTGGTTTCATGCCTTCCGGAAGAATCCACTTAGGCGGTAAGATGGTAATGGATGAGATTATATGGCATCAACGAGCTGGAGGCGATGCCTTTGCATGCATAGCGGATATGGAGTCGCATTCCGTTCGAGGAACTTCATGGAAGGAATGCAAGGAAATAGGACTCAATGAATACATATTGAGCCTTGTAGCGTTAGGTTTTGACGTCGAAAAAGGACATATATACTTCCAATCGGGGAATAAAAAGCTGCGTGACCTCGCTTTTGAACTCGGACGAGAGGTTAATTTCAGCGAAATATCCGCGATATATGGATTCTCTGGTAATGTGAACATATCTCACATGATAAGCGTGGTGATGCAGAATGCGGATATACTACAGCCACAACTCCTTGAATATGGCGGACCAAAGCCTGCTGTCATCCCGGTTGGCGTTGACCAGGACCCGCATATAAGACTGACGAGGGACATAGCATCGAGAATGAGGATGTTCCGTGTAGAGAAGAGACTGGATAAGGACCAGAAGCCTTATATAAGCATAAGAGAGAAGCAAGCGGGTAGAAAAGCGTTGGATGAGATAGCAAGGAGAATAGAAGGTTCCAAAAAAATATATGAGATGCACATAGATGTGTTTGGCATCGAAGCCCATGATATTGATAGAACTATGCGAGAGATAGAGGAAACGGTGAGAGAAGTGGAGATGGAATACGGTGGGTATGGCTTCTTTTTCCCCGCTGCCACTTACCACAGATTTATGCAGGGTTTAACTGGCGGTAAGATGTCCTCAAGCATTCCGGAAAGCTATATAGCACTAACTGAACCGCCGGAAGAAGCCGCGAAGAAAGTGAAACAAGCGAAAACAGGCGGAAGAGCAACAGTAGAAGAGCAGCGGAAACTCGGCGGCTTACCAGCACAATGCACGGTTTATGAGCTTATGATGTCTCATTTAATAGAAGAGGACGCTTACGTAAAAGAAATTTTTGAGGAATGCAAAAAAGGAAAACGAATGTGCAATTCTTGTAAGTCGCAAGCTGCTGAACTCATGCATTCTTTTATTAAACGGCATCAGGAGGAAAGGGAAAAGGCGAAGGAAGTTTTGAAGGAGCATGAAATCTATAAACGGTGGTTATAAACTAATCCTGAATTTTTTAGCTTTTTATAACCACAAGATTACACTGATTTTCCTCATTATCACACTGATACCATCGGTTTTGGTTCTTTTTATTTTCTCTTCTTCTCATTTACAGAATTATCTCTATCTCTTGTTTTATCTCGTGATTCTCGTAATCGGGATGATTTTGGGCTTGGTTTTCGTTCTTTACAACAAAGCGCTTCTGATAGAAGAAGTATCGAGAGTAACACCGCTATTTTACCTATCACCTCTTTTCGTCCTCCTTTTCGCCTCTTTATTCCCTGGTGAAAGCCTATCACTGAAAAGGTATCCTGGCATAGGGCTTCTGGTTTTCAGTGCGATTTCCGTCTCTTTAAGGGGGGCTGAACACAAATCCAAATCCAAATCCAAATCCAAATCCCTATCCATATCACCCTTCTGGATTTAACCATGGCAGGCAAAGACGCCCTCGCAAATTATGATTTTAATCGGGTCGTATTTAATTGTATCTTAAATCTTTAACCCTTGAAAATGATTTCTTGAATTTACTTGTGATCTGGTAGTATTTGTCATTGGGATTTCTTACATAGTGCTCTCATACTCCTCTCTCCTTAAAGTGCTCCATAAACTTTTCGATTCATCACTGACCTTATTTAAATACTGCAATGTTTCAACACCACTTCTTCCGAGTGCAAAACACTCTGGAAAGCAGGTTATCCCCTCCTCCAAATCGCCTAATACTTCTTCAAACAGTTCTATGTTCCTTGGATCATAGTTTGTCTGCACGATGTTTATTCTCATTTTCTGCGCTCCAGATCCTTCTTATATACAATCGTTCTATACGGGAACGGTATCTCTACCCCTTCCTTATCAAACCTCTTCTTGACCGATTTATCTATCCCCCAAGGCATTGATTATCCTCTGCTATCTTATGCATATATGCCCGCATCTCAGGCGTTCCATAATCCGCATCCAGGTACCGGTAGTTCGAACCCTTGTCAGCGAGCTCAACATCATCAACCTTTTTCCCTTCAAAGTATTCCTCCGCCACCTTTTTTACCAGACCATGCACACCCGACCCTGACTGTGCCATATCCTTTCCCCGATATGCTGTATAGTGCGGCACACCAAGTGCAGCTGCAACCTTTCTGTGAACCCATTTCCTGATCGAATCCTCACCATCCTTTATCTTAAGAGTTGGAGAAATCCTCATTGCACATTGTACAACATTTCTATCCAGGTATGGAACCCGTAACTCAACGGAATGAGCCATTGTAACCTTATCTTCCCTTTCAAGTGTATCGTCATACAATAAACCAATATCTTCCCATAATTTATTGTGCAGTTTCAAGAATCCATCCTCGCTTACCACTTCCTTATACCACCAATAACCCGCAAATAACTCATCCGCACCCTGTCCCGTGAACATCACCTTTATTCCGTCTTCAGATGCCGCCTTTGCTGCAAGATACATCGGAACCGCGACTTCTACTTGAAGGAGACCCTCAATCTCGATAGATTCGATAATCTCTGGCAGTATGAGTTCCACTTTTCGCTCATCAATATAAATCACGCTTAACTCCAATCCTAAATCTTTGGCTACCTTTTCCGCATTCTTTACATCCTCGGAATCCTCTTTCCCAACACAATAGCATCTGAGATTCCATCCGAAGTCAGATATGAGCTTTGCTATCAATACCGAGTCCACACCACCAGAGAATATCATCCCAACCTTATCCACGCTTAATCCCCTCAACATCCCCTCAACTGCATCAGTTAAAGCATCGTTATACAAAGCCACAGCTTTATCGAAATCCGTAATATCAATCTGTGGCCTCTCGATTCTCACGCCCTGATGTATAGACATTCCCTCTTTATTTGCCCTCAATATCTTTCCGGGTGCTATCCTTTTGATTTCGCCTTCAATATCATAAAGCCCCTTCTTCTCAGAACAGAAAAAGACACCCCCATCCTCTTGTACATAATACACCGGCTTTATACCAATTGAGTCCCTTGCGATTACCACCTCATATCCATCTGTAACTGCAAAGGCATACATGCCATTTAACATCTTTACAACCGACTGAACGGTTCTCAACAGATTGCCATCATAGATTTCCTCTATCAGATGCAATAGAATCTCGCTATCGTTAGCTTCATCTTCTATTCTATGGGCTTTACTCAGTAGCCCTCTTAATTCTTGATAGTTGTATATCTCGCCATTGTGCACCAGCGATAAAGAGCCATCACAAGACCGAAATGGTTGTATCGCATCATCGCCTCCAACGATGCTTAATCTCGAATGCCCAAGGCATACCCGTGCCTTTTCACTGCTTTCCAAATCGCTTATCTTCCTTCTCCTCAGAATCTTTCCATCCGCATACAATCCATGCGCATCTGGACCTCTATGCTCAGTCTTTTGGAGCATATCGGTAACGATACGCGTCGGCACTTTTTCATCAGAAAAATAGCCGCATATCGAGCACATAAATAATTATTTATTTCTTATCCACCCTTAAATAGGTTGTTTGCGGAAAAATAAGATATTAACGTGATATTCTGAAGATTCGGAAGTTTTAAGTGATTGGCACTACTATTTTATGTACTTTCTTCCATAACCTGTCTGGCATGTAGTGGTGTTCTTCGTAGACCCTTGAATACTTCTCTTCAATCTCGTTAAAGTATTTCTCAACATCCACCCCTTTTCCCTTTAGTTGCCTGTCCAGTATCTCTTGCTGAAATAACTGTATGGCTGCTCCTGTCATATTAGAGTTGTAGGCTTTGTAGAAATACAATTGCACTTCCTTTGGGTGCCCTACACACTCCCAGGGAATGTAACCCTCTAAACCCAGAAGCTGCCTCCAAATTGGAATGAGTTCTTCATCCCTGAACAGGTCTTTGCCGAACGCTTTTACGGTCTTTTCATGGTTGCCAAACGCCGAGAAACCCGCAAACACATACGCGCATTTCTCACATAAACCACACCAGGGCTTCTGTACGTTACAGGAGTAGGTTGTGTAAACCTTGTCGCCTGCTTTCTCAAACAAGGTCCTGAATATCCAGACATCGTGAAACGGTTTAAGTAGGCTTACCCTCTCTATGCCTTGAAACAACTTTCCAAACAGATCGAACATTTCTTTTTCTGCGTATATACTTTTCATCCACTGGTGACTTATTTCTTCTCCTGTCGCATCATCAACGAGGTTGGGCGCGTCTGCGCTCTTCTCATTGCCTAATACCTGTAACCCTATATCATATAGTATCTGTATTGGAATGAAAGACATTGAGCCGAAAAAGACCTCGCCTGCTTCCGTCCTAAACTTTTGTTTCTTCACCGGACTCTCCGGAATCCGTTCACTGACTTTGAACCGCTTTAACCGTTCCCTCAGCCAGGGATAGTAGTCGTCATATATGTGGATAACATGTTGCTTTTCACTATTGAATACGGTAGAGGCGTTGGAAAACAAATCCTCCTGGCTTTCCATTCCACCGTAATACGTGTGCAGGTATGTTATAACGTCATAACGTACTTCGGCTTCATCAAGCAATAAAGCACAAAGCAGGCTGTCTTTTCCCGCGCCGGAAGTCAACATTACCTTCTCTGACTGAGTAGAATCTATCTTCCAGATAGGCAATGCATGCATCCGGGCACCAAGTTCTTTTTCTTCATATAGTATCTCCGGACCTTTATAGTCCAACCTCTGGATTTGATATCTGTGTTCACTCCAATCATGTGGAATACTGTATTCAAGGAACTTTACTAAGTCCGGGTGAACCCATCCACAGTATTTTGTAATGTCTAATTGAGCAGGCAATACGGCACCGAATCGAAAAAAACCGAACACAGCAAGAGAAACAGCAAACGTTTTTAAGGCGCCCTTATCGCGGGTAAGTTTTGGTTCTTTTAGTGAAAGTGATTTATAGTGAACTTTCAGCGTGTTTATGTCACCGTCAAGAAGATATTTAAATGTTATCGTATCTTCGCCTATATCAACGCCGTCAAGGACTGCTTTATCTACAAAAAAATCCCTTAAATCGCTTTTGTATTCCATATTCATTCTATTAGAGGGTAGGAGCCGTCTTCCTGGTGGACTTCACTACCTACAAGGGGTGGGTTGAAGACACACACCACTCGCATACGTTTCTTCGCTCTAAGAAGGTGCTTCTCATGCTTGTTGAGTACGTATAAAGTACCAGGCGTTATATTGTATACCTTATTATCGTCCACGAGTTCTACTTCACCCTCTCCTTCTATACAGTACACCGCTTCAACATGGTTCTTATACCATATATATGTCTCAGTCCCCTCATTGATGATGGTCTCATTGAGTGAGAAGCCAACTCCGTCTCTTTTTAACAATAAACGCCTGCTAATCCAGTTATTGTTCTCGGCAGTCACCTCCCTCTCGCTGCCCTTGATCTCCTCGATATTACGGACTATCATAGCACCACATCACCGGAAGTTCTGGTTTGATGTATTAACACTTCCTCTTTAAGGACATCTTCCACACACTCCTCGATTATGTCAAGTCCCTCTCTCAACAACTCTTCTTCTATAATCAATGGCGGGAGGAATTTCAGGACGTTGTTTTCAGCACCTGCCAGCTCAATAATCACATTCCGATCAAAAGCAGCCTTCGCAAGGTGCTTGCTGAAGCCTCTGTGTGGAATATCCAGCCCATATATAAACCCGCGACCACGGACGTCCGCCTCCAGCTGGGGGTACCGATCTCTAATAGTTTCAAGACGCTTCCTTAACATAGATGACTTATTGTTAATCTCTCGTGTTAGTTCATCCGTCTTCCAGTAATTGAATAACTGTGTGGCAGCCACGAAAGCCAGATTGTTGCCCCGGAAAGTACCTGTGTGTTCTCCGGGCTTCCATATATCTAACTCCGGCTTCATCAATACAAGTGACAGCGGGAGACCACCACCAATGCTCTTTGAGAGTGTAACAATGTCAGGCTTGATACCGGCGTGTTCAAAACTGAAGAACCGCCCGGTACGTCCGTTCCCCACCTGAATATCGTCTATAATCAACAGTATGTCAAACTCATGGCAGAGTTCAGATAATTGCCTGAGCCATTCAATGCTTGAAACATTCACCCCACCTTCACCCTGAACCGTCTCCACAATTACTGCTGCTGGATCATCCAGACCACTGCTGCTGTCTTCCAGGACCTTCCGCAAGTAATCAACGGTGTTGATACTATCACCAAAGTAGCCATCGTAAGGCATGAAAGCGACGTTGTTTCGGCTGATAAACGACTCGTCCCGGTAGAAGTCATTTCCGGTTATAGAAAGCGACCCCATAGTCAACCCGTGAAATGCGTTGGTAAATGCGATGATGTTGGATGAGCCCTTTATCATACGAGCGAGCTTCAATGCGGTCTCAACAGCGTTTGTACCCGTAGGTCCAGGGAACTGTATCTTGTAGTCGAGGTCACGTGGTTCAAGGATGATCGAGTAGAAAGACTCAATGAAACGCCGTTTACTCGTCGTTGCTTTATCAAGACCATGTACGATTCCGTCATTTTGTAGGTATTCTATTAAAGCCTTTGTTACCAGGGGGTTGTTGTGTCCGTAGTTTAAAGTTCCTGCACCTGCGAAGAAATCAATGTATCGGTTATTGCTTTCATCATAGATGATTGACCCACGTGCGTGGTCAAAAACGGTGGGAAAAGCGCGTGAATACGACCTTACCTCCGACTCCTTCTCCTTGAACACTTTTAAACCCTCGGATCCTTCGTCTGAGACCTCCTCCGGTGCATGTGTAAAAGGTCCTATGCGCAATAGAATTTCAGGTGGGTGTTCGTTGGCTCCGAACTCTTCCCCTTTTAGAAACTCCTGCTTCTCTATGGTTGTATTGAGGTAGCCGGCAATAGACTTGAAGAATGCGTGTGACTTCCTGTTGGATGGTGTTACACTCGTCTCCAGATATGTCACATCTTTTAAATATTCCTCGGACAGCAAATATTTTACCATCGCCGAGGCGACTCCTTTTCCCTGCTGATGTCGCGCGACCGCCACCTGCCAGATGAACAAGACATCTGATTTCTCTGGAGGTTTGTAGGACGAGAGGAAAGCGACAATTCCCTTCTCGTTTTCTCCGATTACACAGGTCTCTCTGAAGTGCTTGCATAAAATCAAGTAACTATACCGCGAATTCAAGTCAAGTGGCGGTGAATACTTGACAAGCCTCCATATCGCATCGCCATCTTCTACCGTAGGATGACGAAAGCGGAATTCACCATACGTCCCTACCTCTTCTACTCCACCAGTAGTATCATTACCATTCATCGTATCTATTTAGAAATAGTTATTAAATTGGGTTCTATCTTCCAAAGCCCCTAGCTCATCATTTCTCAGAATCTTTCCATCCGCATACAATCCATGCGCATCTGGACCTCTATGCTTGGTCTTTTTGAGCATATTGGTAACGATACGCGTCGGCACTTTTTCATCAGAAAAATAGCCGCATATCGGGCACATAAATAATTATTTATTTCTTATCCACCCTTAAATAGGTTGTTTGAGGAAAAATAAGATATTAAAGTGATTTTCTGAAGATTCGGCAATTAATGACCGTTTAGAAGCGCAGCACCATTGCACAAGAAGAGGAAGAGATTTTTTGGTATCTCATCAAAGTATCTCCTGAATCCACGCAAAAACATACGGTCCATTTCTTCTGCGTTTCTCGCAGTTATAATTACGATTGGTATTCCGTTCTCAAGCAACGATGCCAGCATCCTGTACATATCATCTGAAGGTCTGGACTGCCCGGCGGATAGGAGCGTCCCGTCCATATCAAAGGCTGCTGCCTGATAAGTCGCTTTAAACTGAATGAACGGCATATCCATCGATGCCTTAATTCTTGAATTATCGGGTGATACAAAGTTCAATCGCTCCAGCATCCAAAGAGTTCCAGCAGCATTTGATATATTGAATAATTCATGACTGTTAAAGGTATTGCTATTGGCTTCATCTGCGCGATAGACCGAGAAACTTCCGGGATATGCGAGAAGTTCGTGGTCGTTCCCTCCTTTCTGCCCCTGATCACCGAACTTTGCAATTCTATTTATTGGAACATTAATCATCGAAGCGAATTGCTTGAGCGCAGTCCCTTTGTGGATGTTCCTCTTTGCGACCAGTGTACCGTAGTTTGTGCAGTTTGCTCTGTATCTATCAGCAAACTCTTCTCTTTCCTCCAGTCTTCTGCTAAACCACGAATAATCGATATCTTGGTCGCAATAAAAGTACAACATAATTCGCCGGTCTTCGAGGGATAAAAACTGGATCGGGTTTATATCTTTAGATATGCTGAATATATGCGATGTTATAGCCCTTACATCCTCTCTGCTCAATGTTATATCACTCCAGTCTCGATCATTCAACTGATCCGATGGTAGATATCCCTGCTCGGTCAAGAAGCTGATACTCATGGACTCACCTCGAAGATTGATATGAGTGTGTGTGCAGCCCCTAAACCTTCTGAATAATCGCGCTCGATGTTGCGCAGAAGATAACCCAACGAAGGTTCAAAGACATCTGCCCTGAAGTCGTCGGTGTGCTCGTATATCTCTTTATCCCTGGTGATCTCTCCGAGATGCTCCAGGTCGCTCTTCAAGGATTCCGGAATGGCATACGCCTCATCAACTTCAAACCAATCTGGAACAGGTATATCAAGATAGCTAGATGCGGTCGCAAGTGCATAATTCCAGAGATATGTTATCCGCTCGTAATATGCGCGAACATCTTCGGGAGCACCCCCATACTTGTAGTCCATAAACATATCAGGTAAAGGAGCCCGCTCGAGCGGGTAAAATAATCTGTTCACCATCGTCCTCATTGGCTTCAGGTTTGTATTGAAGCTGCCCGTATCTATGTGCCTGCCGATGAAGATTGAACGATCGAACGTATCGAAGAGCTCTGCTTTAACACCGGCTTCTTGTGCTGCTTCTATCACAAAGTCGTTCAATTCTTTTCCCCAGAATTTCATGTACACCTGCTCGTTTACCTTCCCGTCACTGAAGAACGACATATTATATACATGCCATGACGGGTCAGCCCAGCGAGATTGCCATTCTATCGAGTACCTTCCCAGGACATCGACCACGAGAAATGCAGACCGCTCAAAGCTTTTTATGTGCTTGAATATCTTCTTAAGGAGAAAGCTGAAATCATCGTCATTGAAATGCGAGAATGGAACGCCAGAAGAGAAATAGATATTGAATTGTCTCTCCGGGTATTCATCGCGCGAGAAATCACATTGGCGGGTCGCAACTTTCTCATCACCTTTATATCTATCATTCGCAATCTCCAGCATGTCGTGGTTTATATCGAGACCCACATAATACTCAATGTCATTATTATTTAGTAGCTTACAATCATCTTCCTCGACCGACGCATCCTCCTCAAGTATATTCGATAAGAGATGATACCCATACCCGACACCACATCCAAAATCGAGGATTTTTAACTTCTCTCCTCGCTCTATCAGCCGGTTGACCATCACACGATAAAGGTCCTGGCATATCTTGTCTTCCCAGCGGACCTTTACCGGATCATATCGAGAACTCCTCATCGGCTGGTTGTAATAGCTTATCGCATTACGTTTATAAACTTTATCTTCTTTCTCTTTCATCAATCTCTTTAAAATCATTACCGTGCTAAAAAGGTTATTTGAGGAATATTAAGATAAAAGCGGATTATTCTGAAGATTCGGAATCTTTATATAAAAGGCGCTATTATATACAAACGATGGTAAGCAAAGTAGATAATAAGATACTTGAGATACTTCAGCAGGATGTAAGGACGCCCATATCTAAGATCGCAAAAGAAGTCGGTTTGAGTGAAAATGGCGTGAGATACAGGCTTGAGAAGCTGGAGAAGGAAGGCTATATTAAGAGCTATACGATATTGCTAAATCCCAGGAAATTTGGTAAGAAGCTTCTCGCGATATTCAATCTGGAGGTAGAACCAAAGGCGATGGGGAGCACATTACCTAAATTGGCAGGGCTGGACGAGTTTATTAAGATATATCAGACCACGGGACAGTTCTCGATTAGCGCAATCGGCCTATTTGATAACGAAGAGAGTTTAACCAGGTTTATAAATAATAAGCTTTTGTTTGAGTTCCCAATCCAGAATTATACCGTTGAGATTGTAATTAGGAAGGTTAAAGATGCAGATTATGAAATATGAGATATGAAATATGAAATATATATGGGTGCGATAGCACCTATGCATGTAAAAACGAAGAAGAGATTGCATCCGTTGAGCTCGATTTGGATGAGATCATAAAAGAGAGAGGGAGTGAATAAAAATAAAGAGAGAGGGAAAGAAAGCCTTAATACTCCCCTCCCATCCCAGGATAACCGCCTCCTGGAGGCATTCCGCCTCCTGCTCCTGCTGGTGCCTGCTCAGCACTCGATGCAATTACATCGTCTATCCTCAGGATCATTGTTGCTGATTCCGTTGCCGAGCTTAGAGCCTGTGTCTTTATCCTCAGAGGCTCAATGACACTCGCTTTCAACATGTCTGTCGGTTCTCCTTTGAACACATCCAGACCCGCATATTTGTCACCTGATTCATGCGCAGACCGAAGTGCAACGAGCATGTCTATGGGGTCTAAACCCGCATTCTCTGCAAGCGCTCTTGGAACCACATCTACCGCATCAGCGAATGCCTGTATTGCCAGTTGTTCTCTACCACCTACGCTTGAGGCATAATCACGCAGCTTCAGCGCCAGTTCTATCTCGGTGGCTCCTCCTCCTGTTACATACTTGCCGTCCTCCACTGCACAAGCGGTCACCCTGAGTGCATCGTTCATCTCACGCTCTAACTCGTCCACTACATGCTCTGTTCCTCCTCGTAACAGTATTGAAACCGATTTCGGGTTCTGGCAATTCTCTACGAATATCATCTCCTCGTCACCTATCTTTCTCTCCTCAACCAATCCAGCATTTCCAAGGTCTCCTGGTCTGATCTCCTCCAAAGTCGTTAATACCTTCCCTCCTGTTGCGCTCGCCAGCTTATTCATGTCGCTCTCCTTTACGCGTTTCACAGCCATTATCGCTTCTTTTGCAAGATAATGCTGTACCAGGTCATCTATCCCTTTCTGACAGAAAAGCACATTTGCACCGCTATCTTTCACCTTGC
>JAGXOS010000042.1 GCA_023659775.1 Methanomicrobia archaeon LH_S14 | reverse complement strand
GACTGCCTGAACCAGACTGATACTACCCACAAACAAAAACTTGACTCTTTACTCACACTGCGGTTTCAGCGGTTTGAAAAAGCTCAATCTGCGGAGGTGTGAAGTATATTCACCTAAAACCTTTTTTTTTAAAAAGAAAACCTTCGCAAACGAAAATAAATGAACACTTTCTCTTTGCTCAACGCCGCGATTCAAGAAGTATTAGGAAAGACTTTTTCTTTACCTACTGAACCACAGGAATTAGGTATTCCGCTCATTTTAGAAGGAAACTTTACGTGCTTTAAACCGTGATATGGTTTTCAGGTTAGAGAAGTGGGGAGAAGAACCCGGCATTAACATAGAAGTTCGACATGGGGACACCAGCACGTATGAAAGGAGGAGACAAGCCTTAAAACCTCCTGATATGCTCATCACCACGCCGGAAACAATACAGGCTCCGGGGAAAAGGTTGCAGGAGAATTTGAAATCCGTGAAGCACGTG
Organism: Methanomicrobia archaeon LH_S14; assembly: GCA_023659775.1. GTDB lineage: Archaea > Halobacteriota > Syntropharchaeia > Alkanophagales > Methanospirareceae > JAGXOS01. Next base: position 11,756 of record JAGXOS010000042.1, on the reverse strand, counting down.
ATAATAGATGAAGTGCATGAATTAGCGAATTCTAAACGAGGTGCACAGCTTGCAATTGCATTAGAGCGAATAGCGGCACTCGCAGGCAATTTCCAAAGAATATGGCTGTCTGCAACAGTAGGAAACCCGGAAGAAGTAGCGAAGTTCTTCGCCGGTCATAAAAAATGAGAGGAAATACGGGGTATATGATATAGTGAGTGGGAAGCGGATATGCATGCTGGATGAGCGATTTGTGCTAAATTTTACGGCTCCCGGTGCTTTGTTCGTTGCAAAGGGCGAGACATGGCGAGTAGTGGATTCGGATGTAGAAGCAGAGAAAGAAAAAATAAAAGTAGAACCGGGTGTGAAAAAAGAGGGTGAGATACCAAATTGGGAAGGAGAGGAAATACCTGTTCCTTTTGAGATTGCACAGGAAGTTGGCAATTTAAGGGCTAAAATCGCTTCTTTTATCGCTTCAAATGTGGAGATTCTGGATTTCGAGGCGGAGTTGAAGCACGAATACGGAGTGAACTCCGATTGCTTTAATACGCTCATAGAATTAATAAAAAAGCAAATTGTCGCTGGGTATCAGGTGCCAACGGCGAAGGAAGTGGTTGTGGAAACCACAAAAGACGAAAAAGAGGTGGTAATAAACGCTTGCTTCGGGCATCTTGTAAACGAGACGTTTGGAAGACTGATAATAGCTTTGCTCGGCGCCCGACTCGGCATGGATATTTCCACGGAGATAGACCCTTATCGGATAAAATTGAAATCCGGGAGAAGGATGGAGAAAGAAGCCTTGAAGCAGACGTTATTCTCAATCGAGCCCGGATTTGTCCGGGCGATAATAGAGAAAAAACTGAAGAACTCCTTTTTGTTTAAATGGGAGTTGTTGAATGTGGCGAAGAGATTCGGCGCGCTTCGCAAGGACTTTGATAAAACACAGATTTCCGCAGATAAACTGGATGTGGAGCGGACGGAAGAGGTGGTGAGGAGGACAAAATCTGGCGATATAAAAGTCTGTTTTTCTTTTTCTTCACAAGGGCTGAGTCCTATTGGTGCCTCCGGGTATTTGAGTTGGCAAGATGTATTAGCAACTGAACGAGATGAGGGTTTGATTATAGATGCGCTAAGGAATAGAATAATGAACGACCGGGTGATTTTATTCTGTGTGAGTTGCAAGCGATGGGAATCGCTAAGGCGTGTAAAAACGGTTATTGAATACGGAGCAGAATCGCTTGTTTGTCCGTTTTGCAACTCGAGGTTGATTGCAGCGTTGAAACCGTGGGAGAAGGAAGAAATCAGGCTTGTGAAAAGAAGAAGTTCTGATGCCGAAAAGGAGAATAAAGACCGTGTGAAGAGGGTGTATCGGAATGCAAATCTGGTTTTGTCGCATGGTGTTCTCGCGGTAATTGCACTTGCTGCTCGTGGTATAGGTCCCGGAGGTGGCATCGAGAATAATAAGGAGGTTTGTTGCGTCCAGGGACGCGGAAGGAGAGTATAACAAAGAGGTTTTGGGAATAGTTAAGGAGGGTTTTATTTCACCCCTCCTCTTATAGATTTCTCCAAGGCGTTCATCATCCTGCTCTTCCCTTTCAAATCCTTTATTAGCTTTTCAAATTTATCAATGTCTATGTTTATCTCCTTATGTAACCGTTCACCATCGTCCGGTAAATTATACCTCTTTATATCTATGTCCGCCTCCTTTGTGGCTTTTAATACCCATTCCTCCAGTCTTGGGCAGAGAACGATTAAATCATTGTTATTGGAATTGTCATTCAGTACTTTAAGCTCATAATCCGATAAATTTTCCCTCACCTGCAATTTTTTCAAATAGGGAGGTTGAACGCTGGAAGGGTCTTCGTCTATCAATCCCTTCCAATTTTCTTGCTTTTCCAATTGTTTACAGACTTCAGGCTTTCCTCCTAAATGAATAATCTCCTTCTTTGGTATTCCTAACGTTTTTACCGGTGCAGAATCCGGTTTGCATTCAGTATAGATCATTCCTGCACTTCCAAGAATCTTTCGATATTGAAAAAGATGTCTATCCCCATCTCCATTATTTCTTCCAGTTCTTTCTCACTCATGAGTTTTACTTTCGTTTTGTAGTCTTCAAAATAGGTTACGAAAATTGCCACTTCGTCTTTGTGAGCTTTTTCGAGGATTGAAAGGAGGAGATAAGGATTGTGCGTTGAAATGAAATACTGGTTGTTTGTTTTATCAAGTGCTATCCTTTCAGCAAGAAATTTTGTGTAGTAAGGAAATGCATGAGATTCCGGCTCTTCAAATACAATCGTGGAGTTCTCGTTCGTTTCGATTGCAATAAGGTGGAATATAATTCTCTGAAGAGTATCGGAAACCAAGGAATATGGATGAGAGATTATTATTAAATATCTGTGTCACCAATTTCCTTAATTCTTTATGAGTTATGAGAACCGTCAAAAGATTTTCTCCATAAGGCGGTAAAAGAAAATCTGACTCTTTTCTTGGAAAATCCCTCCTTACGGTAAATCTATAAAACTTAAAAGGAAGTTTTTGAGAACCGGAAGATGATCCTCCACTACCCTCGTAATCATAATCAAAGGAAAAAAGTCCCGATTCCTTTTCATGGCATCTACCCTTAAACCCTCCTTGCTCAAAATTAATCTCCAAAATTATATCATCTGCCTTTATTGTTATACTTTCATCCAGATTTTCATCGTAAAACAGATTGCTCATACTCTCAAATCTGACAAAATCTTTAATGCTTTGTAGCCCATATCCTCCTGAGGACATTATTCCTAAACTCTCCAAAATATTAGACTTCCCGGTATTTGGCTCACCTATAAATACATTTATCCTCTTGCAGTCCAGTTTCAAGTGCTTTATTGACTTAAAGTTCTCAATTTCCAGATTTTTTATCATTCGAACAACTCCCTTTGTATAGTTCTTTCACCTCACTTATTAACTTTTATTTCACTAAAATTATCTTCGGCAGGGTCCTCATCTCCGAACAATTCATCAAACCCTTAACTTCAGACGGAAATAGCCGCAGCTTCAACTATTATGTTTTTAAGCGCTTCTCCCGATGGCACGGTGTCAAGCACGATCACATCGTAGTTATTCGATTCAACGAACTCAACCACCTTTAGCAGTGAGACGAACTCAGTCATGTTCGGTAGTGCAGCTATTTCGTATTTTATTTTTATTAAATCTTTTTATACTAATTTTAATTAGGACTAATCATGATTAGTAGATTTATTGATAGGGAAGAGGAGATTTCGCGATTAGAAGCGGAGTGGGAGAAAGAAAAAGGGAGGTTAATTGTTCTCTACGGAAGACGAAGAATAGGTAAGACAAGACTTTTAATGGAATTTGTGAAGACAAAGAACAGGAGGGGGATATTGTATATTGCGGAAGAATCTTCTGCTCTGATTCAGATAAATGGACTGAAAGAGAAGATTGCCGAATTCTTAAACGACCCTTTGCTCAGAACACTTGAAATAAGGGATTGGGAACAGCTTTTTGGATATTTAGCGAAGAATATGCCTGAAGACCGATTTTATCTCATAATAGATGAATTCTCATATCTCATCAGAAGCGATTCCCGAGTGCTCAGTGTGTTGCAAAAACTGTGGGATACGAAGTTCTCTTCCTCTTCTGTTTTTATCGTTCTCTCGGGCTCTATGCTTGGACTGATGAGCGAAAAGGTGCTTTCATACGCATCACCGCTTTATGGACGGAGGTCACGAGATATTTTGCTGACAGGGTTGCCGTTCGAGTATGCAAAAGAGTTTGTCAGACTGCCTTTCAAACAAGCACTCCAGCTCTATTTGATAATTGGAGGTGTGCCAGAGTATCTGCTGAAAGCCTCTGAATACCGAAACCTCGCGGAATTTCTCAAAAAAGAGTTTTTCAGCAAGAACGGGTACTTTTACCGTGAGCCTTATTTTATCATCTCGCAGGAGTTCAAAGAACTCAAAACTTATTTCTCCATTCTCAATGCCCTTGCTTATGGTTATACAAAACCTACGGAGATAGCAAATTTTATAGGGATAGAAACGAGAGGCATCTACCCATATCTTGAGAATCTGCTCAGATTGGGTTTTATAGATAGGCAAGTTTCCATACTTGGCAGTCCAAAGAAGGGGATATATTTGATAAAGGACAGCATCTTTGATTTCTGGTTCAACTTCGTGTTCAAGCACCGAGAAGAAATAGAAATGGGTGCTTTTAGATTAATCGAGGGAGAAAAAAACACTTACGTGGGCAAAAAATTTGAGAGCTTTGTTAGGAATGAGATTTTTCGGTTTCTGCTTCCGTTCGAGTTTGAGAAGATTGGCAGGTGGTGGCATAAGGGTGAGGAGATAGACATAGTGGCGGTAAATGATAAAAGGAAGCGGATAGCTTTCTTTGAGGTAAAATGGGGGAGGTTGAGCTACCGGGAAGCCGAGAAGCTATTAAATGCGCTTAGGGATAAGGCAAAGCTTGTTGATTGGCATGTGAAAGCTGAAGATAAGCAAGAGCATTATGGCATTATAGCGGAGAGCATTGAAGGTAAAGAAGAACTCCGCAACCAGGGGTTTATGGTCTATGATTTAGAAGACCTGAAAGTCGCAATTTTATAATCTTGTAGAACATTGTGAGTCCATCCTTAAAAGAGTTCACTTTTGTTCCCGCACCTCCTTTGTCCTCCCATCTCACCGGTATCTCTTTTATTTTATAGCCGTTCCTTTGTGCTCGCGCAAGCATTTCTGTGTCCCAGAACCAGTGTTCATCCTTTATTTCATTCAGGATACGCATTAAAGCATCTTTTCGGAAAGACTTGAACCCGCATTGATGGTCTCTTATCTCTGACTTCAGGATTTTTCGCACGAGGAAATTGAAAACTTTACTCATTGCAGCTCGTTTAAAAGACCTCTTCACTTCGCTTTCTTTTAACATTCTCGACCCGGTTGCGAAATCGTATTTCTCCTCTTTTATCGCTTCTATCAGCGGTTTTAAGTGTTTCATATCCGTGGATAGGTCAACATCGAGGTAAGCCAATATTTCACCGGTAGCGAGTTTAAAAGCGTGATCGAGCGCTTTTCCTCTGCCCAATCTCGCTTCACTGTGTATGTGCGTAACGAATGAATTTTCAGCTTCTATTCTGCTTGCTATTTCCGCCGTGCCGTCTGTGCTTCCATCTTCTGCGATGATTATTTCATAGGATGAAATAAATTCGGCTAAAGCTTTATTTGTCTGCTTCACAGCATCCTCTATCCTTTCAGCTTCGTTATGTGCGGGGAGCACAGCAGAGATTTCTATTTTTTCTCTAGCTTCTTTCATAACCACAAGATTCTTCTTTTTACCTCCAGACTCTTCTTACCAAAATTTAATCTTGTGTAATCTTGTGGTTTCTATAGTTTTTTTCTTGCGGTTTCTTCCACAAGCTTTATCACTTCTTTTAACGGCATTTTCAGCTCTTTCGCAATCCTCTTCGCATCCTCGAATTCCGCAGCTACGTTTAGTAAATTACCTTTCGCATCCCTGCCTATTTTCACGCCTGCTTCCTTTTCTACACCTTCTATTTTCACCTTCTTCTGTTCTCTGTTTGCAATGAACCGGTGCTTTACTTGCATAACGCGAACACCTAACGAGCCGGTCTCTTCCATTATTCGATAAGTTATTCGAGGGGCGTCTTGTGGAGCGACGATTACTTTGATAATGTGTCCGCTTCTGCCTTTCTTCATTTGCGCAGGTATGATAGCCACATCCTTTGCACCATCCGCCATGAGAACCTCTATCAGATTGCCCAGCACTTCGCCGGTAACATTGTCAACGTTTGTTTCCAGGACTTCCACTTCATCTCTTAACAAGGATACGGATTCCTCGAGTTCACCTACGCTCGCTCTCAAGACATTAGGCATTGGCAAGTCCTTTGACCCTGCGCCGTATCCTGTTTCTTCGATACGCATCTGGGGTAAAAAAGGTTCAGAACGCTGAACAAAATGGGCAAATATCGCCGCACCTGTCGGCGTAAGCAGTTCCGATGCAGAAGGACCGCCTTGATATAACAAAGAAGTATTCTTCAATATTTCAACCGTTGCAGGTGCAGGGACAGGCAAAAGCCCGTGCTCCGTGTCCACAAATCCACTGCCTACTGAAATTGGTGTGCTTATGATGGTATCAGCATGAATATCCAAAAAAGCAATACTGCTCCCTACCAGGTCGCCTATTGTGTCCAGAGCTCCGAGTTCGTGAAAAGTCAAGCTCTCTTTCGGTTCGCCATGCACTTTCGCCTCTGCATTCGCTATTTTTTCAAATATGCTCAAGGCGTTCTGTATTATCTCTTTGCTCAATCCACTGTCTTCTATTGTTCTCACAATATTTTTATACGAGTTTACGCTTCTCTTTCTTTCGGCTTTGCTCTTACTCACGAACTCCACTTTTTTAGCCACTATCCCCCGCTTTACTACCTCTTTTACTTCCAGCTCGATGTCAAAAGCAGAAATCGCATCTCTTATCTTCAATTCGTCAGCACCTAAATCCAGTAGGCTGCCAATGACCATGTCGCCAGAAGCACCTGAGAAAGGTTCGAAAACTAATGCTTTCATCTTAATTATAAAAATACTGAACTAAGAAAAAGGCTTTCCATATCAAGAAGAGAATAAGTTTTTTCCGAGAGCAAATACGGATGCACTCTTGGAGAGTTTAAGGACAGAATAAAACGAGATAAAGAGGGTTTTGAAAAGTGGGACGACTACATCGAGTGGAGAGCATACATTGAAAGCTTGAAAGATTTAGAGTCAAAAATGAGAGATATAGAAGATGCTCAAGACGTTAGAATAAAGAACGCTTTATTTTGACTTTTGCATTTTGCATTTTGCAATGTCTGTTCAAAATTCTGTGAAATTTTGAACAGATACCTCACCTTCATACACCACTTCCGCAGAACCCACGAGATATGCACCTTCTTCCTTTAGCTCCACTACCAAATCACCGCCCTTCGTATGCACCGTAACCGGCTCACTCGCATTTATATACCCGAGCTCAGCCAGTGCAAGCACAGAAGCCGTTGACCCCGTGCCACAGGATAACGTCTCGCCTACACCTCTTTCATACGTCCTCACGCTTATCTCGTTCTTTTCCCTCTCTTCCGACATCACAAAATCCACATTAGTCCTGTCAGGAAAAGCCGGATGCGATTCTATACTTTTTCCTACTGCATCCACATCCAGTCCCTCAAAGGACTCAACAATAACCACCGCGTGAGGATTGCCAAGGCGTAACGAAGTCAGCTTAATCTCACCTATTTGCTCATTCACAAAAAACGCCTCGTCTATTCTATCAAACACCGGCTTACCCATAAAAACCCTGATAGAAGTTACCACGAAACCTTTTTCGTCAACTTCTACTTCTGGAACAATCAATCCCCCTAACGTCTCCACTCTCATTCGCTTACTTCGTACTATCCCTCTTTCGTACACGTATTTGGCAAAGCACCGCATCCCATTTCCACTCATCTCCGCCTCTGAACCATCGGCATTGAAAACTCGCATCTTCACGTCATACGAGTACGAACTCGTTGTGGGTCTGCAAAGAAACAAAACACCATCTGCACCTACTGAGAACCTTCTTCGGCATAAAAATCTGGCGATTCCCCCTTTCTTTTCCTCCGGTATCCTCTCTTCTCGGTCGTCTATCAGAATGAAATCGTTACCACAGCCCTGCATCTTCGTGAATCTCAGTTTCGTCATCACTCTCTATTTTAACTTCTATTGATTATGTCTCTTGCACAACTGAAATCTTTTTATCTTTTAGCCGTTTATAAAGCTCCTCGCCAACTGGTATTTTCACTCCTTCATCTGATATTATGAGTTTCGCCTCTACTTCTTCTATCAATTCCACTTCCAAATCTCCTCCTTCTACCTCTACCCGCTCGCCCTCAGGTAACTTCTCAAAATCGTCCATTGATCTGATTCTAACTTTCTTCATTACTCACTATTTCACTTTCTTTTTATATAATGCTTTCTCAGTTTCTCTAAAAAGAGAATGTTGGGATTTACCCTTCCACGTATCGAGCCAGACTTTGCGCCTGCGAGCACGCCTTTGCAAGCAGATAAGCCATCGTATCGCGTTCGTATATGCACGCATTTATAGACAGATTCCTGGCATCAGAATATGCCTTCTGAATCAGCGGCTTTATCGTCACAGAAGTTGGATAAGCGATGTTCAAAGCCAGAGCTTGCGATTTTACACTCGCTTCGCTTATCAAATCACCGATAGTATAAGGAGTTGGATAGTCAAACTTTATGTGTGTGGCGAGTGAAAAAGCGGCTTTCGCTCCTTCCTTCACATCAGAAAAGTACTTCGAGAGGTCTATATGAAGAACGTCAGGCGTGAATAATACTTGAGCTTCGTGATCATACACTGCACACAAATCCAGTCCTTCCATTACCGGATAGATTTCAAGCCTTGCCAACATTTCTGCAAGCGCAGGAGAAACTCTTTCCCCCTCCTCCACCGCTACTTTTCTCTTCTTTATCACCACCTTTCCACTCTCTATACCCGCAGGTATGCCTAAATTCTGTAATTCTCCTACTATCGGTCCGGGTCTGAGCGAAGTAGGTCCATTCTCGATTATAATATCAAGAGGAGCAACTGCACCGGCTTTTATTGGCGCAGGCATTTTTCCCTTCTCCATTATCGTATACAATTCAAAAGCATCCAAATCCGTAAATATTAACGCCATCTGGTCGTCTACAAAATCAGCCATGTCATTCATTCCAGTTTCACCCAGCGAAATGGAAATCAAGCTATTTTTCGATACTCTCAACCTTGCTTTATCCCTGAATTCTTTTCTTATCCGCTGTAGTTGCTTTGCCCCTAAACCTCTTATTTTTGCTATACCTATTGTTTTATAGGAACCCACCAAGTCTTTTATGCCCTCGACCTGCTCCTTCTTCCATGCCTTAGCTCTCTTCACTCTCTTTTTCATTCTCTTCCTCACACCACTTTCACTGCGGGACCCATGGTTGTTTTCATGTATATTGAACCTATATTTTGCCAGCCCCGCTCCAAATGCGATTCTATCGCTTTTAGCACTGCTGCTGCGTTCTCTGCTATGTCCTTCGCATCCATGTCCTTACGACCTATATTCACCCATAGCGCTGTTGTTTTCGACCTTACCTTGACCGTTCTCTTCAATCTCGACAATAGTTGTACAGGGTCAACCCCATGAGGAATAGGATCCGGCATCTTACCCCGTGGACCAAGAATAGTGCCCAAACTTCTGCCTACTAAGGGCATAATAGAGGCATCGGCAACGAAGAAATCATAATTATTTACCATCGTCCTTGCTTTTTTCTTATCCATTGACTTCAGTTCCTCCGGGTCTATCACCTCAGCACCTGCCTCTTTCGCTTTTAACGCTATCTCACCGGATGCAAAAACGCCAATCTTCGGCTCACTGAATTTTTTTGGTAAAATGACATCCACGTTTATCCTGCTCTTCGGCTGCTTCATATCTATGTTCTTCAACTTTAGGTTGAGGTCTACACTCTCAACAAACCCTCGCTCTTTCGACTTCAACACCTTCTCCACTGCTCCTACCATCTCTTCAGCTTCCATACTTATGTTATCACCTCATCATACTTTCCCTCTTCTATATCCTTCTGTATCTCTTTCGCATCTTTCCCTTCCACGCGCACACGCATTGAACCGCAAGTGCCTATTATCTCTTTAATAGCTTTTTTCAACGAAGTTGCTAACATTCCTTCTTTCTTCTTCTTTGCTATCTCTTTTATTTGCTCTATTGATATATCACCCGTATAATCAGCCGAAGAATCTGTTTTTGCCTTCTCAATCCCTATCTCTTTCTTTATTAATGCTGCTGTCGGCGGTACGCCCACAGTTATGTCCACCTTTCCGGCATCAACGGTTATCTTCACCGGGACTTCCATTCCCGCGTAATCCTTCGTGAGCCCGTTTATAGATTCCACTACCTCCTTTATATTTACACCCAACGGGCCCAGGGCAGGACCTACGGGGGGCCCTGGACTCGCTTTCCCTCCTTCTATCAAAACTTCAACGACGTTCATATTCTTTCTATATTAATTTATTCTTAAATTAAAGAAGAATAAAATAAAAAAATGGGCGTTAATATTGGTGAGATATTAGAGCCAAAAGAAACGAGTTTAGAGGTTCTATCAGGCAAAATCGTTGCAGTAGATGCATATAACACGCTTTACCAATTCCTAAGCATCATCCGCCAGCCTGATGGAACACCACTGAAAGATTCTTCGGGCAGAACGACTTCTCATCTCTCCGGGCTGATATATCGCACAACGAATCTAATGGAGAAAGGGATAAAGCCGGTGTTCGTTTTTGATGGCAAACCCTCTGAGCTAAAAGCGAAGGTTATCAAAGGCAGATCGGAACGGAGAGCGGAAGCAAAAAGGAAATGGGAAGAAGCAAAGGTGCTGTTTCCGGAAGAAGCTTTTAAGTATGCTCAAGCATCCGCAAGAATAGACAAAACGATAGTTGAAGATGCGAAGACGGTTTTAGCGTATATGGGCATTCCTTGCGTGCAAGCACCATCAGAAGGAGAAGCTCAGGCTGCTTATATGGTTCAGAAAGGCGATGCCGAGCTCGTTTCCTCTCAGGATTACGATTCTTTGCTTTTTGGCGCTCCGGCTATGATAAGAAATCTTAGCGTAGCGAGAAAAAAGACATCCCCAGAGGTCATTGAATTAAAAACGCTCGAAAAAAAGCATGGGATAACCCGCGTAGAGTTTGTAGACCTTGCAATTTTAGTAGGCACTGACTTCAATCCGGGAATTAAAGGGATAGGAGTTAAGACGGCGCTAAAGCTGATAAAAAAACACCGTAGCATCGAAAAACTAATATCAGAAGCTGAAATAGAAAAAGTAGAGGGGATAGAGAATTACAAACTTGTTCGAGATATTTTCTTGCATCCTGACGTGAATGAATCTTATGAACTAAAATGGGAAACGCCGGATGAAGAGAAAGTAAAAGAATTTCTCTGTGAGAAGCATGATTTCTCGGAAGAGCGAGTAAGCAAAGCTTTGGAAAGGATTTTAATGCAAAGAATAAAGGTTCCGCAGCGGAAAATAGAGCAGTGGTTGTGAATTATTGCATCTATATTTATGTTTAAATAAAAACTGATAATAAGTTAGTGTAGAATCACGAATGCCGCCGTAACTCAGTTGGTAGAGTGCCCGGCTGTTAACCGGCTTGTCACAGGTTCGAGTCCTGTCGGCGGCGCTGATGAAGTCAAGCGGATTAGAGGCTTGGTTTTTTAGCGGTTTAATTTATCGGTTATCTAATATCTAAACCGCTAAACTCAGACATCTGTTCCAATCTATTTTCCCCTTATACAATGCGCTCCCTACCACAACTCCGCTTGCTCCCGCCTCTTTTATCCGCATCACGTCCTCCACACTACTCACCCCCCCTGATATTACCACCGGAACGCTCACAGAACTTACGAACTCCACTATAATCTTCGTTTCTATACCTTTCATCAAACCTTCAATGTCTATGTTTGTAAACAGCAAACTACCTGCACCCATTTCCTCTGCTTTCTTCGCCGCTTCCCTCGCCTCTAATCCCGTTGTTTCCCTCCATCCATCTATCGCCACTTTCCCTTTCCTCACATCCAACGCAACCATTACCCTGTCAGAAGAAAACGCATTCGCTACCTCCTCTATAAGATGCGGGGATTTCAGCGCAGCAGTCCCAAATGTCACTTTATCCTCTTACACACCTGTGCCTATCGCGAGAAGCGTAACCGC
>JAGXOS010000041.1 GCA_023659775.1 Methanomicrobia archaeon LH_S14 | reverse complement strand
CCTCAGGTGTGGGTAGTCTTATGACCATGAAAGACCACTTACGCTAGAACCCGTCGCCAGTATGATACAATCCGCTCCTTCTACCACTTTATACAAGCCTTTCTCCACCTTGAAATCAAACTCCTCATTCCCCAAAAATGGATCGTGAACCACAATTTCATGCTCGCGCGACTTCGCTCTCAGTGCATCAATCAATTTTAGCGTGTGTGAATGTTCGAACGCCTTAATATCCGGCTTAAAGCTCAACCCAAGTATTACCACTTTTTCTCCGTCCACCATACCCGCAACATGATTCGACATCGCTTCGTTTATTCTTCTGGCTTCCTTAATGAGATTTGCCGTGTAACCTCGCCTCTCAACCTCGCTTAGTATATAATAAGGGTCCATTGGAATGCAGTGCCCACCTACCAATCCAGGGTTCAGGATATTGCAATAAGGCTGAGAATTTGCTGTTTTTATTATCTCGTACACGTCCACACCATAAATCTCGCATATCCTCGCTAATTCATTTGCAAATGCTATGTTGAGGTCTCTATGCGTATTCTCTATTATCTTATCTATCTCAGCCACTAATGGACTGCTCACGCGGATTATGCTCGGAGCAAAACAGGAATAAACTTCAGAAACGATGAACCCGCTTTTTTCATCTATTCCCCCTACTATCTTAGGATACGTCTTCAAGTCCCTCAAGACCTGCGGCGCCTGAACCCTTTCCGGAGAATATGCCATACCAAAGTCCACTCCTGCTTTATATCCCGTGTTCTCCGCTATAATTCCGCCAAATCGCTGCGTTGTTAATGGTGGCACCGTGCTCTCCAACACAAATACCTTATCCCTCGGCTTTCTTATCTCTCCTGCAACGGCAAAAATTGCATCTATTTCCGGCTCCTCTCCTCTTATAAGCGTAGGAACAGTAATGATGTTAAAATCTCTCTCCACTAAGCTAACGGTTGCAATTAACCCCTCTTCCTCAACGGTTCTCTTAAGTAATTCCTTTAAATCCACGTCATATTCCATATACTTGTCATTTAGCGTAACTGCACATGGTCCAAAGAATACTCCCACCTCAACCACGGTATATCTCGTAATATACACATTTGTTTGAATGCTCACCGCGTTTCCAATCCGGCAGTCGCCGTCAATAACCGAATTTGTCCCTGCCAGAACATCGTCGCCAATTACCGTTTTTTCTCTTATTAACACCCCGTGACCAGTCCTGAAGTTTTTGCCGATCTCCACTTCACCATAAAAAAAAGATATTTTTATTCAGTTTGTCAAGCTTTTTTAACTGTGCTAAACCAATCGCAGCCGCTATGTTCGTCATCCTGTAATTATAACCCAGACATTCATGTAATAAAAGCTGAAAACACTTATGTTGCCAATGGAACCTATCTTTTTCCCATCATACTCTGCACCATGCGCCTGCGCGGCATCCTCAATCACCGTGAGGTTACGTTCCTCAGCTATATCCATAATCTCTTTCATCTTACAGGGCTGACCGTATAGATGAACAGGAATTATCGCCTTTGTTCTCTCGGATATTTTATCTTCTATTTCGAATTGATTGACGTTGTAGGTTCTGGGCTCTATATCAACAAAGACAGGTTTTGCATTCTGCATAAGCACGCATGAGGCAGTGGCGAAAAAAGAGAAGTATTATTGTTATTTCTTCTGAGGCTGCCCCGCAATTGTTTTTGACAACAAAAAAAAAAATTGCTTCTTTTTGCATATTCCTCATTATCCATGCTTCACGAGTTCATAAGCAACCTCTTTCGCCTTATCCTTTATCTCCTCCTCTCCCTCTACCTTCCTTCCCTCCATTAAAATCCTTCCATCACAAATTACAGTATCAACGCAACTTCCATTCGCGGAATATACAATATTCGAAGTCAAATTATGGTTCGGCGTAAGTTCTGCGTACTTCAAGTCCAGCAGGACAACGTCCGCCAGTTCCCCCTCCTCGATCACACCAGAATTCAACCTGAACATCTTAGCTGCGTTAAGTGTTGCGAGTTCAAAAGCTTCTTTAGCTGGCATGCTCGTCGGGTCGCCGGAGAATGCCTTATGAAACAAAGACGCTATCTTCATCTCCTCAAACATGTCAAGATTGTTATTAGAGGCGCAGCCGTCCGTTCCAAGTGCGATATTTGAATACAAGCCAGCCCTCTTCAGCTCTTCGTATGGCATCTTCCCTGCTGCTAATTTCATATTCGACGTCGGATTATGCACTATCTTCACATCACTCTTCTTCAGCAACTTCATTTCTTTTCTGCTCAGATGAACGCAATGGCTGGCAATAGTTCTCGTACTTAAAAAACCAATGCTATCGAGAAATTCCACTGGTCGCATACCATACCTTTTTATGCAGTCCTCAACCTCCTCCTCTGTCTCCGATAAGTGAATATGAACCAGCAAGTCGTGTTTCTCCGCAAAATCCCGCACCCAACATAGGCTTTCCTTCGAAACTGTGTAGATTGCGTGCGGTCCAAGCACAAAAATAATTCTTTCTGATATTTTTTTACTTTCCTCGTATAAGGCTTCGTTCCTTCTTATCTGCTCTTTTGCGAGTCCTTCGTCAAAACTGTCAATAAAAACTGCGGATAACGCCGCCCTTATTCCACATTCCGCAACCGCCCTCGCACTGCCTCTCCAGTGCCAATACATGTCGTTAAAGAAAATTGTGCCTGATTTTATCATCTCCAAACATGCGAGTTTCGTCCCCCAATAAACATCATCCTCCTTCATCTTCGCCTCTACCGGCCATATCTTCGTCTCAAGCCATTCCTGAAGCGGCATGTCATCTGCATATCCACGAAGCAAAGTCATTGCTGCATGCGTATGTGCATTGAATAATCCGGGAATTGCTGCTTTGTCTTTTCCATCAATCACAAATTCTGCTTCTTTATTGCTCTTGTCTTCGCTAATCGCTTCTATCAAATTCCCCTCGATATTTATATTCCTCTCTTTTCCTTCCAACAGCACGTTCTTTATCAGGATTGACATATTATAATTATATTTGTATTCCAAAAGAATAGCCCAATAAAATTGCAAAAATACCCCCGAATAGCGTAGCTAAGATGTTCACGTGATGTTTATTCAATCTGAATTTATAAAAGGGTTTATCTTCAACGGTTGCGCCAAGAAAGCTGTCTACGATACAACCTAAGAACCCTGATAAGAGACAAACGCATGAGAGGAATAAAATAGTTCTTGAGGACATTTGAAGGTCAAACCAAAATGCAAGACCGACTAGCGAAATCAAACCTGAGCCGAGCAGTGATGCGCCAAGACCCGGTAAACTAATGCCACCGTTTGTGCCCACCGGTACTTTTTTAAGCGTTGTAATTAACCTCGGATTTCCCTCCGCTTGTCCGATTTCAGTTGAAAATGTATCAGCGCAAGCAGTAGCGACTGCGCCTGAGAAGCCGAGCAAGAAAATCGTGTTATGGCTCTGGCTGGAAACTGCAAAGAGCAGTGCAAAAATCAGCGGTGACAAGCCGTTGCCAAGCACGTTATTTATGTCTCGCATGCCCTTGTTCCCCTCTGCAACGCCGAGTTTTGCTTTTTTATCGTATTTATATTTCGTAACCAAATTCCCGAACAGGAAGAATGCGAGCAGCACAAGCATACCGGCATAACCAAATTTGAGTCTAAACGCTATTAGAATTACCACGCCAAGCATGAGCGTTCCAATAAACGCAGAAGTGTTTATTTTACGCTTTAAGTAGGCATAAAGCACGAGCGAAAAAGCTATCAATACTGTAAGCACAGTTACGGTTACCAGGAGGTGCTGGTGCTCGCTGAATAACATGGCAATTTCAGATACGGGTTTTGCTTATAAATCTTTTTCTTTATTTTATCATCAACAGCGCATCTTCATCGCCATAATACTTTGGGATTATAGACTGCCGGGAGAAGCCCAAATGCTTATAAAACTTCTTTGCCACTTCGTTGCTCTCTCGGACTTCTACACTCGCATTTCCTTTCGTTACTTTCAAAACTTCTCCTACAAGCTCAGTCCCTATACCCCTCCTCCTATACGCGGGATGCACTGCGATAGACACTATATGCCCTTCTGGATAAAAGATAATATAGCCAGCGATTTTATTCAAGCCCTTTCCCTTATCCTCATGTACATATACCATGAAATTATCCCGGTATGCTGATGCATAATACAAGAAAGTAAATCTGTTGTAAGGTGATTTTGGAAATGCCTTCTTCTCTATTCTCAGAATATCTTCCAAATCTAACCATCTGAATCCCCTTATCATTGTCTATTTCCAGAGATGGCTAAGTCCCTTTGTATTTGGAGATTAAACGACAGTAGCACTTCCCATTTTTATCCTTTTGTTCTCCGCCCTATAATCATCTAAAGTCCGCCTTTTCGAGGTTCCATCTGGAAATACCGTTATCCAACCCCTTTTTACTTCTATTTTCCTTTCGCGCACGCAACTCTTACCTATCACCGAGTTCTTCATATATTTAGTAACAATCGAGTAAGCACGCTCTATCTCCTCAGGATATGGATTCCTTGATATCTTCTCGTGGCTCAAATTCGTGTTGTATCTATTTATTCTGTAATCTATCTCCCCTTTCTTGTCTATTTCAGATAAGAACCTCGCTATACTCTCTATTTCGGATTCATCCACAATCCCCGGTATGTACACGGTGTTCACCACGAGCTTTATCTTCCCATACGCGTTTCTTATATTCGCTAATATTCTTTTATTCGAGTACCCGGTGTACCATTCATGCAGTTTTTCATCCCACGCCTTCAAATCAAACATAACTTCAGTTAATCCCGCTTCTATTAGCTCTTCTAAGTAAGCATCGTCTAAAAGGTATCCATTCGTGTCAAGCACCACATCCCTAACAAATTCTTTTAGCTGCGATACCAAATCCACGAGATAATGTCTGTTTAGCGTGGGTTCGCCTCCCGTTATTACCGCTTCTTCCAGCGGCGTATCTCCATAATATCTCCTCGACGATTTCTTCACCAGGTTTATTAACTGCTCGACACGCATCGGCTCACCTATTGGCTCACGAGCGAAGCTAAAGCATCCTTTACATTTAAAGTTGCAGTCCGAAAGCGTGATCCAAACTCGTGGCTTTAGCTCTGACAGAGTAATAAAAGGAATGTTTCTATAGTCACGTCCATATCCCGTATCCAGAGTTGGCATTTATTTATCTCCTATATGGTTTTTAATCTATTTCAATTTTTGATCAAACTTTCTTTTCCAAAGAAAGGTTTTGCAATTATTGTCTCTGTTTCCATATCCGGATACACTCTAATCCATTTCTTCGTGTCCTCTTCTCCTGGTTCCTGAGAAACAAATTGCTGGACACATGCTTTGCCCCCGGCGACATTCCTCAGGTACTTTGAAGCGGATTCAGCCGCACGTTCAATCTTTTCATCACTCGGCCTTCTTGTTACTTTCTCCCTCGCCTCTCCAGGTGCAAACTTAACGACTTTATACTTGATTCCCGGATCAATCTGA
Source organism: Methanomicrobia archaeon LH_S14 (assembly GCA_023659775.1). Lineage (GTDB taxonomy): Archaea > Halobacteriota > Syntropharchaeia > Alkanophagales > Methanospirareceae > JAGXOS01. Next base: position 6,791 of record JAGXOS010000041.1, on the reverse strand, counting down.
GCTAAAAAAGAAGCGATTCGCTCGATTTCTTCCACATCCACAATCCCCGGCATCAATACCGTTTCTACCCTGAAATCAAGTTCGTTTTCCCAGAGATATCTCGCAGCCTTAAGAACCGGGCGGTTGGACAAACCGGTGTACCACCGGTGGATTGACTCATTGTACGCTTTTATGTCAAGCTTAACTTCGTCGAGACCCGCATCCTTCAATTTCATTACGCAATCCATGTCCAATAAATATCCGTTCGTAGATAGTGTAATGTGTTTCACCCCCACACTCCTTTTGAGTTTTAGCACGAGGTCAAGCAAAAAGCCCATGTCCAGAGTTGGTTCGCCTCCAGTAATTATAGCCTCTTCCAGTGGCGTATTGTTATTATAAGCCCGGCTTGATTTCTCTATGAAATTTATTAACTTTTCAACGGTCATCGGCTCGCCTACCGTGTCACGAGCTATGCTAAAACATCCCTTACATTTGAAGTTGCAGCCCGAAAGAGTAATCCAAATACACGGTTTCGGCTCTGTTAGTGACAGCGTAATAAATGGGACATGCCTGTAACTATCTCTTGTCTCCTGCGTTGACATTTGTTTTAGAGCACCATTTTCGCCAGTCCAAGCAGCATCTTCGGATTTCTCCGTATCAATTCCAACAACAGTGCGCCAGTAGAAAGCTCTTCTATTTTTACCCCTGCTAAAGAATGGGCAAGCGTGTTGAGGTCTTCATCAGATAGCGTGAAAAAGAATTCTTTTGCTTTTAAGCCCGTTTCTAACCGTTTCCCAAACTCGCTTCTCCATCTGCTCTCGTATTCCATCAATCTCTTCTTTGAAAAATCCTTTTCTTGCACCGCCTTTGCTATTACATCGCCTGCTATTTTTCCCGCTTGCATTGCATACGTAATGCCGCCGCCGGTTAAAGCATTAACTTGCCTCGCAGCATCTCCTACTAAAATAAGCCCATCCGCTACGGTTTCGTTTAGCGGTCCGCTCAGCGGCACCGCACCGTACATCTCAGCCACCGTCTTCCCATCGGGAAACTTATTACGCACAAATGCCTTTAAATAATCAATCGCACGGTGTTTTTCGCCCGATACATCACCACCAATTCCAAGTCCTACATTTGCACAATCCCCACCTTTTGGAAATACCCAGGCATAGCCTTTTGGTGCAACTTCACTGCCCAGGAAAAATTCGGAATAATCCTTGTTCAGTTCTATATCGCACATAAGGAACTCAGCGCCTACTGATACATTAGAAGGTAGCAGTCTCGTGTTAATACCCGCCCATCTGCCTACCTTTGACTCTACTCCATCAGCACCAACTACGACCGGAGCGGAAATACGTGTATCTTCCCCTATAGAACGAACATAAACACCTTTTGCATACCCGTTGGCTTCAATGATGCCATAAGCTTCTGTTTTGACTCTTACCTCTGCACCTGCACGTGCAGCTTCGCTTGCAAGAAACTTATCAAATATTCTCCTTTCGAGCACATATCCCACTTCATTCATTTTCTCCCCCGACATAACCACCTTCGTACCATCAGGACCATATATATTCGCTCCTTTTACCTCTGCACAGATCCATTTTTTATCGAGTGCAACGAACTTCTCTATTTCTTTGCTCACTCCTTCCGCGCATTTCACGGGCACGCCTATCTCCTGGTTTCTTTCTATCAAAAGGACGTCTAACCCGTGCTCAGCAGCGGTTTTCGCTGTTATACTGCCGGCAGGTCCTGCTCCTACCACTACAACGTCATGCCTTTCCTCTTTCATTTGTCAATCTCTTATTATTTATAATAAATAAAAACAAAAATAAAGCGGCGAAATAAAAAAATGAAGAGGGCAATAATTATCGCGAAAGGAAGGGTACAGAGGGTTGGATACCGGGACTTAATAGCTGACCGGGCTATGGACTTGGGCGTAGTTGGTTTTGTTGAAAACCAGCCAGATGGAACTGTAAAGATAGTTGTAGAAGGAGAGGATGAAATCTTGGAGGAGTTTGTCAGGAAAGCACATCCAGAGGATGATCCTATGATAAGAATAACACTGGTTGATGTAAACTATGAAAAAGTAACTGGAGAATTCGAGCACTTTAAGATAAAGAGAGGGAGATCCGAGGAGGAGACTGCTGAGAGGCTGGATACCGCTGCAAAATCGTTGAAGGTGTTGATTGAGACAACTGCGATGATGAATGGGAACCTTGGCAATAAGATCGATGCCGGCAGGGAGGAAAACAAGCAAGGTTTTACTACTTTGATTGAGAAGCAGGATCAGATGCTGGGTAAGCAGGATGTGATGATTGAGAAACAAGGCCAAACACTCACCATTATAAAAAGTGGTGTGAATGAAATGCGGGAATCCCGAGAGGAGAACAAAACCCTTCTACTGGATTTTCATCACGATACCATCCAGAAGTTTGATAATTTAGACGCAAAATATGGGAAGATAGCGGAGAACATGGAGGGGATTTTGGAGGAATTGAAAGAAGAGCGGAAAGAATACAGGGAATCGATAGAAAGACTGGTTAATGCGATTATCGAATCGAGAAAAGAGAAGTGAGAGCACGAGATTGAGAAATGAGAACTTCAAAAGTAGAGGAGGGGGTGGGTGGATGCTTTGAAATCGAAGAATTCACGGTTTATTGGAACGTAGATGAGGAGAAGTTTAAAGAGAAGGTAAAGAATTACGAGAATATCTTGATTGCAGGATTTCCACCTATGGGAAATATCATACCATATCACTTAAAGGAGCTTTTAAAGGACTCAGAGGAGATATTGAATTTGTATTCTTATGACTTCCCCCCTGTGGCAGAAGCACATGAAGAAGAATTTGAAATCCCGCATGACGAGATTTGGTACAGTGAGGAGAAGAGATTATACTGTTATATTGGCAAATATCCTGAGACCGAGTATATTCCAAAAGCGGCGTATAAACAGGCTGAGGTTTTGGCGCATCTCTCAAAAGAGCTTTGTGTTAAGGAGTTATATACAGTGGGGGTAATTTTGCCATCACAAGAGCCCTTTAGAAAGATGAACGAGGAAGTAGAGGCGTATATTGGCTTTTTTGAAGGGTCGAAGAAAGAAATTCCGGATAGAATCAATAAGATGACGAGAAAAAACATCGGTAGATATTCCATTATTCGTAAAACCGGGCTTCTACCTGGTTTTGCCTCTAAATTAGGCATTGAAAGTTATTCTATTCTTGGCGTAGGAAAATATCCTGAAGACCTGAGAGCATGTGCCGGAGCTCTTAGGGCTTTCAAGAAATTAGCCGGGATAGAATTAGAAACAACAAAGATAGAAGAGATGCTTAAGGAAAGTGCAGAAGCCGTTGAAGAGAGAATAAGGAAACAAAGAGAGAGAGCTGCTTATCGCGGCGAAGGCGTAGGAGCTGAACCATCTCACTACATGTATGGATAATCTGAGATAGTATGTCAGTAAAAATTACAAGCTCCAAGCACCAAATTACAAATAAATTCCAAGCACTAAAATCAAAATCATAAACTCATTTGGATTTTTCCACTATTGAACTGAAGATTTTGACAAGTTGAGTTGCTTCTTCGATTAGCGTTTTTCTTTTCGTTTCACTCTCTGAGGTTTTTATTTCAGCGAGTTTAAACCAATAAATGCTTTCTTTCGCTTCTCCTACGGAGCTGGAAGATCTGATAACCTGTTTTGCTATTTCTACATTAGCAGTGGTTTTTGGAAGAGTTTTTACAAATTCAATTACTTCTTTTGCAAACTTTAATGTTCGCTCTTCCAAATCATACCGTTTTGTATTTTGGTTTTTGGTCATTTGGGTTTATTTCCGTGGGCTCTGCCCACGACCCCGCAAGCCCTGTAAGGGCTTAATTTGGTGCTTGTAATTTGTGATTTTTTCTTTCCTGTGTATGTTATTATAAGAGCAAAAAGGCACTATTCTACCATCTGGCAAACCATAATGAATCACACATCTCTTTACCCTTTCTAAATCGAAATTGTATGGGTCCATGAAATGCATTGAACCGATGAATAGGAGATTGAAATGGAGGTCGCTTAAGTCCCAGTAACTGTGGCTTTTTACGAATCCGATAAAAAGCTCTTTTAAAAAACCTGGATGGATACTTCTTAAAGCCGCGAAAACAGGTATCTTTTTCTTTTTTTTATATGCCGCCGCCAATCTTTCCATATCCACGTATTTCGTTATTGGCTCTACTTTTTCTCCTGCTTTACCGTTTTTCTCGATCACGAGATAAGAAAAAGCACCACAGGAGAAATGGCAGCCTACCTCCGATTTGCCCAGGGTTCCAAGCAGCACGCTCATCAGCGAAGGAGGAAAGAAATCATCTTTATGAAGAAAACCCGTTTGTTCTTCTACTTTACCGATGACATCAGAAACCGTTATCCTTTCGTTTTCGTTGTATGACGTTCTACCGCAGAAAGAAACAGGCTGGAAATTTACTCCTCTTATAATATCACTATTCTCTATTGCAAATTTTATAATAGCACCGATTTGATTGTCGTTTACTCCTTTTACGACGGTAGGCACGAGAACGATAGCAGGTTTGGGTCCTGCTTTTCGGTGGTTCTCTATCGCTTTTTTCTTCACTTCGAGCAGTTTTTGTCCTCTCAGCTTCTCGTAAGGCGCTTCTGTTACACCATCGAATTGAAGATAAACAACACTTGTGCCTGCGGATTCTATCTCTTTGCAATATTCTTCACTCTGTGCCATTTTTAGACCGTTGGTATCCACTTCCACGTGGTCGAACTTTTTTCTTGCGTATGAAATAAGTTCAGGCAGGTCTTCTCTTAGCGTGGGTTCGCCGCCACTGAATTGAAGTCCCGCAGCATTTGTGTTCGCTGCGAAGTTGTCTATAATCGCTTTTATTTCTTCTATATCTGGGTCTTTATCATGTCCACTGCTATTCCCGTTACTTTTTGCAAAGCAGGTAGGACATCTCAGGTTGCATCTCTCGGTTACGTCTATGACGCCCAAAACCGTGGATGATTCATGTTGCGGGCACAAACCGCAATCGAATGGGCAGCCTTTATATTCGCTTATAGCTGCTGACTCTGTGTTTATCTCTCTTCTTCCTGCTCCTTCGATGTCTTTCGTTTCAAATTGTTTGTACAGGCGATAATCTGACCAGCACAGGTCTTTAAAAGTGCCGTGTTCCGCACAGCTCTTATCCATGTACACTGCACCGTTCTCTTCGTACAGTTTCGCATCTATGATGCGATAGCATACCGGACAGATGCTTTTGGTGGTTCGTATGATATGCATTTTTATTTATTTATTGTATATCTCCGTTTATTATTTCGTTGGCGAATTCACACATTAGCTTTTCGTTAACGTCTTCTTGTAGTCCCATTTTGTCCTGATTTTATTATATCATTAGAAAAAGTTATATATATCCTATATGATACATAACAAAACACCATGATAGAAACAATAAAGCAAGATATGGCAGTAGCCATTGAAGCACTGAAAAGAGATAACCTCGACCTCGTTAATATAATCGGGAATCGTATTGCTACTGATTCAATGATTATGAAAAGAAATGACCTGATTATAATGGGTTTTCTTTGCAAAGAAATATCACTTGAAATCAGAAGGATCAAGGGAATTAATGAGAAAAATTTACTGAGGTGCAAGGATGCAGGGAGAAAATTCCTCGAGGGGATATCGTCTTTACTGGAGGATAAAATAGAGAATAAGAAAATTTGGGAGAAGTATCAAAATTACGAAAAAGAAGTCCGGAAATACCTTATCGGCGATATTGAATCTTCTATATATAAAGAAAGTCCGGATTTTACAAAAGAAACAAGAACGATGCTGTTGGAACACTTAAATGGAAACAGAAGATTGCTAATAAAAATAGGCAATAGATTAGTTGAAGGTATAGCTTCTGAAATCTCAAGGGTGATTAACACTTATGGCTTCTATCCAGAGGATTTGGTCTTTTATCTCGTGATGAAAGTTTTCAGTAGCTATTATGAGTATTTCATCTATGACTATCATTTGGAAGAAAGCGAAGAAGAAAAAGCGAAGAAGGAAAAAGAAATATACTTATACACTGATAATATTTACAAACTCTTCTCAGCGGAAAGCAACTTAAATGACTTTTATGAAGAATCTGCAAAAATAATAGGAGAATTAGGAACAAAATGGAGGGGGTATTTCATAAATCTTGGAGAAATTAGAATGATGATGGAAGGAAGAGGAATAGAACTTCCACCGGAAGCAAAGAAGGAGATAGAAGAAGGATTTGCAGAAGTATTTGAAAGGAAGGTAAATAGAGGTAAATAGAGGGTGGGGGAGAAGAAGAATGGATAAGATACAATCTGCAGTTGATATAACCTTGTCCAAATACCCGGGGATTGGGAAGGCCGAATTAGTGAGGTTATTTATGGATTATATTGAAAAGCATCTACCGGATATTGTTGCAAGAGTAGAACTGCCAAGCAGAGTGGAGTTAAAACGCAAATGGTTTTTAGAAAAAAGAAAAACGAAAAGAGTTCGTATGTCAGAGGAGGAACTCAGGGAAAGAGAAGCTTTTGTAAGGTGGTTAGAGAAAATAAAATCAGAAAAAAGGGAAAGAGCGATTGATGCGGATTTTTTAATTGAAACGGATGGCAGGGGTAGGGATGATGTAACGAGATTAAAGGAACACCCTTTTGCCTCACCGGAGATAGAAATTGCGAGAGATATTTATTCTAAGGACTTTGAGGAGGGTTTACAGCCTTTAGGCGATCATACTCTCTTAGAGGGTGTTTGAAAAGTACGAAACTCCTTTGAAATTTGTATTTATGTTTAA